>NZ_AQXW01000003.1:300000-453497 GCF_000376825.1 Demetria terragena DSM 11295 | reverse complement strand
GAGTAAACGTGAACTGACCATCAGACTCGATCGTCCACACACCCTCACCAGGCACAGTGACCGTATCCGTCGGGTCACCATTCTCATCCAGGTACGTGTTCTGCGACGGATCAATATCCGAATCCACACCATCATCATTGGCATTCGGGTCATACGTCACCGGAGTGTTCTGCGGCGTTGTCTCCGAATCCGGGTTCGCCACCGGCGGCACCGGCTCAGCACCAGGCTCCACCGTCACCGTCACCGTCGAATCAGCCGAATCCCCATCCTCATCAAAAATCCGATAAGGAACAGCAGGAGTCGTACCCGTGAACCCATCCACCGGAGTGAACGTCACCACACCCTCATCGTTGACCGTGAACGTCCCCACATCCTGGACCGTCACCTCATCCACCGGCTCACCAGCGCCATCCAACAACGTGGTCTCACCAGGAACAATCGGAGTATCACCAGCAGTGTCGTTATCCAACAACGGCACATCCACCGGCGTATTCAACGGCGTCGTACCCTCATCCGGGTTCGCCACCGGCGGGACAGCATCCTGCGGCGTCACCGTGATAGCGACCGTCGAATCAGCCGTCTCACCATTCTCATCCGTGATCCGATACGGAACCGGAGTCGCCTCACCCGTGAAATCAGGAAGCGGAGTAAACGTCACAACACCCTGATCATTCACCGTGTACGTGCCCTCACCCGGCACCGTCAACTCATCAACGGGGTTACCAGCCGGGTCGAGCAACGTCGTCAGCGCAGGGTCGATCGGAGCAGAGCCCGCGGTGTCGTTGTCCAACAACGGCACATCCACCGGAGTGCCCTGCGGAGTGGTATCCGAATCCGGGCTCGCGACTGGCGGGTCAGCTGCCGTCGGAGTCACTGTCACCGTCACCGTCGAATCAGCCGTCTCACCATTCTCGTCTGTGATCCGGTACGGCACTGCCGGGGTGGTGCCCGTGAACTCCGGCAATGGGGTGAACACCACGTTGCCCGAATCGTCGACCGTGAACGTCCCGACGTCTGGAATCGTCCGGGTGTCAACCGGATTGCCCGCGTCGTCCAGCAAGGTCGTCAGCGCAGGATCGATCGGGGCGTCGCCCGGTGTGTCGTTCTCCGTCAGCGGGACGGTCACGGGAGTGTTCTGGGGGGTCGTGCCCGTGTCTGGATTCGCCGTCGGCGGAGTCGCCGCATCGGGGGTGGTCACGACTCGCGAAGCCGAGAACCGCACCAAGTCGTTCGACCAGGTCATGTTGCTGAAGTTGCTGTACGCAACTCGTCCCGCAAGCCCCGCCGTCGAACTAATCGTCACGGTGGTGGAGTGATCGGTCGCGCCAGCCGTTGGCGGCGCACTGTCGACCATCGAGATGTGCATAGTGCCATCGCCGTTGTCTGTCGCGGCATATGTCATTCGACTCTCGGGCGCGGACCTCGGGATGAAGTCCACCTGCACATTGGCGGGAGCAACCGGAGCGTTAGTTGAGTCGAAAACCTCGATATCGAACTCGTAGGTCTTGGAGTCGATATCGATGATCGAGAAGTTCGACGCTGTCACCGTGGAGTCGGGGAGGTCCGTGACGCCGACGATTCCCGCTGCGTTGTAGTTGACCCGAGCGCGCGCGTCGTCACCGGCGCGGAATTCGACGCCATCGGCCCGGTGTGCAGCAAAGAACGGTGCCTGCACGCCGACCAACCCACCCTCAGGACTTGAGGGGAACTGCAGCGGTTGATACTGACCGCCGCCAGTCTGGCCAGCGGCTCCGTTGTTCTGGATTAACTCATCAGTTTCCGCTGCGGCGGCTGTACCTGGTACTGCGATGGCGCCAGTCGCCGAGAGCGCCACGACGGCGACCACTTTGGTTGCCCACGCCACAGTTCGCCTGGCGAAACTTCGCTGATTCTCCTCAACAGCATTCCTGCCGCTGTCGACTGACGGATCCCTGCTGGGATGTGTTCGGCCCATGCCAATGCCTCAGTTCTTCAGTTTTGATCTGCCCAATCAAGGGAACCGAACTCCAGGTTGCCCACGGTTCGCGCTCCCAGAACACGAAGTTAGTCCAGGATTTGGACAGCCCAGCAAACTACCAGTCGATCTCAACCGAACTGTGACCTTGAGGCGCCAGCGAACTCAAGTCGCCCGTGATAGCGCTCCTAGGCGCGGACCTGACCGTCGCCCTGAACGACCCACTTCGTTGTGGTCAGTTCTTTGAGTGCCATGGGACCTCGGGCGTGCAACTTCTGGGTGGAGATCCCGATCTCGGCACCGAAGCCGAACTCGCCCCCATCCGTAAATCGCGTCGAAGCATTCACGAGAACTGCCGCGGCGTCGATCTCTGCCACGAACCGTCGTGCCGCTGCGCGATCCTGCGTCACGATGGCCTCGGTGTGCTGCGTTCCGTAGCGGCCAATGTGCGTGAGCGCATCATCGAGCGAACCCACGACGCCGACACTCATCTCCAGGGCCAAATGCTCACTCCCCCAGTCCTCGTCGGTGACTGCATCGTGTGCCACGCCCGCCTGCCGCGCGACTGCTTCCACCTTCGGATCCGCGTGGACGAGTACGCCAGCCTCGCCCAACGCACCAAGCACCCTTGGCAAGTACTCATCGGCGACCGCCTCGTGGACCAGAAGCGACTCCGCGGCGTTGCACACACTCGGCCGGTGAGTCTTGGAGTTGAGGGTGATGGCCAGCGCCATGTCGAGGTCTGCGGCGCGGTCGACGTACACATGGCAGTTACCGACACCGGTTTCGATCACCGGCACCGTTGCCTGGCTGACCACCGTCTTGATGAGGTCGGCTCCACCCCTGGGGATCACGAGGTCGACCAGGCCGCGAGCGGACAACAATGCGGTGACGTCATCACGGCCACCTTCCAGCAATTGCACGGTGTCAGTGGGGAGTTCGCACTGAGCCAGTGCTTCCCGCAAGATGCCGACCAGCGCGGCGTTGGTACTCGCGGCCGCGCTCCCCCCGCGCAAGATCATCGCGTTGCCGGACTTCAAACCCAACCCGGCCGCGTCAACAGTCACATTGGGTCGGGCTTCATAGATCATGCCCACGACGCCCATGGGGACCTGAACCTGGGTAATTTCCAGGCCGTTGGCCAGAGTGCTGCCACGCACGATCTCCCCCACCGGATCCGGGAGTGCGGCCAGCGACCGCAATGCCTCAGCCACGGCATCGACGCGGTCGGGGGTCAGCCGAAGCCGATCCACCAGATTGGCACGCAACCCGCCGGCCTCACCGCGTGTGATGTCTTCTGAGTTTGCGGCCAGGATGCGCTCTGATGCGCTCTTCACCGCATTGGCGAGTACCTCAAGCGCTCGGTCCTTGTCGGCACGCGGCAGGAGTGCGAGCTCACGGCTGGCAGTGCGCGCAGCGAGAGCGGCAGTACGGACGCGGTCGGCGGCCTCAGCGTTCATGCCTCGCAGACTACGACGGTGAACGTACAGACTTCCTAGGTGTCCGGACTCAGGAACTCCCGTGCGCCACGCATGGGCGATTGCAGGGCGGCCAGCGTCCGCGTTCCGTCGAGGTGGACCTGTGCGGGTCCGGGGATGCCTGCCTCCAGCCTCGATCCCGGGCGGAGTCGGTCCGTGGGCCAGCCGTACTGCGCACACACCAACTCAGCGAGTTCGAATCGGTTGCAGGCATCGGCTCCCGGCAGATGAAACATGCCAGGGCGGCCCGCAAGTTCTCTCAGACACCGCGCGGTATCGGCCACATGAGCGGGGTACTTCACGTCATCGGTGAAGAACACCCCGTCTCGCTTGTGGGTGACAACCTCATGCACGAACCGTTCGATGTGCCCTTCAAGGGTGCCCATCTGAAGCGAGATTCGGGCGATGGTGGCCCCCGGGTGACACGCACGTACGGCAACCTCCGCGGCCGCCTTGGCCGCGCCGTACGCATTGACCGGGCACGGGGCTGAGTCCTCGGTGTAGCGCTCCGGTCCCCCGGCGAAGACCACGTCGCTGGAGACCTGCACAAAGTCGGCACCGACCGCATGTGCGGCCGTGGCCAGGTGGGCCGGCGCGACCGCGGTAATCTCCCAGTCCGCGCTGGAGTAGGCGGCGTTGATCACCAACGTCGGGCGAACTTCTGCGACCAGTTCCTGGCTCGCCACGGCGTTTCGGAGGTCGATCTTCACCGTGGGTATCGGAACCTGCGCCGGGCGTCGAAAGGTTGTTCCCACCGCGTCCGTTCCTGCTGACACGAACTGCCGGATCATCTCAGCGCCCAAGAATCCGGCCGCGCCGGTCACCAGGACTCTGCTCGTCATGACGTCTCTGGCGGTGCCGTTTCAGTGGTCTGCGGTCGCCGACTGCTGCGCACGCTCTTGAAGACGATGACGACGATCAAGACGATCGAGATATAGAGGCTGTACTTCTGAATGACGTCCACTACGTCCTTGGCCGGCTCACCGATCCGGTATCCGAGATACATGTAAATGGCGCGATTCGTGAACGCACCGATGAAGTTGATGATCAAGAACGTGCGCAACTTCATCTTCGACATTCCGACAAAGACGAAGACCACCGCGCTTGGCAGCAAGGGGACGACCCACACCAGGAACGTCGCGAGCCCTCCAAAGCGCTCGGCAAGACGCTCCGCATGCCGGCCCATCTTGGCCGCCCATCGGGAGCGTCCGCCAATGACTTCGATCATGCCGTGACCCCACAGGCGACCCGCCCACCAAAAGATCCAGTCGAACTTCATCACCGACAAACTGGCCACCACCAGCCAGAACCACCAGTGCGGTTCACCACCCAGTTTGAGGCCGGCACCGATATCGACCATCGCGACGGTCGAGCCGCTGATCGCCGCTAACGCGTAGGTGCTCATGCCCAGGATGAGTGGTCGCAGCGGAACCATCACCAGGCCATAGACACCCAGCAGCATGAAAGCCGCCCAGCATCTCTTGTCTGCGGTAGTCGGCTTGCCCTGCCACGGCATCCGAGGGTCTTCCCACCACTCCGGTGGGCTGTCGTCCTTCAGGTCCTCTGGTGCGGCATCGGCCATTGGCTGCTCTGGATCGGGGTCCCCAGGAGAATCCTCAGGTGGATCTGGCTGCGTCGGATCGTCGCGTGGAGTCATCAGCGTTTCCTCGTCTGCAGCACGACCAGATCATCCCTGTGGACGAGCTCGCGCTCGTACTCGGGTCCGAGTTCGGCCGCCAAGTCCCGGGTACTGCGGCCCAGCATGGCGGG
The DNA here is from genome assembly GCF_000376825.1 of Demetria terragena DSM 11295. Classification (NCBI taxonomy): domain Bacteria; kingdom Bacillati; phylum Actinomycetota; class Actinomycetes; order Micrococcales; family Dermacoccaceae; genus Demetria; species Demetria terragena. The sequence continues at coordinate 448,295 of NZ_AQXW01000003.1, read as the reverse complement.
GATCTCCACGCTCGGGTAGTTCACCAAACCGCGCGCGATGGTCTGGTCAGCGCTGTCCACCAAGTCGACCGTGTCGCCGGGGTGGAAACGCCCGTGGACGGCCACGACTCCCGCGGGCAGAAGCGACCTACCGCGCTGGGTGATCGCCTCGACCGCCCCGTCATCAAGGACAAGCCGCCCGCTAGCCGTCGTGGCATGGGCCAACCACAGACGTCGAGCGCGCCCACGACGGCCGGTGGGCAAGAACAACGTGCCGACATCCTCACCCGCCAGCGCGGCTCCAGCAGCGGGCGCGGCCGCGAGCACCGTCGGTACGCCGGCAGAGGTAGCGATAGCGGCCGCCTCCACCTTGGTCTGCATTCCGCCGGTACCAACTTGGCTCCCGGACGTCCCGATCTCGATCCCGTCCAAATCTGCACTGCCGGTGACCAATTCGATGCGGTGCGAGCCTGCTTGACCCGGCGGCCCGTCATAGAGGGCATCAACATCTGAGAGAAGAACGAGCGCGTCAGCGTCCAGAAGGTGCGCGACCAGGGCTGCGAGACGGTCGTTGTCGCCGAACCGAATTTCATGGGTGGCGACCGTGTCGTTTTCATTGACGACCGGCACCATCCCCAGCTCAAGGAGGCGTTCGAGGGTGCGACGGGCGTTGGTGTATTGCCGGCGTCGTGCAACATCATCTGCGGTCAGCAACACCTGACCGACTGGCAACTCGTGCCGGGCGAATGCATCTGAGTAGGCCGACATGAGCGCGCCCTGACCGACGCTGGCTGCCGCCTGTTGGGTAGCCAGGTCGCCTGGACGGACGGTGAGGCCGAGCGGTCTCATACCCGCGGCGATCGCGCCACTGGAGACCAGAATGACCTCGGCGCCTGCCAAACGGCGTCGCGCGAGCACATCGACGAGAGCGCCGACGCGTTCGGCGTCAAGACCACCCGTGGCGGCTGTCAGCGAACTCGAGCCCACCTTGACGACGACGCGGTGAGCCTGGCGAATCGCGCTGCGGTCCATGGCCAGAGAGCTCACATCAGCAGGGTAGGCCCCCGCTGAATCACTCGACGTCATCGCCTGAATCGTGCTCTGTCCAGATGCCCGCGCGTCGCTCAGCGGCAAGGTCCTCGCGAGCTTCTCGTTGCGCGTCCTTGCGATGGTGGAATTCTTCGCGCCGCTCGGCCCGCGTGGGTCGATGGTCTTCGTCCAGGCGCAAATCGGTACCGCGGGCACCGAGGAGTTCCGAGCCGGTCTGCAAGGTCGGCTCCCAGTCGAACACCACTGCGTTGTCGGCAGGTCCGATCAACACTGTCGAACCGGCGACCGCTCCCGCCTTGAACAAGGCGTCCTCAACGCCGAGTCGCCCAAGGCGATCGGCGAGATAGCCCACGGCTTCGTCATTGCCGAAGTCGGTTTGGCGGACCCATCGAGTGGGGCGATCGCCAATCACCCGGTACAGCTCCCCATCGGAGGTGTTCTCCCGCTTGACCTCAAATCCACGGTCGTCGACAGCGCGTGGGCGCAGGACGGTCCGCTGCGGAACGATGTCCGACTCTCGTTCTGCTCGGGCGGCCGCCACATGCTTGGCGAGCGCGAACGTCAGCTCGCGCAGGCCCATGTGGGCGACCGCCGAGATGATGTGTACTTCGAGGCCGCGCTCTTCCAGATCTGGGCGAACCATCTCGGCAAGTTCCTGGGCGTCAGGAACATCGGCCTTATTGAGCACCACGATGCGGGTGCGCTCGGCGAGAGGTCGGCCGCCGAGTGAGGCGTCCGGGACGTACGCGGCCAGCTCCTGCTCGATAACCTCAAGGTCGGTCATCGGGTCGCGGCCAGGCTCGAGCGTGGCGCAGTCGACCACGTGGACGAGCACCGAGCAGCGCTCCACGTGGCGCAGGAACTCCAGGCCGAGCCCTTTGCCTTCACTGGCTCCGGGGATCAGCCCCGGCACATCGGCGATGGTGTAGCGCTCTTCGCCGGCGGTCACGACGCCGAGGTTAGGAACCAGCGTGGTGAACGGGTAGTCGGCGATCTTGGGACGGGCTGCCGACACGACCGACACGAGGCTGGATTTGCCTGCTGAGGGAAACCCGATGAGGGCCACATCGGCCAGGGTCTTCAATTCCAGGATGATGTCGGCGGTCTCGCCGGGTTCACCCAGGAGTGCGAAGCCGGGCGCCTTCCGACGAGGTGAGGCCAGCGCCTTATTGCCTAGCCCGCCACGGCCCCCGCGAGCCGGGATAAACCGAGTCCCGGCGCCCACCAGGTCGGCCAGCACTTCACCATCACGAGTCTTGACGACGGTGCCTTCCGGCACGGCCAGTACCAGATCAGTGCCGTCGGCACCGTTGCGTTCGTCGCCACCGCCGGGCGCGCCGTTGGTTGCCTTGCGGAACGGCCGGTGGTGGTAGTCGAGCAGGGTGGTGGACTGAGGGCTGACTTCGAGCACGACGTCGCCGCCTCGGCCGCCATTGCCGCCGTCCGGTCCACCCAGCGGCTTGAACTTCTCACGATGCACCGACGCCACCCCGTGGCCGCCGTTACCGGCTGCGACCTGGAGTACGACCCGGTCGACGAACTGGCTGGCCATCAGACTTCCTTGGGTGTGTTGGTTCTGGGATGCCTCGAGGGGGCGGGCCGAGCGGCCCGCCCCCTCGAGGGAATGTTCAGTCTGCCTCGGTCAGGCTGACGCGTCGGCCGTCTCGGCGACGACGATGTCAACCACCTTGCGGCCCTTGCGCTGCCCGAACTGCACCTGACCAGCGGTCAGGGCGAACAGCGTGTCGTCTCCACCACGGCCGACGTTGTTTCCGGCGTGGAAGTGGGTTCCGCGCTGACGGACGATGATCTCGCCTTCGCCGACCCGCTGGCCGCCGAAGCGCTTCACTCCGAGTCGCTGTGCGTTTGAGTCGCGACCGTTACGGGTCGAGGACGCACCCTTCTTATGTGCCATCTTTTACTCCTCAGATGCCGTCGATCGACGTGACCTTGACGCGGGTCAGGGGCTGGCGGTGCCCCTGGCGCTTGCGGTAGCCGGTCTTGTTCTTGTATTTGATAATCGTGATCTTGGGACCCTTGGTGGCCTCGACGATCTCGGCCTTGACCGTGACCTTGGCGAGCTTGTCAGCGTCGCTAGTCACCGTCTCGCCGTCCACGAGAAGCAGGGGCGTGAGGTCGATGCTGTCGCCAGCGGCAGCAGTCTTGACCTTGTCGATTACCAGTACGTCACCAACGGAAACCTTCTCCTGGCGGCCGCCTGCGCGAACGATCGCGTACACGTTGCGTCTCACTTCTCTCGTCGTTCCGGATCATCGTTCAGCGCGCTCGTCCGCCACTGATCGAAAGTGTGGGGGTGACGCCAACTTTCTGCGGCCTGGCTCCGACGTGATCGAAGCCTCCGAGAATCAGCGCACCGAGGTTCAACATTACCCGCCATCGTCCGCCTTCTCCAAACTCGCGGGCGGCGGGCCGGCTGGAGCGACGACTCGACCGCGTCGACGTCGAGCGCGACGGGCCGGAGCAGGGTCATCGACCGGAGCTTCCGCTGCAGGGGTTGGCGCAGGCTCGACATCAACCATGGTCTGCTCTGGCGTCTTCGCCTCGGGCGCTACCGCCTGCGGCTCTGGCGCCTCGACGTCCTGACGACCCGGTTCCTTGGCGGTGTGGTTCTTGTCCTCTGCGGACACCGCGGCGGCGTGCGCGGCTGCGGCGATCTGTGCGGGCGTACGACCGTTGGAGTCGGTCTTGTCCTGAGCCGGCGGCTCATTCGCCGGGGTTCCCGAATCGTTCTGCTTGGCGCCCTTTCGGCCCTTGCGCCGACCGGTGGAACTTCCGCCGTTGCTGCCACCACTCTGTCCGCCAGACTTCTCCACCGGCTTGTCGTGGATGACGAGACCGCGACCAGCGCAGTGCTCGCACGGCTCAGAGAAGATCTCGATCAGCCCGCTGCCCACGCGCTTGCGGGTCATCTGGACCAGACCAAGCGAGGTGACTTCCGCCACCTGGTGCTTGGTGCGGTCGCGACCGAGGCATTCCAGGAGTCGACGGACCACCAAGTCGCGGTTGGCCTCCAGCACCATGTCGATGAAGTCGACCACGATGATGCCGCCGATGTCGCGGAGCCGAAGCTGGCGGACGATCTCCTCCGCAGCCTCAATGTTGTTTTTGGTCACTGTCTCTTCGAGGTTGCCACCCGAACCGACAAACTTGCCCGTGTTGACGTCGACGACAGTCATGGCCTCGGTGCGGTCGATGATGAGCGACCCGCCAGAGGGCAACCAGACCTTGCGGTCCATGGCCTTGGCCAACTGCTCGTCCACTCGGTTCACCGCAAAGACGTCTTTCTCACCCGTCCACTTCTGCAGACGGTCTTTGAGGTCGGGGGCCACCGAGTCGACATAGTCGCTGATCTGCGTCCAGGCGGAATCGCCCGACACAATCAGCTTGCTGAAGTCTTCGTTGAACACGTCGCGGATCACCCGCACGGTCATTTCGGACTCACCCTGCAGGAGGGACGGCGCGCTCGCCTTGCTGGATCCGGCCTTCTTCTGGATCTGCTCCCAGGTCTTCACCAGCCGCTCGACGTCGGCGCGCAGTTCTTCCTCGCTCGCCCCCTCGGCGGCCGTACGGACGATGACGCCACCGTCTTCGGGAACGACCTCCTTGAGGATCTTTTTCAGCCGGGAGCGCTCGGTGTCGGGCAACTTGCGAGAGATGCCGGTCATCGAACTGTTCGGCACATAGACGAGGTACCGCCCCGGCAGCGAGATCTGCGAGGTCAGCCGTGCGCCCTTGTGACCGATGGGGTCTTTGGTGACCTGCACCAGGACCGTCTCACCAGACTTGAGTGCGTTCTCGATGCGCTTGGGCTGGTTGCTTTCCATGCCCGCGGCGTCCCAGTTGACTTCGCCGGCATAGAGCACCGCGTTGCGGCCACGGCCGATGTCGACGAAGGCGGCTTCCATGCTCGGCAGCACGTTTTGGACCCGACCGAGGTAGACGTTGCCAGCCATCGAGGCCTGCTGGCTCTCGCGAGAGACATAGTGCTCGACGAGAACGTCGTCTTCCATGACGCCGATCTGGGTGCGGCCCTCGCGCTCGCGCACCACCATCGTGCGCTCGACGCTCTCCCGACGCGCCAGGAACTCAGCTTCAGTGATGACCGTACGGCGGCGGCCAGCCTCGCGGCCTTCGCGGCGACGTTGACGCTTGGCCTCCAAGCGTGTTGACCCCTTGATCGAGGTCACTTCGTCGCGCGGCTTTCGGGCTTCACGCACCTTGGTCACGGTGCCCGGCGGGTCATCAGACTCGCCTGCGCCTGAACCACCGCGACGGCGCCGACGACGCCGACGCGAGCCATTGCCCTCCCCGTCGCTATCCCCATCTGCTGACTCGCTGGAGTCGTTGTCGCCTGACCCGTCATCGGCGCTGTCCTGGGCCTCGTGGTCCCCAGCATCAGCATCCTTGCGCGTACGGCCGCGGCCGCCCCGGCGCCGACGGTTGCCGCCTTCTGCGTTCTGGTCGTCCTCGTCGGAGGACTCCGACGGCGCACCTGGTGCGGCGTCACCGCCACCATCGGTGTCTTTGGCCTTGGACGCTCTCTTGGACTTGTCGCCCTTTTTGCCCTTGGCGGCCTTCGTGTCCTTGGCCTCCTGACGACCTGCCGATCGGCCATCGGACGAGTCCTCCTTGGGAGACCCCGATGAACGGTTCTCTTGCTCAGGAAGTGGCTCGTCACGGACCGGCTCGCGAGCGGGGACTCGGGTTTGCGGGTCGGGTGCCTGGAAGATCAGCCCAAAGGCAGGCGCTGCGGCAGGTTCAGCGGTCTTCTTGTCTGATCCTGCCGAGGCAGGATCACTCTGGTCGGAAAAGTCGAGGCTCATTCGGCCCGTCCTTCTACTCAGACACGAGGGCGCCCACAGCGGGGCCTGGTTGGCCATCGCGCCCGCGTGGTGCGGGAAGCCGCAGGTGCGCGCTGGCACCGGCGGAAGTCGGCTGCTACGTCAGGGCCAGTTCGCGCTAAGCGCGTCACCGCCACAATCCCTGGCGCCGGCCGGTCCATCGTTGGCGGCCTCGCGCATGATGCGGAACGGCCACCCGCGCAGGTGTCCTGATCGCACAAAGGTGTGTCGTGTCAGGCCCGCGGTCGGGACTCAGTCGGGGCGCGCAGGCGCTGTGGTGCACTGCACGACCGTGACCCATTCTGGCACAGCCGACCGAGTGGGTCGTGCAGCAGCACGCCGATAGGCTGGCCGAGCCTTTTCGGGGTCCTCGCCACGGCGGGGTTGTCCTTACGGGAGCTCGACGCATGTCTCGGGCTGAGAGGGCGGAGACCACGGTCCGCCGACCGACCGAACCTGACCGGGTAATGCCGGCGTAGGGATGGCGTCACCTTCGCTGCGTGACGTCGAAAGGAAGTGTCATGTCGGCTGTCATCGAAAAGTCCGCCACCGCAACGAATTCCGAGGCACCACTCACGCTGACATCGGACCCACCGCGTCCGCTTGGCGGCTTCGACCAAGTGATCTTGTGGGCCAACCTGGGCATCAGCCTGTTTGGTCCTCTGACCGGCGCAGCCATCGCCGCAGCCACCGGTTCGCTGCCTCTCGCGATCGGCGCCATCCTGCTGGGCACCTTGATCGGTGGGTCCCTTCTGGCATCCTCGGCGGTCTTCGGCGCCGCAACGGGTATGCCGGCGAGCGCCCCAACGGCAACGCCGGCCCCCTACGCCGGTTGAGCCGGCGAGCGCCCCAACGCGAGCCCCCTACGCCGGTTGAGCCGGCGAGCGCCCCAACGCGAGCCCCCTACGCCGGTTGAGCCGGCGAGCGCCCCAGCGCGAGCCCCCTTACGCCGGTTGAGCCGGCGAGCGCCCCAGCGCGAGCCGTGTCGAAACCACCCAACAGCACAAGGTCTCGACAAGCTCGACCGGCGTGAGCGGGTCTCGACAAGCCCGACCGGCGTGAGCGGGTCTCGACAAGCTCGACCGGCGCAAGAAGGTCTCGACAAGCTCGACCGGCGCAAGAAGGTCTCGACAAGCCCGACCGGCGTCAGCGGGTCTCGACAAGCTCGACCGGCGTCAGGACGCTCGACCGGCGTCAGGACGCTCGACCGGCGTCAGGACGCTCGACCGGCGTCAGGGCGCTCGACCGGCGTCAGGGCGCTCGACCGGCGTTAGAGAGGGTCGGCCACGTTGCCTTCGACGAGCGGACCCTGCGCGAGGCGAGTGATCAGCGGCGGTCGGGTCGGCTCGAAACCGTCGACCAAGGCGAGCCCGCTGAGCAGGTCATCGGGGCGTACGGCCGGGACGGTGTGGCGCAGCACCAAGCGGAGTTCGGGCGCGCCGTCATCGGCCTCAACGAGCTCGGAATCCAGGACCGCGCTTCGTACGTCAAAGGTCCGCGGCCCCTTCTTCATCATGCGGGTGACCTCGACCTCAGACTCCTGGACAAAGGCGGCGAGCGCCGCTCCCAACTTCGGCTGATCCGCTGGCGCAAACCGCAGCGACCACTGGGATGCCTCTAGCCGATCGGCCAAAGCTCCCGGCTGCGCTTCTACCACCGCGACGACGTCAAGGCCGGGCGGAAGTGCCTCGTCCAGTAGTCGTTTCACCTCAGCGGGCTCACGCTGCTCGCGCAGGTGGATCTCGAAATACTCAGCCTCACTCGCGGTACCTGTGGCGGCGGCGTTCGCGTACGAGATTTTGGGGTGCGGGTGGAAGCCCGCGGAGTACGCCATTGGTACCTGCGCGCGTCGCAACGCCCGCTCCAGGGCGCGCTGGAAGTCTCTGGTCGAGGTGAAGCGGAGGCGTCCGCGCTTGGCGTACTGGACGCGCAACTTCTGAACGGCGGGGTCAGGTGCCGGACCCTCGGGAACGCGCTTGGCCATAGGGCTGGAGGTTAGCTCGCTAGATCCGTACCAGCGAACCTGCGGCGGTATGCCAGCGGCGGCAACTCAGTCGATCAGTGCGGCCACTAGCGTTTGTCGCCCTCGACCCCGATGATGCATACCGTGACCAGCCGGACCTTCACTCGCATCCATCCCGCGTGGTGGGTTGCCGCCGCAACCTGTCTGACCATCATTGGTGCTGCCGGATTTCGCTCCACCCCAGGCGTTCTCATGGATCCGCTCCACCGTGAGTTCGGCTGGTCGCACGGGCTGATTGGGTCGGCCGTCTCCATCAACCTTCTCCTCTTCGGACTGACGGCGCCCTTCTCGGCCGCGCTCATGGAGCGGTTCGGCATCCGCCGCGTGGTTGCCTCGGCGCTCTTGCTGGTCAGCCTCGGCTCCGGACTGACCCTCTGGATGACGACCTCCTGGCAGCTAATCCTGTTCTGGGGCGTGCTGGTCGGCCTGGGCACGGGCGCGATGTCGATGGCGCTGGTCGCCACCGTCGTCAATCGCTGGTTTGTCACACGACGTGGACTGGTGAGCGGAGTTTTGACCGCTGCGGGCGCGACCGGGCAACTCATCTTCCTGCCCGTACTGGCCTGGCTCGCCGACGTCTACGGGTGGCGGTGGTCGGCCGGAGTCGTTGCCGCTGTCGCTCTCGCAGTTGTGCCTCTTGTCCTGGTCATGATGCACAACCACCCGAGTTCCATTGGCGTGGCGGCTTACGGCGCGGCGGATTCCGAGCCGGTGGCTCCCCCGCCGGTCGCCAGCGGTGCCGCCGGGCTAGCGATTCGAGCGCTGCGCGAGGCAGCAAAGTCTCCCGTTTTCTGGTTGCTCGCCGGGACCTTTGCGATTTGCGGGGCCAGCACCAACGGCCTGGTGGGCACGCACTTCATCCCGGCAGCGCACGACCATGGGATGGCACAACCGGTCGCCGCATCACTTCTGGCCCTCATTGGCATCTTCGACGTCGTCGGGACGATCTTCTCCGGCTGGCTCACCGACCGAGTGAATCCCGCTCTGCTCTTGGGCATCTACTACCTCGGGCGTGGCCTGTCCCTCTTCCTCCTCCCGAGCCTGTTCGGTGACAGTGTCGGCCCGAACATGCTGGTCTTCATCCTGTTCTACGGCCTCGACTGGGTCGCGACCGTCCCGCCGACCATGGCCTTGGCGCGAGAGCACTTCGGAGGCAGCGCCGCCATCGTCTTCGGCTGGATTTTCGCCGCCCACCAGTTCGGTGCGGCCGCAGCTGCGGTTCTTGCTGGAGTTGTCCGCGACCAACTCGGAACGTATGACCTGGCCTGGTACGTCGCCGGCGGGCTCTGCCTCGGCGCCGCGGCTCTCTTCGTGCCGATGGCGACCCGACGCCCAGATGCGCCCGTCGAGGCGGGTGCGGACACGCAGGCCGCCGCGCGATAACGTCCGAGCGTGCCCGAGGGACATGTCTTACACCGCATCAGCCACACGCTGAACGCCCACCTGACCGGTCAAGTGGTCCGATCCTCAAGCCCACAAGGCAAATTCGCAGCGGCCGAAGATGTTGACGGGCGTGAGTTCGCGGGCGCGGAGGCATACGGCAAGCACCTGTTCGTCGGCTTCGCCGGATTAGAAGAACGAGTCAACATTCACCTCGGCTTGCTGGGAAAGTTCTTCTTCACCGACCATCACGCACCTGAGGAGATCGGGGCGATTCGCTGGCGTCTCTCGACGGAGCAGCCACCGTGGACGATGGATCTGCGCGGACCCAATGTGTGCGAACTGAAGAGTCCGACGCAGGTGGCAGCGATCACGGCGGCCCTCGGACCAGACCCGCTACGTGCCGATGCCGATCCCGAGCGTGCCTGGGAACGCATCCATCGGTCCGGATCGCCGATCGCGTCCTTGTGCATGGATCAGAAGATTTTTGCCGGGGTAGGAAACATCTATCGTGCCGAGGCGCTCTACCGACACGGGATTGACCCGTTCATGGCGGGAAAGTTCCTGCGCCGCCACGAGTTTGAGGCGCTATGGGACGACTTCGTCGAGCTCATGCCGCTCGGCGTACGCGACGGCCGCATCGACACAGTTTACCCGGAGCACTCCCCCGAGGCGACCGGTCGCGCGCCACGCGTCGATGCCCATGGCGGCCAGGTGTACGTCTACCGCCGCGCTGAACAGCCCTGCTTGGTCTGTGGGCGTCCAGTGTCCACGCAGGTTTTGTCGGGTCGGAACCTGTTTTGGTGTCGAACCTGTCAACCGCGCTCACGCCGCCGGACGGTTCGGGGCTGAGACCGAATCACGCGCTGCATTTGACGCCCAAGACACCGGCCCGTCAAGAAGGCCCCGGGACAGCACTGCCGGCAACGGCAGCATGCGCCACCCCACAGCAGCGAGAGTGCCTCCGACCGTGAGGATGAGCAGCGTCACCCACGTGTCGTCGCTGCTGCCATTGCGCACCCACCAGCCGAGGAAGGCGTGCTGCGCGACGTAAAGCGTCAGCGCCATGGAGCCTGCGGTGGCCAACGGAGCCGCCCACTGCGAACCCTCGCCCACCAAGGCGATCGCTGCGGTCATGATCACGGCGCACAGAGACCCGCTGAGCGCGATCTGAAAGTAGGACCCGTCGTACGGCGTCACGTCGATCACCCTGGCCACTTGCAGAAGCCCAAGGAAGACCGCAAACGCGCTGGTCCCGACGGCCACCGAAAGGACCTGCGTCCGAGAGTCAGCCGAGCGGCGCCACCAGCGCACGATCAACACGCCGACGCACGCCCATGCCAGCATGGCTGGCAACCGGTAGTAGGCGCCCCCGCCCAGGACGTCGAGTGCTCGGGCCAGAAATTCCTGGCCCTCAACTGCCGCTTCCATCCGGGATGGTCCCAGTCGGTCCATGATCCACGGCGCGGCCGCGAATGAGGCCACGGCGACGCCCGCTACCCCGACCCTCGGAAGCAAGACGACCCACGAAATCACCACCGCTAGGACACCCAGGTGAACGAGAACCCCCACGATCTGGGCGTCGAAGACCTCCGTCAGCATTCCGAGCATTACCAACAGGATTCCGCGCACCAGCGAGCCCACGAGCCAGCCGCCGATATCGGACCGGGAGCGCGCCCGCCGGTATCCCTCAATACCCAGTTGGGCGCCCGCGCCCATCGTGGTGGCGAACAGCGCCAGCGCGACGAAATCACCCATGGCCAGGACAACATCAGCCCGCCCGACAGACGGCGCGACGTGGGCGACGAACATGGCAATCAACGCGACCCACCGCGCCACGTCGAGCCAAGCGAAACGGTTCACGGTGGTCATGGAGGAAATCTACTTTGCCGGCAGTCCGATCCGGCGCCGTTCAGCGTCAGCGGACCAAAACTGTCCGGTTGGATTCGTACGGTGTGCTCACCGGCCAGCAGGCGCCCACCCCACGAAAGGCACATCATGTCAACGGATTTCGAGCGCAGCGCCCTGATCGAGACCTTGGACCGGCATCGCGGATTCCTGCTCCATACCGCCGAAGGACTCTCGGAGGAACAGGCGCGTACCACCAGCACGGTCTCCGAGTTGACGATTGCCTCCCTCCTGAAGCACGTCGCTGACACCGAAGAGCAGTGGATGCAGTTCGCCGTGCGCGGAGCGCCAGCGTTCGGTGGTTCAGGTGTCTATGAGTCAGACGTCGACTGGGAAGCCGTCGACACGGAGGCTGAAGCGACCGGCGGGGACTGGTCCGACAGCGAGTGGGACGACGCCCGCTTCGTCCTCTCCGACGACGAGACCCTGGAGGCCCTGCGCGCCCGAGTGGGCGAAGTGAGTGCCAAGACGACGGATGTGCTGCGTACGGCCGACCTCGACAGCGAGCACCTCCTCCCCGAGGCGCCCTGGTTCGAGGCCGGTGTGAGCTGGTCAGTCCGCCGCGTCGCGTTGCACATGCTCGCCGAGATCAGCCAGCATGCCGGCCACGCTGACGTCATTCGCGAGGCCATCGACGGGCAGAAATCGATGGGCTGAGGGTGCTCAAACGACCGACAGTGGCAGCAACGTCTTGCCGGTCGGTCCCACTTGAATGTCAGTGCCCATCTGGGGGCAGACACCGCAGTCGAAGCATGGGGTCCACCGGCAGTCCTCGACCTCGGTCTCATCGAGGGCGTCCTGCCAGTCATCCCAGAGCCATTCCTTGTCGAGGCCGCTGTCGAGGTGGTCCCACGGCAACACCTCTGCCTCGTCCCGCTCCCGGGTCGTGTACCACGCCACATCGACCGGGAGGTCGGCCAGCGCCTCCCCTGCGCAGCGCATCCACCGCTCGTAAGAAAAGTGCTCGCTCCAGCCATCGAATCGTCCGCCATCGCGCCATACCGACTCGATCACCCGACCGAGCCGACGGTCGCCACGAGAGAGCAGTCCTTCGACGATCCCAGGCTCACCATCGTGGTAGCGCAGGCCGATGGCCGAGCCATAACGCTTGTCTGACCGAAGCGCTTCCTTGAGTTTGGTCAGGCGCGCGTCGGTTTCTTCGGCGCCCAGTTGTGCACACCACTGGAAGGGTGTGTGCGGTTTGGGTACAAACCCGCCAATCGACACGGTGCACCGGATGTCGCGGCGACCACTGACCTCCCGACCAGTGTCGATGACCCGCTTGGCCAGATCCGCGATCTGCAGGACGTCCTCGTCGGTCTCGGTCGGGAGCCCGCACATGAAGTAGAGCTTGACCTGCCGCCAGCCGGCGCCGTAGGCCGCAGCAACCGTATTGATGAGGTCCTGCTCGGACACCATCTTGTTGATGACCTTGCGGATTCGCTCGCTACCGCCCTCGGGAGCAAAGGTCAGACCCGAGCGACGGCCGTTGCGGGTGAGCTCGTTGGCGAGGTCGATATTGAAGGCATCCACGCGGGTCGACGGCAGCGACAAACCTGTCTGCGTCCCCTCGTAGCGGTCGGCCAGGCCCTTGGCGACCTCCGCGATCTCGCTGTGGTCGGCGGACGACAGCGACAGCAGGCCAACTTCTTCGAATCCCGTTGCGGCCAAACCTTTATCGACCATCTCGCCGATGCCGGTGATCGAACGCTCGCGCACCGGCCGGGTGATCATCCCCGCTTGGCAGAAGCGGCACCCTCGGGTGCATCCCCGGAAGATTTCGACCGACATGCGCTCATGAACGGACTCCGCGAGTGGCACGAGTGGCTGCTTGGGGTAGGGCCATTCGTCCAGGTCCATCACCGTGTGCTTGGAGACGCGCCACGGCACTCCGGTCGCGCCCGGCGCTGGGGCTACGCGTTGAATCCGCCCATCCGGCAGGTAGGAGACGTCGTACAACGAGGGCACATAGACGCCACCCGTGCGCGCGAGACGCAGCAAGAGCTCGGCTCGGCCCCCGGGCCGACCCTGTGCTTTCCAGTCCTTGATGAGATTGGTGATCGTCAGGACTGCCTGCTCACCATCGCCGACCACCGCGGCGTCGATGAAGTCGCTCACCGGCTCGGGGTTGAACGCGGCGTGCCCGCCTGCCAGCACGATCGGGTCATCCAGGCCACGCTCGGCAGCATGCAGCGGGATGCCTGCCAGGTCCAAGGTCGTCAGCATGTTGGTGTAGCCGAGTTCAGTCGAGAACGACACCCCCAGAACGTCGAAGTCGGCGACCGGGCGGTGACCATCGACCGTCAGCTGCGGCACTCCCGCCTCGCGCATGGCCTGCTCCATGTCGGGCCAGACGGTGTAGGTCCGCTCAGCCAACGCGTGCGGGTGCTCGTTGAGAACTTCGTACAGGATCATGACGCCTTGGTTGGGCAGCCCGACCTCGTAGGCGTCCGGGTAAAGGAGCACCCAACGAGTCGTCAGTTCTTCACCCTCGGGGCTGCGCCCGCCGCAGTCCCAGTCCTTGACCTGGGAGTTGAGCTCACCACCGACGTACTGGATGGGTTTGCTGACCTTCTCGAGCAATGGCTCGAGATCGGCAAAGCGCGAGTGACCAGACATACCGCTCAGAATACGTGCGCGCACCCCGCATAGACGAGACATTCCCACGCGCCGACTAGGGGCAAATACAGGGTGTACGCGCGTACGCACACCTCATTTGCCCCCACTCGACGGCTAATCGGTGGCTAATCGACGTACAGCGCGTCCAACTCGTCGCGGTACCGGGTCGTGACCACCTTGCGCTTGAGCTTGAGGCTCGGCGTGATCTCGCCTTCCTCGACGGTGAGATCCCGCGGCAGGATGATGAACCGCTTGATCTGCTCCCACCGGTTGAGCTTGCGGTTGAGCTCATCGATATAGCCCTGCACCATCCGGCGACACTCCTCGGAGGTGACGATGGTCTGGTAGTCCGCCCCCTCCATGCCGTTGGACGCGGCCCAACCGGCGATGCCCTCTTCGTCCAGGGTGATCAGGGCCGACACAAACTTGCGTCCGTCGCCTTCCACGACCAATTGCGAGGCGAAGGGGCAGATGCCCTTGAACATCGACTCGATATTGCTCGGCGCGACGTACTTGCCGTTCGAGGTCTTGAACAAGTCCTTCTTGCGGTCGGTGATACGGACGTGCCCGGTCTCGGTCACTTCGCCGATGTCACCGGTGTGGAACCAGCCGTCCTTCAGCGTCTCGGACGTGACGTCGTCGAGATTTCGATAACCCTGCATGACGCCGGGGCCCTTGACGAGGATCTCGCCGTCTTCGGCCGTCTTGACCTCGGTGCCCGGCAATGGCCAGCCGACGGTGCCGGTCTGGTTGGAGTACGGCCGGTTCACGCAGGTGGCCGCACTTGTCTCGGTCAATCCATAACCCTCCAGGATAGGAAGTCCCATCGCGGAGAACCAGTGTGCGACGTCCGGGTTGAGCGCAGCTGATCCGGAAATGAAGAATCGCACGTTGCCGCCGAACCGACCACGGATCTTGTGCAGCACCAACTTGTCGGCGAGCGCCAGTTGCGCCTTGGTGGCCGCGCCGACCGATCCGCCATCTGCCCGCTGCTTGGCAGCCTCCCGCCCCACGCCGGAAGCCCAGTCGAAAAGTTTGGCTTTCACGCCGCCTTCATCCGCCATCATCGTGGTGATGCGGCCGTAAACCTTCTCAAAGATGCGCGGCGCTGCCCCCATCCAGGTCGGCTTGATGATGGGCAAGTGCTCGATGATCTTGTCGACTCGGCCATCGATCGCGGTGGGGAACCCGATCTGCAGAGGCAGCGTCAGCAACACCTTGCCGAAGACGTGCGCCAGCGGCAGCCACAGAAACTGCACGTCTTCTTTGTCCAGCAGACCGGTGGAATCCACCGCGGCGGCTTCGTAGGTCCAGGACGAATGCGGGAGGCGTACGCCCTTCGGGCGTCCCGTGGTTCCGGAGGTATAGATCAGGGTCGCGAGATCTTCGGGCTTCAAGCCGGCGATACGGCTTTCGAGGACATCCGGCTGCTCCGCGCGAAGGGCGGCACCCTGTGCTTCCAGGTCATCGAGCGAGATGACCTGATCACCATCGGGGGTCCCATCGATCGTGACGACCTTGATGACCTCTGGCGCGTCCGAGGCAATCGTCTTGAAGTTCGCGACGTGGGCATCCGACTCGGCAATCAGCACCCGGCTGCCGGAGTCACCGAGGATGTGCAGTACGTCCTCGGTGGTCGTCGTGGGGTAGATCGTCGTGGTGGCGGCACCCGCAAGCATGACGCCGAGATCGAGCAGGGCCCACTCCAGGCGGGTGCTGGACTCAATGGCGACGCGGTCTTGGGGTTCGATCCCGAGCGCGACCAGGCCAGCGCCAATGTTGCGTACGCGCTCGTCGGCCTGGTTCCAGGTCAACCATTCGACGCTCTCGCCAACGGGCCGGCCGAACGCCTTCTCCCCACCGCTCCGCTTGACGCGATCGACAAAAAGATGAGCGACGGTTGGGAGTCGATTCTCGATGACCGACAGATCCGGGCGCTCGTCTGAGCGGGACATCACCATGGTGTTACTCCTGAGTTGCGCGGGCCAGAGCCACAGCATGCCAGGCAGTAGCGCAGCGGACCACACGATCCGCAGAGTTGGTCTAGTACACCCGGCGCAGACTGACGAAATGAACGTTCCCCAGTAGCCCGATTGCGATCCAGCAGGCAAACATGCTGGACCCCCCGTATGACACGAACGGCAGCGGCAGGCCCGTCACCGGAAGCAACCCGAGGTTCATCCCGACGTTCTGGACTGTTTGGAACAGCAACCAGCACGCCACACCCGTCGCGACCAATCGGCCAAAGGAGTCCTGCGCTCGGCGGGCAATGAAAATGGCTCGGACGACGATGAACCCGCTGATCAACAGCACGCCAGCGGCACCCAGCAGGCCTAGCTCTTCCCCGGCGACCGAGAACACGAAGTCGGTGTGTTGGTAAGGGATAAAGCCGCCCTGGGTCTGCTGGCCAGCACCCCAGCCCTGACCGCTCCAACCACCTGACCCGATCGCGATGCGTACCTGCCGCACCTGATAGCCGATACCGCCAGGGTCGACCGATGGATCCGCGAACGCCAGGATTCGGTCGCGCTGGTATGCCGACAGCAGGGGCGTCAGCCATGCTACGGCCGCAGCACCCACACCGCCCACCAACGCCCCGACTAACCACCACCGCGAGGCACCGGCCACCGCGATGACACCCAGTGAGAGCGCCGACAACACCACTGCCGTCCCGAGGTCTGGTTGGGCCAGGACCAAGAGCACAGGCACCGCGGCCACGACCACCGCAAGGGCCACATCCCGATGTGGTGGCGGCTGATCCCGCTCGCCACGCTCGGCCAGGATCATCGCCAAACCGACCGCGAGCGCGACCTTGGTGAGTTCGGCAGGCTGCAGCGACAGCCCTGGAAACTGCAGCCAGGATCGTGATCCGTTGACCGTCGACCCGAGCGGTGACAGCACCGCGAGCAGTCCGAGCAGCGAAGCGAGGTAGACCCACGGTGCCCACGCCCGAATGGTGCGGGAGTCGATTCGCATGACCCACCACGCCATGGCGAGCCCGACGGCCGTAAAGACCAAGTGGCGCACGGCATAGGTTCCGCCGAGCGTGTGGTGGGTCGCAGACCAGACGAGCGCGGCGCCGATCAACGAGAGCCCGAGCGCGGCCACGATCAGGCCCCAATCGGCGCGTGTCCACGACTCGCGCACTAGGAATCCTGGCTGAGGATCTCCCGCGCCCGAGCCACGTCGCGGTGCATCTGGGCGATGAGCGTGTCGATGGAGTCGAAGCGCTCATTGCCTCGTAGCCACTGCACGAACTCGACGCTGACCTGTTCGTCGTAAAGATCGAGGTCAACACGATCGAGCACATAGGCCTCGACAGTGCGTACCGGGTTGTCGAAGGTGGGGTTGGTTCCCACGGAGATCGCGGCGGGCATGCGGTGCTCGTCATGGCCACGGTCGATGTCGTGGCGGACCAACCAGCCTGCGTAGACACCATCGGCAGGGATCATCCCGCGCGCGTCTTGGGCGAGATTGGCTGTCGGGAAGCCGAGTTCACGACCGCGTTGCAGGCCCCGGACCACAGTGCCGCGTACTCGGTGTGGCCGGCCCAGGATCTCGGCGGCACTTTCGACGCTGCCCGCGTGCAGCAGGGTACGCACCTCCGTGGAGGACCAGCGGCCGCCCGTCGCCGTGCCCGAACCGAGGTCATCGAGAGTCAGCACATCGAATCCGAGGGTCTCCCCGAGCGAGCGCAACGTGGTGATGTCCCCCGAGTTCTTCACTCCGAAGCGGGTGTCGTGGCCGACAATCACCGCGCATGCGCCGAGTGCGTCCACGAAGCAGTCCTGCACGAATTGTTCGGGGGTTTGCGCCGCGAGGTCGCGGTCGAATCGCAGAATCAGGACGGCGTCGAGCCCGAGCTGTTCGATAAGGGCGACCCGGTCATCCACGGCGGTGATCTGGGCTGGCGCACGATCGGGATGGAGGACCTCAAGCGGGTGCGGGTCGAACGTGACGGCCACCGACCGCGCTCCCCGGCGCTGTGCCTCCTCGACCACGGTCCGCAAGACGTAGGCATGCCCGCCGTGGACTCCGTCGAAGTTGCCCATCGTGACAACGGTGGGTCCGAAGTCGTCGGGCACCTGTGAGTAGTCGGTCAGACGGAGCACGGCGGCAACCCTACTGACCCGGTCACGACTGCTCGCCCGTGGGGAAGACGACGTGGCTGCGAATCATCGATCGTGACTCATCGATCACGGCGACGAGGTCCCCATCGGGTCCGATCGCGGCGACTGGATCGAGGCGCTCGGGCCGGGACGGCAACCGGCGGCCATGACGCACATGCGCCGTCTCCTCGGCGGTGAGCATTCGCGTCGGCAACAACTCTGCGGCGGCCTCCGGGAGAGAGACCAAAGGCAAGGGGCGGCCCTGCTCGTACGCGTCTTCTAACTCGGCCAACGGTGCGGAACGGGCCAGATCGAGGTGTCCGACACCTTCACGCCGAAGGCTGGTCAGGTGACCGCCGGTATGCAGCGCGGCGCCCAAGTCACGAGCGAGCGCTCGCACATAGGTACCTGAGGAAACCTCGACCACGACATCGAGATCGATCACGACCGTGTCGCCAATCTGGTGCGTTCGCCGGTCCAGGACCTCGAAGCGACGGACCGTCACCGGTCGGGCTGGCAGCGCCACATCCTCGCCTTTGCGCGCCCTGACATAGGAGCGCTCGCCTTTGACCTTGATGGCGCTGACCGCGCTCGGCACTTGCTGGATCGCCCCGCTCAGGTCGCCGATGGCGGCATCGATCTGGGAATCACTGACTCCGGCGGCGCCAGCCGACGCGGTCACCTCACCTTCGGCGTCATCCGTGAGCGTTGACTGCCCGAGCCGGATCGTGCCGGAGTAGGTCTTGTCGCACCCGACGAAAAAGGTCAGCAGTTTGGTGCCTTGGTTGACTCCCAGGACCAACAACCCGGTGGCCATGGGGTCGAGCGTGCCTGCATGCCCGACCCGACGAGTCCCCGCGAGTCGTCGACACCGGGCGACGACATCGTGGCTGGTCCAGCCCGACGGTTTGTCGACGAGCAGCACGCCTGCTTCGGTCACTCAGCGTCCTGCGAGGCGTCTGGCGTGGAGTCTGGCTCGGCGGGCTTGCGATAGGGGTCGACATCTCCGGCGTACGTCGCAGCCGCGGCATTGCGCGCGAGTTCAGCGTCCCGCTCTCGTGCTTTGCGGACTGCGTCCTCGAGGTGCGCCGCACCTTCGGGAAGAGCATCGGGGATGAACTCCAACGACGGCGTGAGTCGAATACCAAGGCCCTTACCAACGTGCGAACGGATCCTGCCGCGCTGGTCTTGGAGAACCTCAGCAGTCTGCTCGCGGGCAACGTCGTCACCAAAGACGGTGTAGAAGACGCTTGCCTGCTGGAGGTCGCCGGTGACACGAACATCGGTCACGGTGACAAACCCGAGTCGTTCGTCCTTAACCCGGAACTCCAGATACTCGGCCACCAGGGATTTAATGCGGTCCGCGACTTTGCGCGCCCGTGCGGTGTCAGCCATAACTCCTGAGCCTAGTTCGCACGCCTGGAGCGCACACCTCCCACCCGTCTACGCGCGGCTGAACGCACCGCGTCAGTGAGCCGGTCCAGGTCTTCTGAGCTGAGCCGCCATCGTTGCCAATACAACGTGACGTCTAACGGTCGCGCTCCCGGCAACCGCACCAGATCGCCACGATCCAGTGCGCCGTCCAGGTGCTGCTCCGGCAGCGCGCCCCAGCCAAGTCCGAGGCGTACGGCCTGAGCGAATCCCTCGGCCGAGGGAACGCGATGGGTGGGTGGGTTGTGCGGACCACCCAGGCCATGGGCCGCCATGACCCGCTCTTGAAGGTCGTCCCGCTCGTTGAAGCGCACGACGGGCAGTTCACCCCATCGGACGCGTCGCCGCGAGCCATGACGCGCTAGCAAATCTGGGGTGGCAACAGGTACGTAACGCATCAGCCCGAGCTGTTCAATCGAGCACCCCTGCACCGTGACTGGGTCAGCAGTCACGGCTCCCATCACCGCCCCCTTTCGGAGGAGATCCACGGAATGCTCCTGATCCTCTACGTGAACCTGGATGACCCTGTCCGACCATGTTGCCGCTTCTCGCAGTACGTCGACGAACCATGTAGCGAGGGAATCCGCGTTCACAGCAACGGGAATCGCCGTGGCTCGATCTGCGTCCGCCCCAAGCTGCCCGGTTGCCTCCGCGCTGAGCAACTGAACTTGTCGGGCCAACCGTAGGAGAATTTCGCCCTCCGTGGTCGCGACGCATGGTGTGGTGCGGACGATCAGCACCCGACCGACTCGGGTCTCGAGCGCCTTGATGCGTTGGCTGACGGCTGATTGCGTCAATCTCAGTCGACGCGCCGCAGAGTCAAAGGTCCCCTCCTCCACGACAGCAAGCAGCGCCGCAAGGTGATCCGCGTCGTAGTTCATCCATCAATCATAAATCTTGCTACTGACCTATCAGAAACATTCGTTGGACTAACTGAGTTACAACCACCTAGCGTCAATCCCATGAACGCCATGCTGCCCGGTCTCATCACGGGGATATCGCTCATCGTGGCGATCGGAGCCCAGAACGCCTTCGTCCTTCGCCAAGGGCTACGACGGGAGCGGATCTGGCTCGTCGTGGCGATTTGTACGGGATGCGACATTGCTCTGATCCTGGCCGGCGTCGCCGGAATCGGGAGCGTCACCGAGAACGCGCCGTGGGCGCTCGAGGTGCTGCGCTGGGGCGGGGCGGCATACCTGATGTGGTTTGCGTTCACCTCGTTTCGTTCGGCCATCCGGCCCAGCGGCCTCGCAGCTGGTGCGCCCACACGTGGCGAGCAGGACATCGCGAAGACGACCTTGGCGCTCACCCTGTTGAATCCACACGTCTATCTCGACACAGTGGTCATGCTGGGTTCCATTGCCAATCAGCATGGAGACCAAGGGCGTTGGTGGTTTGCCTTGGGTGCGTGCGTTGGCAGCGTCGTGTGGTTTTCGCTACTGGGCTTCGGATCCATCGCGGCCGCCCGTTGGCTCGCAAAGCCCTCCGTATGGCGAGTGCTGGACGTGCTCATCGGCATCGTCATGCTCGCCCTCGCAGCCAAACTCGCCATGGGCTAGTCCGGACGCGATTTAGTCCGGCCTAGTCGCGAAGATGAGGTCTCGATCGATCGAAGCGTCGACCCGGTGTCGGAAGGTTTCGTCGGCGGGGTCGCCGACCACCGCCAGACCGTGGCCTTCCAAGAGTTCTCCGAGCTGGTCCGGGGAGGCGACATGGCGGTTGTACGCCATCCCCAGAGCGCCACCTCGACGCAACAATGGAACCCACCCGGGTAGGGCATCTTCAAGCAATTCCAACGGGTTTCGAGCGATCCGGTCACCATGCGAACCGTGCTGCACCCCGTAAGGCGAGTCGGTCACCAGGACGTCGAACTGGCGTGGCTTGAGAAGTCCGTCGAGGTCAGTGGTGTCCGTGTTGAGGTAGGTGATTCGCTGAACGTCGCCCTGCTTGAACTCTTCCTTGGTCGGCGCGACGGTGACGTCGAACCGTCTTCCACGGTGTCGGCCACTCGTTCGAAGGCTGCCCGAATCGGCCGTGTGCTTGTAGCGGTGCTGACGCAACCAGGTCTTGAGAAAGCGCTCGTATTCCTCGAAGTCGCGTTTATCCAGGTCGATCCCCGTCACGTTTAGGCCGTACGTCAGCGCCAGGTTGAGCGTGGTCCCTCGCCCGCACATCGGATCGAGCACCGTCAAGGTGCCATCGAGCAATCTCTGCGGGTGCGCTGACACGGCAGCCGTGAGATTGAGCAGCGTCCGGGTGAGTTGCTCGTTGGTCTTGCCTTGATACTTCTGAATCGTCAGCAGGTCGCTCGGGTAACGATCGACCCGTTCGGCGGCCACCGGGCGCAGCAGTTCACCCTCGGCGGTGAAGATGGCGTATACCCCCGACAGCGAGGACAACGCCTGAAAGCCGACGGCGTCCAACGGTTCAGTCAGCTCGACGCCCAGGTAGTGGGCACCGGCCCGCTGCGTCGGTTCCACCTCAACGGTGGCACCAGTCACGACACTGAGTAGCCGCCGGGCCTCCTCGGCGACCAAGGTCGGGGCGACCTCGCGGTAGACACGGTTGGGCGAGGGTTCCAGAAGCAGGAGGTACGCAGGCACCCGCAGACCCTACCCGGCACAACGATCGGACCGGTCGTGCGCTCGAGCGCACGACCGGTCCGATCGAAGAGAAATCACCCGATGTCAGACGCGGGGCTTCTCCCGCATCTCGTACGTCGCGATGAGGTCGCCATCCTGCAGGTCGTTGTAGGACCCCAGGTTGATACCGCACTCGAAACCGTCGCGCACCTCGGTCACATCGTCCTTGAAACGGCGCAGGCCAGCGATCTCGATGTTCTCGGCCACGACGACACCCTGACGGGTGATACGCGCCTTGGCGCCGCGCTTGATCTCACCGGACCGCACGATCGAACCCGCGATGTTGCCGAACTTAGAACTGCGGAAGATCTCACGGATCTCGGCAGTCCCGAGCTCGATCTCCTCAAACTCGGGCTTGAGCATGCCCTTCAGCGCCTGCTCAATCTCCTCGATGGCCTGGTAGATCACCGAGTAGTAGCGAATTTCTACGCCTTCCTTCTCGGCGTACTCCGCGTTCTGGCCCTCGGCGCGAACGTTGAACCCGATGATGACCGCCTCTGAGGCGACCGCCAGGTTGATGTTGTTCATCGTGATCGCACCAACACCACGGTCGATGATCCGCAGGTCAACGTCTTCGCCGACGTCAATCTGCATGAGCGCGTCTTCGAGCGCTTCGACCGAACCGGACACATCGCCCTTGAGGATGAGGTTGAGCGTCTCGACCTTGCCCTGCGCGAGCTGAGCGTTGAGGTCTTCCAGGCTGATCCGCTTTCGAGCCTTCGCCAGCGATGCCTGCCGGTCAGCAGCCTCCCGCTTCTCCGCGATCTGGCGAGCCGTCCGGTCGTCCGGAGCCACGATGAAGGTGTCACCGGCACGCGGCACGGATGCCAGACCAGTCACCTGCACCGGACGCGACGGCCCGGCTTCGGTGAGGTTCTGGCCGTGCTCGTCCAGCAGAGCGCGTACGCGACCGTGAGCAACGCCAGCGACGATGCCGTCGCCGACCCGCAAGGTCCCGGACTGCACCAGCACCGTGGCCACCGCACCGCGACCGCGGTCGAGGTTGGCCTCGATCGCTACACCGCGCGCGTCCTTGTCGGAGTTGGCTCGTAGATCGAGCGCCGCATCGGCGGTCAACAGGACCGCCTCCAACAACGCGTCGATGTTCTGACCCTGCTTCGCAGAAACATCGACGAACATGGTGTCGCCGCCGTATTCCTCTGCAATCAGGTTGTATTCGGTGAGCTGCCCACGGATCTTCGCCGGGTCGGCGCCCTCGACATCAACCTTGTTCACGGCAACAACAATCGGGACGTCAGCCGCCTGAGCGTGGTTGAGCGCCTCAATGGTCTGAGGCATCACGCCGTCATCGGCCGCGACGACGAGGATCGCGATGTCGGTCACCTTGGCACCACGAGCACGCATGGCGGTGAACGCCTCGTGACCCGGGGTGTCGATAAAGGTGATCGCGCGGTCTTCGCCTTCATGTTGCTTGTGCACCTGGTAGGCACCGATGTGCTGGGTGATGCCGCCGGCTTCCCCGCCCTGAACGTCCTCGTTGCGGATCGCGTCCAACAGGCGGGTCTTTCCGTGGTCAACGTGACCCATGACCGTGACGACCGGGGGCCGCGCAGACAGGTCTTCATCGGACTCGGCGTCCTCTTCGGCCTCGAGATCGATGTTGAAGGAGCTGAAGAGTTCCTTCTCCTCGTCTTCCGGCGAGACGATCTGGACGTTGTAGCCCAGCTCGGTACCGAGGAGGGCGAAGGTGTCCTCATCCAGGGACTGCGTCGCCGTGGCCATCTCACCGAGGTGAATCAGCACGGTGACCAGGCTGGCCGGATTCGCGTCAATCTTGTCCGCGAAATCGGTGAGTGAGGCACCACGACGCAGACGCACGATGGTGCTGCCGTCCCCACGGGGTACGGTCACGCCGCCAACGCTGGGCGCCTGCATCTCCTCGAACTCGCGACGCTTAGCGCGCTTGCTCTTGCGGGCACGTGCCTTGCCGCCACCGCGACCGAACGCACCTTGCGTCCCACCACGGCCACGACCGCCGCCGCCGGGGCGTCCGGCGAAGCCGCCGCCGCCACCTGGGCCGCCACCGCTGCGGGCACCACCGGGGCCACCGCTTCGACCACCGGGGCCGCCACGCTGGGGGCGTTCGCCCGGACGCGGAACCGCGGCCTTGCCCGGCATCATGTTCGGGTTGGGACGTGCCCCCGATGGACGCGGGCCAGCCGCACCGGCGCTGCTGGGGCGCGGCCCAGCTGAGCCACCGCCTTCTTGCCGGTTGCCGCCACGTGGCATGCCCTGGCTGGGCGCGAACGGGTTGTTGCCCGGACGTGCTCCACGTCCGGAACCAGAACCCGTACGCATGCCCTGACTGGGTGCGTAGGGGTTGTTGCCCGGACGGGCTGAGCCACCTGGCCGCGGGGCCGGGCGAGGCGCCGCTCCGCCGCTGGGACCAGGCTTGCTAGGTGCCGGTCCCGGCTTGGTCGGGGCGGGGCCCGGAGTGGGCTTGTCCGCTGCCGCAGGGGTCGCCGGTGTGGGCGCTTCCGCTGCCGGCGCGGGGGCTGGCTTGGCTTCTGCTGCTGGCGCCTCAGGTGCCTCGGTCACCGGCTCCGGAGCAGCAGGTGCTTCCGGCTCTGGCGCCGACGGGGCCGCTGGCTCGGCAGGTGCCGCGGGTCCCGGCTTGGGACCTGGCTTTGCCGCAGACTTCTTCGCCGGAGCAGGCTTTGCTGGGCCTGCGGAAGGCTCGGCCTTCTCGGCTGGCTTTGCCGTAGCGGGCGGATTCTCGCGAATCTTCCGCACGACCGGCGCTTCAATGGTGGAGCTAGCAGATTTGACGAACTCGCCCTGCTCCTGCAGGTGGGCGAGCAGTTCCTTGCTCTTGACCCCGAGCTCTTTAGCAAGCTCGTGGACCCGGACCTTTGCCACGTTTCTCCTTGGTGGATCGTGACGGTCCGGGCGGGGCCGACGTGATGTCGGCAGCACGAACCGTCAGGTTTGGGTGCTCATCGGTGAGTACTCATCGGGTGCTCATCAGCGTTGAACCCGCTTCCTACGGTCATCCGCGGCGCCTTTCGCCGCGACTCCTTGCAATTCGTACTCCACTTGCGCTGTGCGTACGGCCGCGGTGAGTTCGCCGAGGTCTACCTCGGCGGCTACCCGCAGTCCCCGCGCAAAGGCCCGCCGGCGGATGGCCTGGTTCAGGCAATCCATCGTCGGGTGCAACCAGGCCCCTCGGCCCGGCTGTCGTTGTTGCCGATCAAGGCGGATCAGGACTGGGCCTGACACCTCCGACCGGTGGGCAACGACGCGCCACAAGACAGAACGATCATCACGTCGACGGCATCCCACGCACGTTCGCATTCCAGCGTGCGGGCGCAGAGATCGACCATTGGACGTCTGACCGGTCGCCACTATCGTACCGGCTCCCTAGGCCTGGTCCGTGCCGGGCTCACCCTCAGGGCTTGTGGCCTCGGGCACAGTGTCGGGTCGAATATCAATCCGCCAGCCCGTCAATTTGGCAGCAAGCCGGGCGTTCTGGCCTTCCTTGCCGATCGCCAGACTGAGCTGAAAGTCAGGCACGATCACCCGAGCAGACCGGGAACGTTCGTCCACAATCTCGACGTGCTGCACCTGAGCGGGCGACAGCGCGGACTTGATGAACTCGGCTGGGTCGTCGGAGTAGTCGACGATGTCGATCTTCTCCCCCTGCAGTTCGTTCATCACCGCGCGCACCCGGCTGCCCATCGGACCAATGCACGCACCTTTAGGGTTCAAGCCTTGGTCCTTGGCGCGGACGGCAATCTTGGTGCGATGGCCTGACTCGCGCGCTAGCGCGGAGATCTGAACCGAACCGTTCGCAATCTCCGGGACTTCAAGTTCAAAGAGCGCCCGGACCAAGTTGGGGTGCGTCCGCGACAACGTGATCTGTGGGCCCTTCATTCCGCGCTTGACGCTGACCACGAAGGTCCGGAGCCGCTCGCCGTGGCGATAGGTCTCACCGGGCACCTGCTCGGCCGACGGCATGCTGCCTTCGACAGAGCCGAAATCCACGCGCACAACGCGGGGGTCGCTCGACTGCTGGATGCGGCCTGCAACCACATCGCCTTCGCGACCGAGAAAGTCGCCGAAGATGGCCTCATCCTCAATGTCGCGCATCCGCTGCGTGATGACCTGACGCGCCGTCGCCGCCGCGACTCGGCCGAACCCCGTGGGGGTGTCATCGAATTCGGGCCCGGGATCGCCATAGTTGCCCTCTTCGTCGGCGACCGCGTCCTCCCGCGCCCACACCACAACGTGTCCGGACTTGCGGTCCAACTCGACGCGAGCGCTCCGAAAGGAGCCGTCCGTGCGGTGGTATGCCGTCAACAGCGCCTGTTCAATCGCGGGGATGATGACGTCCATCGGAATTTCCCGCTCAGACTCCAGCAGCCGCAGGGCCGCCATGTCGATATCCATTAGTTCTCCTCATCGGCGCGGTTAAATTCCAACTGGACCATGCCCTTGGTGATGGCGGCATGGTCCACACGAACAGACTCTTGGCCGTCGTTGACCACGACGGCATCGTCATCGGATGACTCGATTCGACCCGTGAGCGATTCCTGCTCGGGCCGGTCTAGGCGCACGAGTCGGCCGACATTGCGGCGGAAGTGGCGGGCCTCGGTCAGCGGTCGGTCGGTGCCGGGCGAACTGACCTCCAGGACATAGGCCTGCTCACCCATCGTTCCGGCCGCGTCGAGGGCCTCCCCGACAGCACGCGTGGCCTCAGCAACTGCATCAAGGCTCAGCGGCTCGACGATCGAGGAATGGTCGCCGTCCGCGAGTTCGCTGAGATCGGTGTCGAGAAGGATCCGGACAAGTCGACGCTTTCCGGCGGGCGTGACTGACACATCTTCGACGACAAGGCCAAGAGGCTGGACGGCGGCGGCGACGTCAGTCAGCACAGTGGCTTCTCTGGACGTTCGTTCGCGTGCGCTCATGTCCTGCCTCTGTTCTCGAGTTTGCGTGAACCGGTGGTGATCCGGTCCGGAAAGCCTAACGGAGAACACGTCATGCTGTGACCGGCGAGGGGGCCGTGGCATGATCTCGAACGTGCAGGGTCAGGGGGAAGTCGCAGCATCTCGCAGGATCGTGCTGGCCGGAGTCTTGACCGCGCCCGCCGCGCTATTGCTCTCCGGCTGCGGTGTACGGATGGAGCGGGACGCTCCCGAAATCCCAGGGGTTCGTACTCAGGGACCGCCCGATGATCAAGCCCTGCTGTTAGCGACGCGCAGGTCCCTTCAGCACGTTCTCGACGTGGCCGAACGGGTTCCCGCCTCGGACAACCGGTGGATAAGTCCGATCAAAGACATGCATCGCGCTCAACTCTCTGAGCTGAGCTCGGTGATGGCCGATGCGGGCATACGCCTTCCCGCGCCGACCACCGCCACAGCGATGGCGACCGCGACCGTTGGAGTGAAAGAACTCACGGCATCCGAGGGCGACTACCCCGCAATCGGAACCGAACAGAAGGCGTGGGCTGCCTCGAAGCACAACTGCGCGATGTTGGTTTCGATCTGCGCCTCACGAAGAGCAGCCCAGGTGCTGCTGCAGCCGTCAAGGAC
Organism: Demetria terragena DSM 11295; assembly: GCF_000376825.1. NCBI lineage: Bacteria > Bacillati > Actinomycetota > Actinomycetes > Micrococcales > Dermacoccaceae > Demetria > Demetria terragena. Next base: position 420,737 of record NZ_AQXW01000003.1, on the reverse strand, counting down.
CTTGACGCACGGAACGGCACCCGCCGCCACGAGTTCGCTCCCGATCTCACGAGCTGTCCGCCCGGCGGTCTATGGCTTTGAACAGATCGCGGCCAAGACTGACCCCGACGATCGAGACCTGGTCAACAGCACCCTGGCTTGGCTGTCGGGTGCACGCGACGCGCTGAAGCCGGTGGTGGGTGAGCCCGAACGACCGACGTACGTGATGCCGGTTCGCGTCACCGACGCCCTCAGCGCAAGGGCACTGGCCCGAGCATTGCTCACTGATGTCATCACAGCGGTCGCTTCTCAGGTTGACACGATCGCGCCTCAGGGTCGCGGGGCACAGGACTGGGCGATCCGAGTATGGGCTCTCGCCGCAGCCGACTACGCGCGCTGGGGCGGCCCGTTGGCAGCATTCCCCGGCACGGATTCATGATCGATCTCAACGATATTCGCCGAGATCTACCGACGGGCTTCGTCGACATGGTCGAGGGTAGACCCGCCGAAGGCGACCTGACTGGTGACGAGTGGCTGGAGGTTCTTCCGCGCCTGGTGCGCGAGTGCGCGCAGGAGTGGGACCTACGCGCCGTGGGACCGATCCGGTACGGCATGTGCGGCTTGGTCGTGCCAGTCCAAAGCAGTCGCGGAGGCGCGGCGTTCAAGATCTCCTGGCCGCATGTCGAGGCCAAGCACGAGCATCTGGCGTTGCGCGCCTGGGACGGTCAGGGCGCCGTACGCCTCCTAGCCGCCGACCCGAATCGATGCGCCCTGCTCCTGGAGTTGCTCGACCCCGATCGGGAGCTATCAACGCAAGACGTCGACCTTTCCACGGAGGTTATCGGCAGGTTGCTACGTCGCCTTGACCGGCCAGCGATGCCTCAACTCGTCCGGCTATCAACGGAATCCGCCCGATGGGCCGAGCAGTTGCGGACTTATGGCACGCGGGTTCTACCCCGGCGGATCGTCGATCGAGCCGCGGCGATCTTCACCGAACTCGGGCAGGAGGACGGCGTCGACAGCCGACTGGTGCATACCGACTTGCACGATATGAATGTGCTGGCCGCCGAGCGCGAGCCGTGGCTGGCCATCGACCCCAAGCCCATCGCGGGCGTGCCCGAGTTTGGAGTCGCACCACTGGTGTGGAACCGCGCACACGAGGCCCGACAGTCCCACTCAATCCGTGCCGAACTGCGGCGACGCATCGAAATCGCCTGCGATGCAGGCGAACTCGACGTCGACCGCGCCATGCTATGGACGCTTGCACGCTGCGCTCAGAACGCTGCCGGGGAAGCCGAGAACGATGTCGGAGTGGACGACGACATGGTGTCGTGGTGGGTCACGTGCTGCAAGGCGATGCAGGACTGAGCCACCGGCTGACCTTAGGGTTTCCTCATCTGCACCCGGCAACTCGCCGACCACCATGTGAGGAAGATGCCGTGCCCGCTCGCTTCGAGGAACTCGACTGGCAACCCACCGATCGCGGTGAGATCAGTCTTCGACGCCGGTACGACCCGGTCGCGAAGGCCGACATCTTCGAGGTTCGGCTGGGTGAAGAGTTCCTCATGTCCAGTCTGTTCACCGCTGCGGAGTGTGAACTGGCACGACTCGCGCTCGCGTGGGTGGACCGTTCCGAGGTGCGAGTTCTCGTCGGCGGCCTCGGCCTCGGCTACACCGCCCAGACTGCTCTCGGCGACCCGCGCGTGACCGAGGTCGTGGTGATCGATGCGATGGAACCGGTCGTGGATTGGCATCGCCGCGGACTACTGCCGGACAACCCGGGCCTTGCCACCGACCCGCGCTGTCGCCTCGTGCATGACAACTTCTTCCGGGTGGTCTCCGTCGAGCCAGACGCGTCGTACGACGCCATCCTGCTCGACATCGACCACACCCCACAGCACCTTCTGCACCCCGATCACGCGCCGTTCTACACCGAGACAGGACTGCGCTCGATGGCCCGACACCTCAACGACGGTGGAGTCTTTGCGCTGTGGTCCGATGATCCGCCGGAAGCGGCTTTCAGTGAGGTGCTCGCCAGTGCCTTTGCTCGTACGGCAGCCGAGGTCGTGTCCTTCGCCAATCCCCTGACCGGAGGCGAGTCACGCAACACGATCTATCTCGCGCAGGGCGTGCGGCACGGCTCATCGGGCTGAACCGCAAGAACGGTCGGGCGTTCGTGCGGTGTTTCGGGCCAGACTGGTCACATGACCGAACGCGACCGACTGCGCGAACTACTCGACGCAGTCCTCGACGAGGACCACCCAAGGCTCGCGGACATGGCCGACGGTGCACACGCCTCGCAGTTCCACTTCTCTCGCCTCGTATCGCGCGGCACCGGCGAGTCTCCTGTCGCGATGCGGCGTCGAGTCATGCTGGAGCGTGCGGCATGGCAGTTGCGGGAGGGCACAAGCGTGACCGACGCGGCGTGGTCCGCTGGCTATGAGTCCGTCGACGGATTCAGTCGCGCCTTTGCGCGAGGGTTCGGCCACCTTCCGAGCGAATCTGCCTCGAACCATTGGCTTCCCGCACCGAATGGCATCCATTTTCATCCCCCGACGTCACTCTGGGTTACCTCGACAAAGGCACCGATGAATCCCCTCATCGAACAACTCATCGCCCACGACCTGGCAGATACACAGGACCTGTTGGAGACGGCGCAAGGGCTGTCAGATCACGCGTTGCGTGCCGTCCGGGCAAGCGGCACCACCGTTCTGCCATGGGACGGACCGGAGGAATCGGTCCTCCAGGTCCTGACCAATCTAGTCTTCGCCAAGGAGGTATGGCATGCCGCAATCGTTGGAACAACCATGCCAACCAGGGACGAAAGCTCAAGCCCCACAACACTTCTCGCGCGGCACAGAGTGGTGGCGACAGGCTGGCTGGCAGTCGTTCGCGATATCGACGAACGCGGTGCATGGGAAGACCGGCTCATCGACGCGCTATGTGACCCGCCCGAGAGTTTCGTCATGAGCGGCGTGATTGCCCACGTCGTGACCTACTCATCGCACCGGCGCCAACTTGCCCGTCAATGGATGCGCCAATGCGGAGTCGAGGTCGACGAAGGCGACCCGATTATGTGGCTGCGCAAGCAACGTCAAGAGCAATCTGGAGGGGACCACCGATGAGCAAACTGACCTACTACACCGCTGTCACACTCGACGGCTTTATCGCCGACAGCGACGATTCCCTCGCGTGGCTGTTCCCACAACCGCAGGAGGCTGACGGGCCGCTGAACTACGAGTCGTTCTTCTCCGGCATCGGCGCGCTGGTGATGGGTTCTACGACCTACGAGTGGATCCTGAGACATAGCGCTGAGGTGGAAGCAGAGACCGGCTCGTCCTGGCCGTACGATCTCCCGACCTGGGTGCTAACCTCCCGCGATCTCGACCCGGTCGAAGGCGCCGACGTTCGATTCGCCTCAGGCGACATTGATCTGGTGCACGCTGAGATGGTTGCAGCCGCCAAAGGCCGGGACCTGTGGGTCGTGGGTGGTGGTGACCTCGCCGGACAGTTCGCCGATGCAGGACTCCTGGATGAGGTGATCACCTACGTCGCGCCCGTCACTCTAGGCGCCGGGCGCCCGCTGCTCCCCCGGCGCCTGGAACTCGCCCTGGTCGAGACCGGTCGCAACGGTGCCTTCGCCTGCTCGCGCTACGCCGTACTTGGCCCTGCCCCTTGGTAACGATTCCGCGACTGCACACAAATCGTGGGCATCGCTCGTAGATTGGAATCATGAATGGGTGGGGAAAATTCAGTGGGGTGATGTGTGCCCTCGCACTGCTTCTGGCGGGATGCGGGGTGCTCGGACAGGACGGCCGTCAGGAGGCTAATCGGAGCGCATCCGAGTCCGGGCGAGCCTCCCCGATCACTTCGCGCGCAACAACGGTCACCGTGGCGAGCAGCGGGGACATTCTGATCCACGTCCCGGTCCGCACGAGTGCTCAGTCCTGGGCCGAGGCGACGGGCGCTAGGAGCGAGTTCGACTTCGATCCGATGTTTGCTGGGGTGAAGAAGGAACTGTCGGAACCAGACGTGATGATCTGCCATCAGGAGACCCCGATCTCGGCTACCAATGATGACCTCAGCCCGCCCGGGTCAATGATCTACTCCGCGCCGTCTCAGATCGCCACCGCAATAAAGAAAGCTGGCATCGACGGCTGCTCGACCGCCTCCAATCACGTCCTCGACCGAGCCGCCGAGGGCATCACCACGACCCGCAACCAATTGGCTAAGGCAGGGCTCAAAGTGGCCGGGCCGACCAGCGACCGGGACAAGGACGGTATGCCGGCGATCTACGAGGCCAGCGGTGTCAAAGTCGCCAACCTGTCCTACACCTACACACTGCCCAACCAGTCTGCACCCAACACGACAGTGCCACCGGGGCAAGAGCACCTCGAGAAGTACCTCTGGCCCAAGCTCGGCGCCAAAGGCATCCTCGCCGACGCGAAGAGGGCCAAGAAGTCTGGATCCGACCTGGTGACGGTGAACATCCACTGGGGTGGCGAGTACCAAGTCGACCCATCCACGGAGCAACGTGAGTTAGCCAAGAAGCTCACCGCGTCGCCGTACGTTGACGGGATCTTCGGCGCGCACGCCCACGTCATCCAGCCGTGCTCGACCATTAACGGCAAGACGGTGTTCTATGGACTCGGCAACTTCCTGTCGAACCAGGGGCCGGGCACCGTCGGCACGCTCGATGAATACAACGCCGACGGCGCCATCGCGCAGTACACCTTCACGCGCTCCGCCTCTGGAAACTGGAGCCAGAAGGCCAGCTATCAACCCACGATGGTGGACGTGAAAGACCGACACCAGATCACGGCGTCGACCCCGCAGAACAACCCAGAGTCGTTCTCCCGCACCAGGTCTCGGATGAACAAGCTCGGAGACTGTAAGGCGACGGCCGCGGGCTAGGCCAGTAATGCAACGTCCGTCGAGCAGGCGAGCGCAAACCGCTGGTCTCGACACGGCGGGGTATCGACCGACGTTAGGACACAAACGCCGGTCGAGCAGGCGAGCGCGCTAGCGCGAGCCGTGTCGAGACCACCGGCGCGGCACCAAGGTCTCGACACGGCGGGGTCTCGACAAGCTCGACCGACGTTAGGACACAAACGCCGGTCGAGCAGGCGAGCGCGCTAGCGCGAGCCGTGTCGAGACCACCGGCGCAGCACCAAGGTCTCGACACGGCGGGGTCTCGACAAGCTCGACCGACGTTGGGGGCTCGACCGACGTTGGGGGCTCGACCAACGTTGGGTGGTCTCGACCGGCGAAAGGGGCTCGCAGGTCAGTTGCGTACCTCGCGGACAACTTCGGCGATGACGTCATCGACGGGGACGTCGCGGCCGTCGCCGCTGCGGCGGTCCTTGAGCTCGACCACACCATCGGCCAAACCGCGGCCCAGGACCAGGATGGTCGGCACACCCAGCAGCTCGGCGTCCTTGAACTTCACCCCCGGAGAGACCTTCCTACGGTCGTCGTAAAGCACCGAAACCCCTTGGGCCTCTAGCTGACTGACGACTTCCTCAGCCTTGATGTACGTCGCCTCATCTTTGCCGGTCGCGACCAGGTGCACATCCGCGGGAGCGAGGGTCCGCGGCCAGCACAGGCCCGCCTCGTCGACATTGTTCTCAGCAACGGCGGCGACGGCGCGCGAGACGCCGATGCCGTATGACCCCATCGTCACGGTCGCGAGTTTGCCGTTCTCGTCGAGCACCTTCAGGCCCAGCGCCTCGGCGTACTTCGTGCCGAGCTGGAAGACGTGCCCCATCTCCATCCCGCGCGCGGCCCGCAGGGTGCCATGCCCATCAGGGCTTGGGTCGCCGTCGCGCAAACGCGCCGCCTGGATGGTTCCATCGGCGGTGAAATCACGGCCGTTGACCAGATTCATGACGTGCTTGCCGCGCTCATCGGCGCCCGTCGCCCACGCCGAGCCGACGGCGACCAGCGGGTCGAGCAGGTATCGGATGCCAGCGGGCTTGTCCGCGCCGAGTGCGCCCGGTCCGATATAGCCCTTCGCGAGCGCAGGATGCTTGGCGAAGTCAGCATCCGTGAATGGCTCAACCTCAGCCGGCTTCACCTGGGTCTCGAGGCGCTTGTCGTCGACCTCCCGGTCACCAGGCAGGCCGACCGCCAGCGGCTCGCGCGTGCCATCGGGGTGGACGAGCATGACGACGACGTTCTTGAGGATGTCGCCCTCACCCCACTCCCGCCCGTCATTCCGCGGATGCTTCTCGTTGAGTTCGGCAGCCTGAGTGGCGACCGTCCCGGCGTTGAGGCTGTCGTAGACCTGCGCCGCGGGCACCCCAGAGGCGTCGACCTCCGGCGCCTGCGGGATCTCGACCGCCTCGACATTGGCGGAGTAGCCGTGCTCGTCGCGCACGAATGTGTCTTCTCCATGCTCACTGATCGCGAGGAACTCCTCGGATGCTGAGCCGCCCATGGCACCGGAATCGGCCTGAACGATGACGTACTCGAAGCCGAGCCGATCAAAGATCTTGATGTATGCCCCGCGGTGGGCGTCGTACGCCTTCTCCAGGCCAGCCTGGTCGACGTCGAAGGAGTAGGAGTCCTTCATGATGAACTCGCGGCCGCGCAACAGGCCCGCCCGCGGACGGATCTCGTCGCGGTACTTCGTCTGGATCTGGTAGAGCGACAGCGGGAAATCCTTGTACGAGTTGTACAGATCCTTCACCGTGAGGCAGAAAATCTCCTCGTGCGTGGGGCCGAGCAGCATGTCGGCGTCCTTGCGGTCCTGCAGACGGAACATGTCATCGCCGTACTCGGTCCAGCGCCCCGTCGTGTCGTACGGCTCGCGTGGCAGCAGCGCGGGCATCCGTACTTCCTGGGCACCGATCGCGTTCATCTCTTCGCGGACGATGTGCTCCACCTTCTGCAGCACCCGCAGACCAAGCGGTAGCCAGGTGAATACTCCGGGCGCTACCCGGCGGACATAGCCCGCGCGAACCAGCAACCGGTGGCCCGGCAACTCCGCGTCGGCCGGGTCCTCACGAAGGGTTCGCAGGAACAGGGTCGACATACGCATGGCCACGGGGTTCTCCTTCACGACGGGTGAGTCCGTCGCGAGGATATCGGTGACGCCGTGCGTGACTACTCGCGGCGGGTCTCATAGCTGCCGCGGAAGATGAGTACCACGGCTCGACAACCCAGCACGAAGGCAAACAACAGCAGCACCAAACCGAGGTAGGTGGTGAGGCGCAACGTGCCTCCGATCACGGGTCCTTGCTGCGCGAGAGCAAGCAGGACTCCGCATAGTGCTGTGGTGGCCGTGAGAAGCGTGATGACCAACTGCTGCACCAGGTTGGTGACAAATCGCCGCTCGCCGGGGTCCTGAAGGGTCCGCACCGTCACGGTCAAGGAGCCGGTATGCAGGTCCTCCACGACACTGTTGAGGCGTCGTGGAAGGCGTTGCACCATCGGCAACAGGCCCGACAGTTGGTCGGTGAGTTCTGCCTTGATTCCCTCCGGCGTGACGCGGTCGGCAACGACCGCACGCCCTTGCTCTCTGGCGGCACCGACGAGGTCGATCCGAGGATTCAGCAGCCGCAGCGTGCCCTCGAGCGCACCCAGGGAGCGGAAAGCGGCCGCGACACCCGGCGGTACGGACAGCCCGTGCCTCAACACCAACCGCAGCAGAGCCACGAACATCTCGGCGGCTTGCCCGCGGACGTGACCGAATCTCATGATGAGTTGGCCGACGTCCCGCTCCAGGGCACGGTCATCGAGCGCGCCGGGAGCATCCAAAAGGTCGGTGAGCGCCCCCGTGGCGGCGGCCGCATCCTGTCGATCGACGGCCAGCATGAGCAGCCCCAACGAGGTACGCGCCCCGCGGTCGAGGCGGCCCACCGAACCGAAGTCGAGCAGGGACAACCGCGCCTGCTCGTCGATCAGCACATTGCCGGCGTGCAAGTCGGCGTGGAATACGCCGGTATCCAGGACCTGGGCCAGGACGGTGCCAAGCAAACCGTCGGCGAGCTCTGCGCGGCGCTCGGCGGGGATCTCACTCACGACAGCGCGGGCGTTCGAGAGCGGCTGCCCGGGCATCAGGTCCATGACCAGCACCCGACGCGAACTGATCTGCTCATGGACGATCGGCACCTGGATGGGCGATTCCTTCGGCAACGCCGCACTGACGGCGGCGACATTGCTCGCCTCGACGCGATAGTCGAGTTCTTCCTCCAGCGCCGACGAAAAACCGGACGCCAGGTCCAGGACTCCAAGGCGGCGCGCCCATGGAGCCGTGCGCTGCAGCCACCGTGCCAGGCGCATCACAATGTCCAGATCCGCGGTGACCTGAGCCCGTGCATCCGATCGCTGAATCTTGACCACGACCGGCGATCCGTCCAGCAGTGTTGCCCGGTGTACCTGCCCGACCGAGGCCGCTGCCAAGGGTTCACGGTCGATGTCAGTGAAGACCTCTGATGTCGGTCGCCCCATCTCGCTGGCCAGCGTCTGCTCGACCTGGGCCCACTCTTGCGGCGGGACATTTGCGTGGAGGCGGGACAGCTCCTCGATGTACTCGGCGGGAAGGACATCTGGCCGAGTACCAAGCATCTGGCCGAGCTTGACGAAGGTCACGCCGCCGGCGGTCAGTGCCTCACGCAGGGCGCGCGCGGTCGTGGAGGCCGGCTGATCGTCGCCGCGCGAGCGCGGCGTGAGATAGCGGCCCAGGCCATGGCGCACCGCGATCCGCCCGATCACGACGTAGCGACGAGTGCGACGCCAACGTGCGGGCGCGGTGCGTACGAGCTCGACTGGGCCTGGCACGCTCCCGGTGGGGACGAGTGCCTCCAGAATCGCAAGCAATCCCACTTCAAGAGCAACGAGCCAGGCGACCAGCAGCACGGTGACCAGGACCAGCACGGCCTGGTCCTCCGTGGCGGATCCGGCGCCCGCGGCCTTGCTCAGGCCGAGATTCTCTAAAGCCCAGGGCAGCAACTCAGCCGCCGCGCTGTTGGCGACCAGACTGAGGATGAGGGTGCGCGGCCATCCGACTGGCACACCGAGCAGGCGCCTGGCCACGATCCCGATGAGCAGAGCGTTGACAATGGCTCCGAGAATCACCCCGATGACGTTCATGCACTGAACCTACGGCGACCCAGCCACGAATGGGCCAGGACCCCGCGGACCCGCCAGCCCTTGGTCGCAGGCGTTGCCCCTGACTAGGGTTTCGGGCATGCCCACTTCGGTCACCTTTGAAGCGCACTTGGACGCCCTTGCCCTGGCGACCGCGCGGATTCATGCCTATGGCGATGCCGCTGGCCTGGACGCCGCGGTGCCGACCTGCCGCGGATGGAGCGTTCAAGACTTGGTCGCCCATCAGGGGATGGTTCATCGCTGGGCGTCCAATATCGTGCGCGAACTCCCCCGACGCGCTACAGATGCCTGGGAGCAAGAAGGGCGCGGAGTCAGCGACCCCATGGCCTGGCTCGGGCACGGCTCAGATGTCCTGCGCGCCGCTTTGATGCAGGCGCCACCGGACCTGGACGTGTGGTTCCTGCTTCCCAACGGACCCGCCCCTCGGGACGCGTGGGCACGCAGACAGTGCCACGAGACCACGATGCACGCCGTCGACGCACTGTCGGCTCAGCTCGGGCGGGTCCCCTTAGCCCGTGAGGCCGACCTGCCCGCCGACATCGCGGCCGATGGCGTCGATGAGATGCTCACCGGTTTCGCGGCACGCCCGAGTGTTGAACTTCGCTCACCGGAACCCCTCACCGCCGAGGTCCGCGCGCACGACACGGGTGATGTGTGGCGCATTCAGATCTCCGACCAACCGCTGATCGTCGAACGGACGACCACCGCCGGGGCCGCGGCCAGCGTGGTGTACGGCACCGCCGCGCAGCTCTACCTCGGTCTGTGGAATCGAGGAAACGAGATGTCCAGCGAGGGGCACGACCTAGTGCCGCTGTGGCGCAACCGAGTGAAGGTCAGCTGGTCCTGATCTGCGCGCCGAGGATCGCGCGGATTCAATTGCGTTCGATCTGGACTGCTCGGCGAACGCCGTCGACTAGGCGGGCGACCTCATCACCGGAGGTATAGGGCGCCATGCCCACACGTACGCCCCCACTGTCACCGAGCCCAAGTGCGCGTGAGGCCTCCAACGCATAGAACGATCCGGCTGGCGCATAGACCCCCTCTGCGGCCAGGCGCTCAGCGATTCGGGCGGACTCGACTCCCTCGACCGTGAAGAGAAGCGTCGGCGTGCGCTGAGCGGCACGCCCCCAGAGCCGTAGTCCCTCCACTTGTGCCAGGCCGTCCTCGGCCTGCTCGCGCAAGGTGTCCTCGGCATCGTCTAGCGCCGCCAACGACAGGCTGAGCGCCTTCCGCCGCTGCCCCGACCATGGCCCTGCCAACCCGGCGAGGAAGTCGACCGCAGCGGTCGCGCCGGCAAGGAGTTCGTACGGCAAGGTGCCCAACTCGAACCGCTCGGGCACCTGGTTCGCGCTGGGCAGTAATTTGTCGGGCCGAAGCTCTTCCAACACCTCAGTACGTCCCACCAGCACGCCGAGGTGCGGACCGCAGAACTTGTAGGGCGAGAACGCATACAGATCCGCGCCCATCGCAGCCACATCGACAAAAGCGTGCGGTGTCAGGTGCACGCCATCGACATAGGACAGCGCACCGGCCTCTCGGACCACGCGGGTGATGGCCGAGACGTCGGGGCGAGTGCCGATGAGGTTCGACGCGCCGGTGAATGCTACGAGGCGGGTTCGCGCCGACAACACTTCTTCGATGGAACTGGTCGTGAGTTCGCCCGTGTCCGTGTCGAATTCGGCCCAACGCACCATCGCCCCGACCGCACGAGCGGCATCGACCCAGGGTCGAATGTTCCCGTCGTGGTCGAGTCGGCTGACCACAACCTCGTCACCCGGGCCCCAGTCCTTGGCCATTGTCCGCGCCACGTCATAGGTCAGTGCCGTCATGCTGCGACCGAAGACCACCGCCTCCGACGGCACGCCCGTGAGGTCGGCCATGGCACCGCGCGCGCTCATGGTGACCTCATCGGCACGTCGAGACGCGGGCGTCAGCGGACCGCGGTTGGAGATCGGGCCAGTCAGCGTGGTCGACACGGCCTCCGCGACACTCTGCGGCACCTGGGTGCCGCCAGGCCCGTCGAAGAAGGCCCCACCATGGGCCAGAGCCGGGAACTGAGCGCGCACAGAGGGGACATCGATGGTCATGAGCCGACGGTAGCAATCACGCCCAGGTGCGTCGGTCATACTAGGCACCCGGCAGGGAATCCCAGGGAGGCGACAGGACGTGGGCAGCATCGTCAACGACGTTGTGCCCGCTTCCCCTCAGCCCAGCACTGCCTTGAGGTTGCGCGACACCGTGTTCGACGCGTCTCGTCCCGCCGTCATGGCCATCATCAACCGCACCACTGACTCGTTCTGGTCAGGCAATCGTCACGCCGACCTGAACTCCGCCAAGCAGGCGCTCCAGGAGGCCGTGGAGCAGGGCGCCGACATGGTCGACGTCGGCGGGGTTCGCGCGGGCCAGCAAGGCGAGGAGGTCGACGCCGCCGAAGAAATCCGCCGGGTAGTGCCCTTTCTTGAGCACGCACGCTCGACCTATCCCACACTGATTCTGAGCCTCGACACCTGGCGAGCCGAGGTCGCCCGGGAAGCCGGAGCCGTCGTGGATTTGATCAACGACACCTGGGCTGGCCATGACCCCGCACTGGTCGAAGTCGCCGCCGAACTGGGAGCCGGCGTGGTGTGCTCTCATACCGGCGGGCTGCCGCCTCGGACCGACCCGTCCGACATGCGCTATGCCGACGACCAAGGTGACGACGAACTGGCCGTCGTACGCGACGTGCTCCGAACGCTCCGACGCGGTGCGCATCACGCGCTACGGGCGGGAGTCCCCGCCGAGCGAATTCTCCTGGACCCCACCTTGGACTTCGGCAAAACCACCCGGCATTCCCTGACAGTCCTTCGGCATACGTCGTCGGTCAGTTCACTGGGATTCCCTGTACTGCAGGCGCTTTCGCGTAAGGACTTCATCGGCGAAACGCTCGACCTACCCGCTGATGACCGTCTCGAAGGCACGCTCGCGGCCACCGCCGTTGCCGCATGGTTGGGGACGACGGTCTTTCGAGCGCATGACGTACGCGCCACTCGCCGGGTCATCGACATGGTTGCTTCTATCCGCGGCGACCGACCGCCCAACCTCGCTGTCCGTGGCGAACCGAACGATGCTCAGGAGCGACGATGAAACCCGGCCCCGACCTATCTGCACTCCCGCGAATCACCACCGTCGATGAGTTGGTCGCCGTCGTGGGCGAGCCTGAGATTGCCGTTCGTGACAAGGTGCAGCACTCGCTCGACGAGGTCGATCGAGAGTTCCTTGCCGCGTCCCCACTGTGCTTCGTCGCGACACGGGGTTCACATGGGGCCGATGTCTCCCCCAAGGGCGACCCGCCTGGCTTTGCGGTCGTCCTGGATGACCGCACCATCGCCCTGCCGGAGCGTGCTGGAAACAAGCGCGTCGATGGGTACCACAATCTGCTGGAGGACGATCGGGTTGGCCTGATCTTCCTGGTTCCGGGCCAGGGATACACCTTGCGCATCAACGGGCGAGCTCAGTTGGTCACCGACGGCCCGTTCTTCGATGACATGGTCGTGCGTGGTCACCGCCCTGAGCTGGCGATGGTGGTGCAGATCGATGAGGTTTTCAACCACTGCCCCAAGGCGTTCATGAGGTCTAAGACCTGGAAACCAGAGACGTGGGACCCGGACCGCACCCTGGGGTACGCCGACCTCGCCAAGCGCAAGTGGCGGCGCGCTGACGATCCTCGTGAGGTCGAGGAGCACTACTCGCCGCAGACCTACGACCGGCAGCTGTACCCAAGCGACTGAGTCAGAGGATCACGGTCGCAAAGGTGGCGACCTGCTCGAATCCTGCATGCTGGTAGGTCCGCAGCGCTGGCTCGTTGTAGCCGTTGACGTACAACGTCGCTGTCGGCGCGATGGTCGCCAGCACGTGTTCGACGACCGCGTTCATCGCCGGAACCGCGATGCCCTTGCCTCGGCGGTCAGGCGCGACCCATACGCCCTGAATCTGCGCGACACCTAGCGCGCAGGACCCAACATCGGCCTTGAACACCACTCGCCCATTCTCCATCACCACGAAGGTATGCCCGCCCGCGATGAGGTGCGCGACCATGTTGCGGTAGTCGCGGTCCGACCCGGTAAAGGGCGGATAGCCGATCTCTTCAGTGAACATCGACACCGACGCAGGCAGGACGAGGTCCAGTTCGTCGGGTCGCGCCGGACGCACCCGTGGGTCGATCTCACGGCCGCAACGCGAGGGCAGCGAGGTGACGGCCAGCATCGGTTGCTGGGCCCGAAAGGAGCGTGGCGTACCCCAACTGCGGTTCAGCCGGTCCCAGAGCGGAAGCACCTGCTCGGCCGCTCCGAAGATCGAGGACGCGCGCCGACGGTGCCTGCGCAGGCGTGGCAAGAGGGCTTCCAATGCAGCGTCATCGCACTCAACCGGAACGATGTTGGCCGATGTCCAGCACACAGCGCGCAACTGGCCGTCGTCGGACACACCAAGCGCCGAACCGGAGGCCAGGAGACCCCCCTCCATCACCCGCGCGGCAACGAAAACATTGCGCAGCGGGTCCTGCCCGCACACACGCAATGCCTCCTTGTCGTCCCGCGCGCCCAGGGGTCGAGTCGCGCCAAATGTCCGCAGCACGGGTCTAGCCTGCCTTGGCGAGGTGGGGTTCTGGGGCGAATACCTGCAATTTGGACGTGGTTGCGCTTCCGGTCGGACGGCGACCATTAACCCGCAGCGGCCTGGAAACGGCGCAGACGCAGGCTATTGGTCACCACGAAGACCGAGGACAACGCCATCGCCGCTCCGGCGAGCATCGGGTTTAACAAACCTGCCGCCGCTAATGGAAGCGCCGCGACGTTATAAGCGAACGCCCAGAACAGGTTGCCTTTGATGGTGGCCAACGTGCGCCGCGATAGTCGGATCGCGTCGGCCGCCACGCGCAGGTCTCCGCGCACGAGCGTCAGATCCGAGGCCTCGATCGCGGCGTCTGTTCCCGTTCCCATCGCCAACCCCAAGTCCGCCTGAGCGAGCGCCGCAGCGTCGTTGACTCCATCGCCGACCATGGCTACGCGCCGCCCCTCTGCCTGCAGCTGGGCGATCACCTCGACCTTGTCGGCCGGCATGACCTCAGCGATGACGTCCTCGGTGTCAATGCCGACTTCTGCGGCCACCGACGCAGCGACCGCGCGATGATCTCCGGTCAGCAGCACCGGACGGAGACCGAGATCCCGCAGCTGCCGGATGGCTTCGGTCGACGACGGTTTGATGGCGTCAGCCACGACCAGCACACCGCGTGCGCGACCGTCCCAGCCGACCGCGATGGCCGTACGCCCTTGTGTCGCAGCGCGGTCGTACGCCTCCTGCAGCGACGGAGAGAGCGGCTGTGACCAGTCGGCGAGCAGCTGGGGCCGACCAACGAGCACCGCGTGGCTGGTGTCTCCGTCCAGAATCACACCCTGGACGCCAAGACCCTGGACGTTGGCAAAGCCTTCGACCGCACGGAATGTGCCTGTCTGCTCGGCTGCAGCAGCGGCGATCGCCTGGGCGATCGGGTGCTCAGAGGCCCGCTCCAGCGCCCCGGCGAGGCCCAAGACTTGGTCCGCATTCTCGCCGTCGTCGCAGACGACGTCGACCAACACCATCTGACCGGTCGTGACAGTGCCCGTCTTGTCGAGCACCACCGTGTCAATGCCGGTCGTGGACTCCAAGACCTCTGGCCCCTTGATCAGGATGCCTAACTGGGCGCCGCGCCCCGTACCGACCATGAGCGCGGTCGGTGTCGCCAGTCCGAGGGCGCACGGGCAGGCAATGATGAGCACCGCCACCGCTGCGGTAAACGCCGTGGCGGCGCCAACTCCGGAGCCGAGCCAGAAGCCAAAGGTGGCCACCGACAGGCCGATCACGATCGGGACAAAGACCCCCGAGATCCGGTCCGCAAGACGTTGCGCCTGGGCTTTCCCGTTCTGGGCGTCTTCGACCATGCGCGCCATCTGGGCAAGTTGGGTGTCGGCGCCAACCCGGTTCGCCTCGATGACAAGGCGCCCGCCCGCGTTGACCGTCCCACCGACGACGGCGCTGGTAGGCCCGACCTCGACCGGCATCGACTCCCCCGTCACCATGGAGGCATCGACGGCTGATGACCCGTCGAGGACCGTTCCATCGGTGGCGATCTTCTCGCCGGGACGCACGACGAAGTGATCGCCAACAGTCAGTTCTTCCACCGGGATTCGCGTTTCCTGCCCCTCCCGCAGGACTGTCACCTCTTTGGCGCCGACTTCGAGTAGCGCCCGCAAGGCTGCGCCAGCCTGACGCTTGGACCGCGCCTCAAGATATCGGCCGGCCAGGATGAAGGTGGTGACCCCGGCGGCAGCCTCGAGGTAGATGTTGCCGCTGCCGTCGGTGCGCTCGACGGTGAACTCGAAGGGGTGGGTCATGCCGGGTTCGCCTGCGGTGCCGAAGAACAGCGCGTAGAGCGACCACCCGAGAGCCGCCAGCGTCCCCACCGAGATGAGCGTGTCCATCGTCGCGGCGCCGTGGCGCAGGTTGACCCACGCCGCACGGTGGAACGGCCAAGCAGCCCACACCACGACCGGCGCCGCGAGCGTCAAGGACAGCCACTGCCAGTAGGTGAACTGCCATGCCGGGACCATCGCCATCGCAATCACCGGAACCGTGAGCACCGCCGAGATCAGCAGGCGTTGGCGCAGCGCACGCACCGGGTTGAGACGCTCGTCGTCGGAGCCCTCGCTCGCCTGCCCGTCCACGTCAAGCCTCTGAGGTTGTGGCAGACGCGCCTGGTACCCGGCCGCTTCGACCGTCTCCACGAGCGTCTCCGGCTCGACATCGGCGGCGTAGGTGACCTTCGCCTTCTCCGTCGCATAGTTGACACTCGCCTGGACGCCAGCAAGCTTGTTGAGCTTGCGCTCAATGCGATTGGCGCACGATGCGCAGGTCATCCCCTCGATGGCGAGTTCTACCTCGTGGTCTGCAGCGAAAGACTGAACTGCGTTCTGAGTCATGGGGATAACGCCTCCTTCGGGTGTGATCTGACGTGGTCAGTGGGTGTGGTCGGTGTCTGCATGAGCAGGTTCGGATTCTGGTGGCGTGGCGGCGCCTCCGGCGCGAACGGTGAACTCCGCGGTGCGTACGACCCCGTCGTGTTTGAAATCGAGGAAGAACCGATAGGTCCCCACACTGGGAGCCGTCGTGTGGAAAGCGATGCCAGGGCCGGGCTTGGTTGAGCCGTCTCCCGGTTCGCCGTCCGGGTGGACGTGCAGGTAGGCCAGGTCGCCGTCGCGTAACGCCACGAGGTGGCCATACGCGCCGAGATAGGGCTCGAGGTTCGTGACCGGCCGGCCGTTCTGAGCGACGCTGAGGACAAGCTTGCGGCCCTGATTCGGCTTCAAGTCACCCTTCAGCGTCACGGTGTAACCATCGACGGTCGTCGTTCGCGACGGCCCCGGAATCGGTTGTGGCCCAGTGGTTCCCGCTACCTCCAGGTCTGCACCGAGCGTCATTGACTCGCCGCGTCCGCTGGGCATGAAGTCCGCGAACACGCGCCACGTTCCAGGGCTCAAGCGGACGCCCACAGACCACCGTCCGCTCGCGTCCCGGGTGGGATGAACGTGCTGGAAGCCCGATAGATCGCGGCGGACCACGATCAGGTGCAGGTCTTTGTCGTGCTGGCGGCGATAGTCGGTCACCGGCTTGCCATCGGGCCCGAGGATCTGAAAGCTCAGTTCGCCCTCGCCAGACGCTCGAATCGGACGGTCCAGGACCAAGGTGTATCCGTGTTCAGAAACCTGCAGACCACCGGGCGCCGGTGTCGTGGTGCGATCCTGGCCAGGCGCCGATTGCTGCTCGCCGCCGTGATGGGATGCCGCCTGCGCCTGCGGCTCTCCGAGCGGACCCACGAATCGGCCGAGACCGAACGCTGCGGCGAGGACGAGCGCCAGCCCAGCGACAAAGGCTCCGAGCTTGGTGATGGTGGTCATGGCGCAACCTGGTAGCCAGCTTCCTCGACAGCGCTTCGCACGCTCGTGTCGTCAACGGGTGCGTCACTGGTGACCGTGACGAGTCCGGACTCGACGTCGACCTCCACCGCGGTCACACCCGCAATGTCGGTGATCTCTTCCGTGACGGACGCAGCGCAGTGACTGCAGGTCATGCCAGTGACGGTGTAGGTGGCGGTATTCATGGCGTACTCCTTGGTCTGGTGGGTGAGTTCAGGAACGGACGAGCCTGGCAATGGCCTCGGAGGCTTCCTTCACCTTGGCGTCAGCCTCGTCGCCGCCTTGCTTGGCCGCATCGACGACGCAATGGCTCAAGTGCTCCTCCAACAAGCCGAGGGACACCGACTGCAGCGCCTTCGTCATGGCCGACACCTGGGTGAGGATGTCGATGCAGTACTTCTCCTCCTCGACCATGCGCTGCAGACCGCGGGCCTGGCCCTCAATGCGCTTCAACCGGCGCAGGTAGTCGTCTTTGTTGCCGATGTAGCCGTGCTGGTGCTCGCTCATCGAGAACCTCCTGTGGTTGCCGTTTCGGTCAACACCATACCCCCCTATGGTATTCCTCACCACCGCCCCCCGCGCCGTCGAGACCCACCCCGCATCGAGACCACCTAGATCAACGCTGGTCGAGTAGGTGGGAACGCAGTGACCGCCGTATCGAGACCACCTCGCCAGGGCCTCGACACGGCCTCGGCTAACGCCTCGACCGGCTCGACCGGCGTTGAACACCCAACGCTGGTCGAGTAGGCGGGAACGCAGTGACCCGCCGTATCGAGACCACCCACCAGAGGTCTCGACACGGCTCGCCCTACGGGGCTCGCCGGCTCGACCGGCGTGCGCTCATTAGCTGTTGACTGGCGGCAAATCGTGGGTACCTGGCGCTCCACACCGCCCATTTGCCGCCGGTCGAGCTTGTCGAGACCGCCGAGCCACACAACGCCGGTCGAGTAGGCGGGAACGCAGTGACCGCCGTATCGAGACCACCTCGCCAGGGCCTCGACACGGCTCGCCCTACGGGGCTCGCCGGCTCGACCGGCGTGCGCTCATGAGCTGTTGACTGGCGGCACATCGTGGGTACGAGGCGCTCCACACCGCCCATTTGCCGCCAGTCGAGCTTGTCGAGCTTGTCGAGACCCCGCCGAGCCACACAACGCTGGTCGAGTAGGCAGGAACGCAGTGACCCGCCGTATCGAGACCACCCACCACGGGTCTCGACACGGCCTCGGCTAACGCCTCGACCGGCTCGACCGGCGTTGAACACACAACGCTGGTCGAGTAGGCAGGAACGCAGCGACCCGCCGTATCGAGACCACCCACCAGAGGACTCGACACGGCCTCGGCTAACGCCTCGACCGGCTCGACCAACGTGAGAAAGGACTGCTCGACCAACGTGAGAAAGGACTACTCGACCGGCGTGAGATGGGATAGTCGCGGTATGCCAGATCTACTCCCCGGCGCTCGCGTACACGTGGACCATCAGAAATGGGATGGGAGCCCACACTGGCAGAACGGCGACGGGCGTTATCTCGGTACGGACCAGTGGGGTCGGTGGATCGGGGTCTTCGCTGGCGCCCGGATCTATCGGCAGGGGCACGAGTTCACCAGCGACGTTGACTCCGTCGCGGTGCTGCCTTCGGCGCATTGGTGGGCGGCGCGTTTCTACGACCGGCCGCCGGCGCCAGACCACGACCCCGATCTAGTGAATGTCTATGTCGACATCTGCTCAGTACCGCAGTGGCACCTAGAAGAGACCCCCGTGCGCCTCTCGCTGATCGACCTCGATCTCGACGTCATCCGCTGCGGCGAGACGACGTTCATCGATGACGAGGACGAATTTGCCGAACATCAGGTGAGTTACGGCTACCCCGCAGCCATCGTCCAGCGCGCCGAGGCGACAGCTGGCGAAGTCCTGGAGCAAGTCACCGCCCGAACGGGACCCTTCGCGACCGGTGTGGCCGAGCGATGGTTTGCCGCCCTCCTCGGTCTGCCGGTCAACTAGCCGACAGTGACAGTCGGGGATCCGGCACCGTCAGCGGCGCCTTCGCCCTCACCTATCTCCTCCGCGATACGCATCGCTTCCTCGATGAGGGTTTCAACGATCTGACTCTCGGGCACGGTTTTGATGACCTCACCCTTGACGAAGATCTGGCCCTTGCCGTTGCCGGATGCCACCCCGAGGTCGGCCTCACGTGCCTCGCCCGGACCGTTGACCACGCAGCCCATCACGGCGACGCGCAGCGGCACCTCCATACCTTCGAGGCCAGCAGTGACCTCATCGGCGAGGGTGTAGACGTCAACCTGGGCGCGGCCACATGACGGGCAGGACACGATCTCCAGCTTGCGCGGGCGCAGATTGAGGCTCTGCAAGATCTGGTTGCCGACCTTGACCTCTTCGACGGGCGGCGCCGACAGCGAGACACGGATGGTGTCGCCGATGCCCTTGGACAGCAGCGCGCCGAACGCAGTCGCCGACTTAATCGTTCCCTGGAAAGCCGGGCCCGCCTCGGTCACTCCAAGGTGCAACGGCCAGTCACCGCGCTCGGAGAGGAGTTCGTACGCTCGCACCATGACGACCGGGTCGTTGTGCTTGACCGAGATCTTGAAATCGTGGAAGTCGTGTTCCTCAAAAAGTGATGCTTCCCACACCGCGGACTCGACCAATGCCTCAGGTGTCGGCTTGCCGTACTTCTCCAGCAACCGCTTGTCTAGCGACCCGGCGTTGACCCCAATGCGGATTGAGACACCCGCGTCTTTGGCTTCCTTGGCGATCTGCGCGACCTGGTCGTCGAACTTGCGGATGTTGCCAGGGTTGACGCGTACGGCCGCGCATCCGGCGTCGATCGCCGCAAAGACATACTTCGGCTGGAAGTGGATGTCGGCGATCACGGGGATCTGAGATTTCTTTGCAATGGCGGGCAAAGCTTCAGCGTCATCAGCGCTCGGGCAGGCCACCCGGACGATGTCACATCCCGATGCGGTGAGCTCGGCGATCTGCTGCAGCGTGGCGTTGATATCGGTCGTGGGGGTCGTCGTCATCGACTGCACGGAGACGGGCGCGTCGCCGCCGACGTCGACCTTGCCGACCTTGATTTTGCGGGTCTTGCGCCGCGGGGCGAGGACAGGCGGCGGGGCAGCTGGCATTCCGAGGGACACGCTCATACGCCGAGTATTGCGCACCGTGGGTTTTGCGATGCACCCTGCCACCCGTCACCCTGGACTACGTGCCCGCGCCCGAACCGCCTCCACTGAACGACCTGGAACACCTCCTGGCCGGTGCGCTCACCACCCCTCACGACCCCGCTTTGATGCATCGCTTCAACCGACTGCTGCTCGACGCACAGGTTGGTGTGGCGGGACGGCTCCACGAAACCCACGAATTCACACCACTTCTGGTCGGCAGCACCGAGCAGCATCACGTGGTCGCCTTTACCCACCCGGCCCGGTTCGACCGTTTCCGATCCGCGGTGCAGGTTGATTCCACCGTCCAAACTCAACCGCTGACCGGTCGGGACACCTTCGAGCGCCTGGTGGCCAGCGCAATCCCGCTTCTGATCAATCCCCAGTGCCACCACAGCGTGGAGATCAAAGTCGGGCAGATGTCGGCTCTCCTGCACGGTATGGGCCCAGGCGACGCGTCCGCACCGACGGCGGCGCAACAGATCACCGAGCCGACCAACTTCGCGCCACCGACTCCGCTATCCACCCCGGCTGCCGCCGCGATGAACCCGCAGCAGTCGTCGTTCGCACCACCACCCCAGGCGCCGGCTCACGTGCCGACGCAGGCACCCGCTGGTCCATTCGTACTCGGCCCACCGCAGTACGTCCCTGTTGGCCTGTACGAACGTCTCACCCACTACTTCAACTGGCTCGGCGCCATCGACGAGGCCGCTTTGTTGTGGTGCCGCTGGCCCAACGGTGGGGAGGGCTTCGTCTTGAAGATTCGCACCCAGATGGCCCCTCCGCAGGTCCTCGCCAACATCAATCAGCCCATTGGCGACCTCCAGGGGCAGTACCTCGACATCCAGGTCGACGGCTGGCACGTCCCGCCATGGCAGGACGGCGTAGCCCCGTTTTACGCGCGGCGCCGCTAGTCCCGCTGATTCACACGAACGCCAGTTCACGCTGCGAGGTATCCAGCCGTGCCGTTAGTCCGATCGGGAGTGCCTGCAGTGCCACTCCGTGGCCGATGTCGGCACCGGTCAGCACGGGGACGCCAAGATCACCGAACCGATCGACGAGCAACTTCTGCACGAGAGCCGGGTCGCCACACTCCTCGAAACTCCCCGTCAGGATCCCCCGCACGCCGTCGAGATAGCCCGAGCGACGCAAGTGAGTGAAGACCCGATCAAGGCGGAATAGCTCTTCATCGACATCTTCGAGGAACAGGATGGCGCCCCGAGCGGACAGCCCGGTGTCCGTCGCCAGCGAACTGGCGATCAACGTGGCGCAACCGCCCACGACCACACCTTCGGCCACGCCGTCAACGACCGGAACCGCGTCAGCAAAGTGCAGAACGCCTACCGACTCGGGCTTGAAGAGCTGAGCCCACAGTGAGCCCACGGCGCGTGGCATGGAGAAGTACGTCGTCGCGGGCATAGCCGCGTGCAGCGACGCCCACCCAAGATGACGCAGCGCACCTTCCTGGATCGCCGTGACGTCGGAGAACCCGACAACATGTCGGGGTGTCGGCTGGCGGGCCGCGAGGTCCGCCCAGTCGAGGTGTTCCAAGGTGCGCTGCGCGCCATATCCGCCCTTGGCCAGAAACACCGCCTCGTAGGACGGGTCGGTCAGTGCCGTCGTGAGGTCTTCGGCGCGCGCGGCATCCGTGCCCGCGAGATACTCAAACGGCTCGGCCGGTGCCGAACAGGAGGACAGGACGTCAACCTCAAGGCCCCAATCCTGAAGCACTTCAAGGCCGTACGCCAGCCGCTCAGCCAGCGGCGGACCACTCGCGGCCACCATCGCGACTCGCGAGCCGGCCCTGAGCGGAGCGGGTTTCAAGCCTGCAGCGGGCGCGACAAACATCGATAACTCCGTGAGATCGGCGGGCAGCTCTCGCAGGTCTAGTTGAGCGAGATCGGGTTGACGATATCCGCATAGATCAACAGCACCGACATCACCACCAGGACGATGGAGACGCCATACGCCACTGGCAGCGCCTTGGTCACGTCGGCATAGACCGGACCCTCGATGCCTCGCGCCCTCGCAATGGTCCGCTTGACGCCCTCCCACAGCGCCCCCGCGATATGTCCTCCATCGAGCGGGAGCAACGGAATCATGTTGAACACAAACAGGGCCAGGTTGAGCGACGCGAGAATCATGAGGAGCACAACGGCCACGCTCTTGGCCGAATCGGCTTCGTCGGTCACCTCACCAGCAACGCGCCCCACGCCGACGACCGATATCGGTCCGTTGGCGTCCCGCTGCCCATCGGAGAACGCGGCGTGGGCCACCCCCACCATTTTCTGCGGGATCTTCAGGAAGACCGACGCGGTCTGTTTGAGACCGTCCGCCACGATCGCGGGGCCTTCGGTCAGCGGTCGACGCTCGGTGACGAAAGTGCCGCCGATTGAGGTTCCGATCAGCCCGACGTTCTCCATGACCGGCTCCCCGGACATCGTGAGCACCTGCTGGCCGTTGTCGTCCTGCTTAGGCATCTCGCGGGTCACCGGGGTCACCGACAAGGTGACCTCCTTGCCGTCACGCTCGACCACGACGGGGATTGCCTGCTCGGCGCGATCCCTGATGATCTCGGTGACTCCCTGCGACGTCGTCACGGGCTCGCCTGCAACAGAAACGAATTCATCGCCCGGCTTCAGGCCAGCCTTCCACGCTGGTGAGCGGTTGTCGGCGGTGCATTTGGGAGCTTTCTCGCCGGCTGCCACGGTGACCGGGAGGCATTCATTGACGCCAGCGACGTTGGCGCTCTTCTGCTCCGGCAGTCCGACACCGCAGGCGATCACGACCAGGAGCACTGCGGCAATCACCAGGTTGACGGTCGGCCCGCCCATCATGATGACGACCTTCTTCCAGACCGGCAGTTTGTAGAAAACCCGGTCGCCGTCGTCCTCCCCGATCTCGTCGAAGGAGTCTTCGCGCGCCCGGTCGGCCATTTGGGAGACCCGCCCGGTGGAGGCCGTACGGAGTTGGCCGGGCTTGTCCTGCGGCCGAGGCGGGAGCATCCCGATCATCCGGATATATCCACCCAAGGGAACGGCCTTGATGCCGTACTCGGTTTCACCCCGGCGGCGCGCCCACACAGTCGGACCAAAACCGACCATGTACTGGGTCACCCGGACGCCGAACTTTTTCGCCGGTATGAGGTGGCCCAACTCGTGAAGCGCGATCGACAGGGCTACCCCAAGCGCCATGAGCAGGACCCCAAGCAGATACATCACGTCTCTGAGGATCTCACGCCTGGCTGAGCAAGCGCTGGGCCTCATCGCGCGCCCACTGCTCGGCGAGGAGGACCTGTTCGACGGTGAGCTCTCCGCCTTCGACGGAGTGCTGCTCGACGACGCGTGCGACGGTCCTGATGATGTCCGGGAAACCGAGGCGACCGTCATGGAAGGCTTCGACACATTCTTCGTTCGCCGCGTTGTAGACCGCTGGGAAGGTCGCCCCCGCTACGCCGACCTGACGCGCCAGGCGTACCGCGGGAAAGGCACGGTCGTCCAGCGGTTCGAACCTCCAGTCGGCGGCCTGACTCCAGTCAATCGGCGTCTCCGCCTCGGGCACCCGATCTGGCCACCCCATGCCCAAGGCGATCGGCACCAGCATGGTCGGCAACCCGAGTTGCGCGACTACGGCACCGTCGACGAACTCCACCATGGAGTGAATGAGTTGCTGGGGGTGGACCACGACCTCGATGTTGTCGTAGGACACATCGAAGAGGAGGTGTGCCTCAATCACTTCGAGACCCTTGTTGACCAAGGTCGCAGAGTTCGTCGTGATGACCTTGCCCATCGCAAAGTTGGGGTGCGCGAGCGCCTGCTGCGGCGTGACCTCGGTGAGCTCGTCCAGACTACGTCCGCGGAACGGTCCCCCGCTGGCCGTGAGGACGAGCCGGCGAACCTCGTCCCGGCTTCCGGTGCGCAGGCACTGCGCGATGGCGCTGTGCTCGGAGTCCACGGGGACGACCTGGCCGGGCCGCGCCAGGTGCTTGACGATCGGGCCTCCGACGATCAGCGATTCCTTGTTGGCCAGTGCCAAGGTGGAACCTGCCTGCAAGGCCGCGATAGTGGGACGCAGGCCAATGGACCCGGTGATCCCGTTCAGGACGACATCAGCGCCGCTCGCGGCCACGGCGCGCGCCGCGTCCTCGCCCACGACAATCTCCGGACGGTATGCCCCGCCCCCCGCCTCACGAGCCAGAGTCGTGATCCGCTCGGTGAGCTCGGTCACCTCACCGCGGGCGACACCGACGAGTTCGGCTCTGGTCTCGAGCGCTTGCTGGGCTACGAGGTCAAGATTGCGACCACCGGCAGCCAGCGCTGTCACCCGAAACCGGTCTGGGTGAGCGGCGACAAGCTGAAGAGCTTGGGTCCCGATTGACCCGGTCGAGCCGAGCAGGGCAATGGTGCGAGGCGTAACAGTCACCGGATCATGATGTCAGGGTGCTGATGTCAGGGTGCGGGCGTCAGGGTCACGCTGTCCGAGTCATGCCTGTCAGGATCAAGCAGCCGTACGACCTCCTGCCCCAGGCGAGTTCGGCTGATGGGCACCATGGTGATCGGACCTCGCGCGCCATCGATCGCCACCGTCGCGTAGGTCCCGCGGTCGCCGACCACCACCGAGCACAGCACTGGGTCAGGAGTCGCTGGCGCCCGCCAGACCGTGGCGTCGATCTGTATGAGCGCACGTCCGACGAGATCGATGGTCGCGGTGCTCTGACCAGCTGCCACCGCACTGAGGTCCACGGTGACAGGCTCACCGGCGCCGTCTTGCCCGTCGAGCTGCTCCGGAATCCGGGCCTGCAGTGCCCCTACAAGTTCGTGCAGGTGAAGAGCCCAGTAGTCGTGCATCCCCTCGACGTCGACGTCTTCCAGAAGCACGAAGTCATCATCGACAAAGGCGTAATGGTCATGGACCAGGCCCACCTCGCCACCCGGCTCGGGGCGCAGAATCTGCATCATGAGTACGCAACTCGCTCCGGACCGAAAATCAAATAGGTCGCACTGATGCTGAGGAAGATCGACCGTCCCTGCATCAATGTCGAGTCCACCTTCCCGAGCCTGAAGCATCCGGAGCCCGCCTGCTAAGGCCCGGTCTTGCTGCCGACGATTCATGGCGTTGTATTGGGGCAAATTAACCAGCCCATGTTCAGCGTCTAGAAGGACTAACTCCTCATCACTGAATCTGCCGAGAAAGGTGGGCTCAGGTGCAGGTTGATTCATCGGTTCCCCCTACGCGTGTGTTCAGTGTTGATTTTTCTGGGCTTGGACTCGCTTGATATCGCGATGGTCCCGCTCCGGGAGTTGTGCAATGCACGAAGCCGGCGGATCCGTTCCGGGCTCCGCTGGACGGGCCTACCGCTCCCCCCTTGGGCGCGGTCCCAGAGCCACATGGACGCCTTGATCGAGAGCCCCGTCACGACGAGCACCGCTCCCAGGGGTGCGCCTGCGGTCGTCATCATCAGGCCCGTGCCACCCGCGACCAGCACTCCAGATGTTCGCGTGGCGACGCCTTGAGCGCCGTCCTTACCACCGCCAGTGACGGCATCCTTGCCCCCGCCGTAGACGGTCGTCACCACGCCGACCGGTCCGAGCACTCGGCGTACGGCTGGGTTGTTGGCGACCTTGAGCACGCGTGATCTTTCGGCGCGCCGCTTCACGGGCTCCTTTTCGAGGAGCTTCCTGGCCATTTTTGAATTGGAGGCCTTGTGCACCTGGTCGAGTTGCTTGGCGCCTGCGGGCAAGCTGGTGAGCGCCCGGCGGGCGGCCACGAGTTCTTTGCGAGCCGCCTCGATCTTGGCGGGATCGCGGGATCGGGATGCTGCCCGCAACGCACGCGCTGCGGTCGCGACTCTGCGAACCGTCGCGGGTGCTTTGCGTATCGTCTTGACGTTCTTGTAAGTCTCATGGCCGGTCTGGGCCGTGTAGTACCAGGCCACCATCGTCGCCGGTACGAGGTCGAGCAGATCGTCGCCGAATTTCTTGCGAACTCGCCCGAGCTCGCCGTCGAGCCGTTCCAGGATGCGGGTCTGCGCCGTGATCCGTCGGCGCAGGTCTAGGATGTCTTCCTCGGCTCCGAGATCGCGGCCCGGTCCCACCACCTCCGCGGATCGTTGACGCAGCGCCGCATCCAACTCGCGCGTGAGTCGAGTACGCTCGCGGACCGCAGCCGCGCCCTCCCGCTGGATTCGCCTGAGTTGAGTCGCGAAACTCTGGGAGACAGTTCCGGCACGCTGCGCCTTCGTCGACGCGGCGGCGGTTCCTCTGACGTGCTGACCGTTGCAGGTCGCGTAGGCGACGGAGGCACTTCCGAGCCAGTTCTGAACCGCCTGCGAGCCGTGCAATGCGCTCGCCCGGGACTGGCGCTGCAGCCGGTGGCCTACTTGGGTGAGTTCCTGACCCGACAGGTGAATATCAGCCGGATCACCCCCGAAATCCTGGAGGACCACTCCCCCGCCAGGAACGATCTCGCCGAGTTTCATGGGGACGTCCCGAACCGTTGACCTTGCGCTCTTTCGGTTGCCTCGTACTGGGCACCTACCGCACCCAGCCCCCGTGCGAGCCCTCGTGCTTCGCGCACCATGCCTTCGGCCGCAGGCTGCCAACGGCGAGCTGCGCTCAAGGCTGCGGCCGCGACCACGGGGCTGCCCGACGCCTCACCCACCGCGCGTAGCAGTCGCCCCAAGTCCGTGGGCACGCTCTCGAGGTCACCAACGGCACCGACCGCTCGGCCTGAGATATCTTGCAATTCAGACGGATTCACCGAATAGGACATGGGTCACTCCTTTCACCAGGAATGCCCACGGTAGAGAAATTCCTGACTCCGCCTCGGGAGTTATCCACAGGGGCCCGAGGTCAGTCCAGGCGGACCATCACGTTCTGTTCGACAAGTTGCCGGACCGCATCGTCGACCAGTTCACCGGGGTCGACACCATCCGGCACGCCCAACCGCTCGACCAAAGCGGCCGTGAGGTCTTCGGCGCTGATCCAGGAACGACTGAGGTCCCACACGTGCGGTGCAATGCCCGTGACTGCCAAGGGTTGACGGTCCACCCGCAACATCGCCATGGTCGTCCCATCACTGACGCCATCGCGCAACGGAACTCTTCTCATCGCCCCACGCCGGGGCGGAGTGCTCTCATCGACAGCACAATCGATGGGCAAGACCAACGGGGCCTCAATCTGCGTGGACAGCACGTCCTCGATGAGGCCAGGAAGATCTCGCTCGTCGTGGAACTGCACACGCACCGAGGCGCTCACGCGATCGAGCATGGTCACCAACTCCTGGAGGGGATGCTGCAGCGCAGGGAAGATCGGCATCGCCGGGGCCAGCCGTACGGCCGCCTCGGGTAGAGAAAGCGGCTCCCACGATGCGGGCCCGGGCTCAGGCAGCCAGTCCAGGAACACGACCAGTCGACCCAGAGCCGACGTTCCGGGCCGGAAACCCGCCTCGGCAAGAGGGACCTCTACACGTGAGCTCAGTCGGCCGTGAGTGAATCGCGTGAATGGCTTCGCGGCACCGCCGATGATCCCGGTGGACAACTCGAGTGCGAGGGCGGTGTCGGACAGGTATTCATGACGTGCGCACAGTGCGTCCATCACCCGGCTTCGACGGTGCCCTCCCAGGTTGGCCAGGTCGCCGTACAGGACACCCTCGCCACCAGATGTCACGGTGCCGCCGGCATAGATTCC
Organism: Demetria terragena DSM 11295; assembly: GCF_000376825.1. Taxonomy (NCBI): domain Bacteria; kingdom Bacillati; phylum Actinomycetota; class Actinomycetes; order Micrococcales; family Dermacoccaceae; genus Demetria; species Demetria terragena. The sequence continues at coordinate 392,794 of NZ_AQXW01000003.1, read as the reverse complement.
GACCTTCACCGGCCGGACCGGACCATCCGCATCTGGCGGAATCAAGGTGGCCAGCGCGGTCCCCACGATCACGTCGGACAACTGAGCCGCCGCGCCGTCGGGCGATAGCGCTCGGACAAACCAGGTGTACTCCTCGGGCACGACGGCCCGGTGGCCGATGGCGACGAACACTTGTTCCGCTGGCTGCCGGTCGGTCACGCAGTGCTGCCACCCGCGGTAAAGCTCCTCAGCCAACTCGTCGCTGATCGATGCGCGATCGAGGACGACCTCAACAGCGGTCCCGAGAACCCCTACCGTGAACCTCATCATCGCGCTACGGTAACGCGTACACCAAATGCAGTTTTTCTATAGTTTAAAGAATGTGAACGCTGTGCAATATAGTGAACACATAGGCGTTACGTAAACGTCAATCTGCAACGTAAGCATTGTTGCTTCTGCCGGTGCTTTCATTATTATTTCCCGCTTCGCCACGATTTGCGACAACTTGCGTCAGACATAGCGACTCTGCCGTAGCCCCTCCGTCAATATGTGATTCTCTCCATATGTCGGCTCGTCTGGGCGGATCTTGGGGCGATCACCACGCATTGAGGGGAACACGAAATGACCGTCACGCACCATTTCACATCTGATGAATCGCGCCGCCCAGTAGCGCGCCGCGCCATCGTGCAAGGTGCCGCTTGGAGCGTCCCGGTCATCGCCCTGGCCACCGCGGCCCCGGCGCACGCGGCGAGCACCGCCAACCTGGCGGTCACGGCCACCAACTGCTCGTTGGTGAATGTTGCCGTGCTCAGCGCTAACCAGCCGGGCTTCACCTACACCGCCACAGAGGGCACAGTTCCCGCTGGCACCGAGATCACGATCAGTACCGGTGGTACCGCGGCCGTCAATGTGGGCAATTTCGTCTTCCCCGGCGCCACCCTCAGCGTTGCCAGCATCGGCGGCACCACCGCTACATTCCGGACCTCACGCGCCCTGAACGGCGGTGAATCCTTCACGATCGGCCTGACCGGCTTGAGCGTCAATGGCATCGGCACCTACACCACCAGGATCGTCACTCCGGACACAATTCAGACCGATGACATCGCCATCATGTCGGCAGGCGGCGTGGGAGTCGGAACAGCCGTTGGCGCCTTCGTCTGCTTCGATCCGCAGGCGGGCACCGTCGCTCCGGTGCCCGACTTGGCGATGGATGTACAGATCGACTTCGGTTGGTGCCAAACCGTCGGCCTGAGCCTGACGAACCGTCCGTCCTTTCAAATTCGGGTCACCGGAGGCACCATCCCCGCCGGCACTCAATTCCTGCTCTACTCCACCTCAGCCTTGAGCGTGGGCACTGGAAGTTGGACCGCCGGCGGGAGCAATCTCGGCTTGAGCCTTCTCGGATCTGGAGGCCAAGCCGCTCAATTCACCACGCCTCGAGCCATCAGTCCCACGACACCACTCACCATTCAACGTGAAGGCGCACTCGATATCGGCGTCAACAGCACGTACTATCTGGCCTACTTGGGGAATGACACGGCCCCCGCGAACAATGCTCGGGGGATGACCGTCACTGGTGTCCGGTTGGGGCTCGTCACCGTGGCAAGTTGTCAGCGCATTACTGGATAGGTTGAAGCACAGCACCATCAGGAGAAGTCACGTGACCACCACCTCGGACCGGCCAAGACCATGAACTCCGGAGTCGCGGTTCTGGCTGAGGTGGCCACCGCGACAGCGCTCGGCCTCAGCGGCGTCGCGCAGCTCGCCAGCCCCGCAGCACATCACGCCGCACTACGCTCGCTACGGCTGCACCGCACCCTCAGCACCGCTTTGGCGGCCCGGCTCTGGGCTGTCGCTGAGGTTGCTGTCGCGCTGACCGTGCTCGCCTCCCCCGCGCCATGGTCGGGAATCGCAGCCATCGCTGCCGTGGGCATGTTCCTGGTGTTCATCGTGGTGCTGGGTCGCGCGCTGCGCTTCGAGGAACCCGCGCACTGTGCCTGCTTCGGCCGGTTCGACGATCAGCCTGTGGGTCCGGCAACGCTCACGCGTGCGTTCGGACTGCTCGCCTTGAGCGTGATCGGGCTCTCGGGGTCTCAGAACGGGTCGGTCATACAGCGTGCGAGCAACCTGACCTCCCCCGATGCGGGGCTCCTCCAATTGGGCTTGCTGCTGGCCGGCGCCATCGTGGTGCTCGAGGTGATGGCACGCCAGCGCCACCGCACGCCGATCGCCGCCGCGCCACCGTCTGAGCCAACGTCGGACGTACTCCCCGAGGCCTATCTGCTCGATCTCTTTGGTGCGCGACACGACGTACGCACCCTGGTCCATGAGGACCGCGCGGTCCTGATTTTCTTGAGCACTACCTGTTCAGCATGTCTAGCAGTCGCTCACGAGGTGCCGACGTGGCGAGAAGATCTGCGCTCGCACGGTGTTGACCTTCGCGTCGTGATCGCAGATGCACCCGGCGCGGCTCTTGGACACTTTCCTCAACTGGGCGCCTACTTGCACCAGGACGAGGGCGAGGCTCTGGCTGACCACCTTGGTCTGGACATTCTCCCCGCGGCGGTCTATGTCGGCCGGGACGGAAAACCGGAAGTCTCCGATGGCCCCGCCGAAGGCACGCACGCCATAGCCACCTTGGTCAAGAACGCGCTGACTCACGCCCAGCGTGCCCCGCACTCACTCGACGTCGACGGTCATCGATGAACTCGTTGCACAACGCCGAGTCCGGCACGCCACAGGTTTCTGCCTTTCCGTCCGAGCGGCCAGCCCGACCCCGCAAGCGGTTCCCGGTGTCCCGAGGGTCGGAGTCGCACCCCATCACCGGCATCTCTCTTGACGACTTCGACCTCTTCCACGTGGGGTTGCATCCCAGCGCTACCCGAACGCGGCCCGCGACACCAGCACACGTCATGTTGGGACGAGCATCGAGCCCAGTCGTTATCCATCCTGATCAGGGGCCCATCGTCACTGTCGGCACGGGTCAACTGTTTGTCACGCAAAGCACCTGCGGTTTCGTCACGGCCTGCCAAAAGGAAACCCGTGTCACCGGCATCGTGTTTCCAGCGTCCAGGCTCAGCCAGATGGGCGTGCGCCGACCAACCCAAGAAGCTCTAGTTCTCCCACCATCCACGCTGGCCGAACCGATGTGGCGATTCATCGATTCGCTGTTGGAGCAGCCGCTCCCCTGGCACCCGTTCACCGCCGGGTATGCGCTGCACGTTGTCACCCACCTGGTCTCCTCGGTCCTGTTGGAGGCCAATGCCGTTCCACACCTCCCACCGTTGGACCGCTCTCTGGTCGACCGGGCGCGCCAGCACATGGTGGCTTACGCCCACGATCCGAGGCTTACGCCCCAGAAGGTGGCGGACAGCCTTCAGGTGCCGTTGCGGCGCCTTCAACGCCGATTCAACGACGTCGATTCCAGCGTGGGTCTCGAACTGCGCCAAGCACGTTCGCGCATCGCGATTTCTTTGATCCAGTCACTGGAGGGTGCCGACCTCGACATGGACGCGGTGGCGCGTCGTAGCGGATATCTCAACGCGATCGCCATGCGGCGATCTTTTGCTCAACTCGGTTTGGACCAGCCGCGAAGTTACCGACGCCGCCGGTGATCTGAGTTCAGCATTCGATGACGTTGACCGCGAGACCGCCACGGGCTGTCTCCTTGTACTTCACGGACATATCCCGACCGGTGTCGCGCATCGTCTTGATGGCTTTGTCGAGCGAGACGGTATGAACACCGCTGCCGCCATAGGCCAGTCGGGCGGCGTTGATCGCCTTCACTGAAGCGATCGCATTGCGCTCGATGCACGGGATCTGGACCAAACCGCCCACCGGATCACAGGTCAGGCCCAGGTTGTGTTCGATGCCGATCTCGGCCGCATTCTCGACCTGAGCCGGAGACCCGCCCATCACCTCGCACAGCGCACCGGATGCCATCGCGCACGCTGACCCCACCTCGCCTTGGCACCCGACCTCTGCGCCCGAGATCGAGGCATTCTCCTTGAACAGGATGCCGATGGCGGCCGCGGTCAGCAGGAATTTCACGATGCCCGCCTCGTCCGCGCCGCGTACGAAGTGGACGTAGTAGTGCAGTACCGCAGGAATGATCCCCGCGGCACCGTTGGTCGGGGCGGTCACGACACGTCCACCGGAAGCGTTCTCCTCGTTGACCGCGAGGGCATACAGATTGACCCAGTCCATGACGCTCAGCGGATCCTCGCCGCGCGATCCCTGGGTGAGTTCCCGATGCAATTGCGGCGCCCGCCGAGGCACCTTCAGGCCCCCAGGCAGGGTGCCCTCGTGGCGGTAACCATTGTTGACGCACTCGACCATGACCGCCCAAATTTCAAGGAGTCCATCGCGAATTTCCTTGTCAGAGCGCCATACTCGTTCATTGCGAAGCATGACTTCGCTGACCGTCAGTTGCTCTCGCTCGCAAATCTCTAGCAGCTGTGCGCCGGTGGTGAAGTACAGCGGCAACTCGGTGTCGTCCTGCACTACGCGGTCGGCTCCCGTGGCGGTCTCGTCCACCACGAATCCGCCACCGACCGAGAAGTACGTCCGCTGACGAATCAGTTCGCCTGCGCCGTTGAAGGCGTGAAAGGTCATCCCGTTGGGATGGGTCGGCAACGACTTGCGCCGATGCATGATGAGGTCCTTGTCGGGAGTGAATCCGATCTTGTGCGTACCGGCCAACCAAACCTTCCGGTCACCCTTGATGGCGGCCACGCGGTCATCGGCGGTGTTCGTGTCCACTGACTCCGGGGCCTCGCCCTCCATCCCGAGCAGAACGGCTTTATCCGACCCATGCCCGTGACCTGTCGCGCCGAGCGAGCCGAAAAGCTCGGCCTTGACGCGCCCGACTCGCGCCAACTCGCCATCCTCGCGAAGGCCCTCGACGAAAGTTCGTGCCGCGCGCATCGGACCGACCGTGTGTGAGGACGAGGGTCCAATGCCGATCGAGTACAAATCAAAAACGCTGAGAGCCATGCAGGTCTCCATTCCGCGCACCGCACGTGGCTCGGGCAGATCCGGGCCGGGACAACATTGTCGAGATCAGCATAAGTCCCCACGCAAGCCTGCGGATTCCGTCGCTAAATGCTTGCTTAGGCGGTCAAACCGTGGCAAACTGGCGCCGTGGTCGACGATATCCGCACCTCGCAAAACAGTGTTGTCCTTGACGACACCGCAAAAGCGATCATTCGGGCTCTTCAACACGATGGTCGGACGCCGTACTCGACGATCGCCCGCGAAGTCGGCTTGTCCGAGGCAGCGGTCAGGCAGCGCGTGCAGCGCCTCCTGGACTCCGACCTCCTGCAGATCGTTGCCGTCACCGATCCGCTCCAACTTGGCTTTCGTCGCCAAGCCATCGTCGGGGTGGTGACCACCGGCGACAGCCAGAAGGTCGCGGAGACTCTGGAAGACTTCGAGGAGGTCGATTATCTCGTCACGACAACGGGTCGGTTCGACCTCCTTGTCGAGATCGTCTGTACCGACGACGATCACCTGTTAACCCTTTTGCACCAACGCATTCGGGCTATCAAAGGCGTCACTCACACGGAGACGTTCAACATCATGAAACTCAACAAGCAGCGCTACGACTGGGGAACTCGATGAGCACCACGGACACCACACCCAAGGGCACGCCACGACAGGATGCGGCGCGCGATCACCTCTGGGGACACTTCACCCGCCATTCGGTCTACGAACCGGAGAGCGAAGGCGGCGCGGGCGGACGCCTCCCCGTCATCGTCAAAGGCGAGGGTGCCTACATCTGGGATGACCAGGGCAAGAAGTACTTCGACGCCCTGTCTGGACTGTTTGTTGTTCAGGCTGGACACGGCCGCGAGGAAATCGCTGAGGCCGCGGCCAAGCAGGCCCGCGAATTGGCCTACTTCCCGCTGTGGTCCTACGGGCACCAGCCGGCCATCGACCTGGCAGAGCGCCTCGCTGCCTACGCCCCAGGCGACCTCAATCGGGTCTTCTTCACCACCGGTGGCGGAGAGGCAGTCGAATCCGCATGGAAGCTCGCAAAGCAGTACTTCAAACTCGTCGGCAAGCCCGGCAAGCACAAGGTCATCAGCCGCGCGATCGCCTACCACGGCACCCCCCAAGGTGCCCTATCGATCACGGGCCTGCCGCCCCTGAAGGAAATGTTCGAGCCGCTGGTTCCGGGCGCCCACAAGGTCCCCAACACCAACATTTACCGTGCGGCCGAAGACCTCCGTGACGACCCGAAGAAGTTCGGCCGCTGGGCTGCCGATCGCATTGCCGAGGCCATCGAGTTCGAGGGGCCCGACACTGTCGCGGCTGTCTTCCTGGAGCCCGTACAGAACGCAGGCGGTTGCTTCCCGCCGCCTCCCGGCTATTTCGAGCGCGTCCGCGAGATCTGCGATGAGTACGACGTCCTGCTCGTCTCCGACGAGGTCATCTGCGCGTTTGGTCGCATCGGTTCTATGTTTGCCTGCGATGACTTCGGCTATGTCCCAGACATCATCACCTGCGCGAAGGGCATGTCCTCCGGGTATGCCCCCATCGGCGCCATGATCGCCAGCGACCGCCTCTTCGAGCCGTTCCGCAAGGGCACCAACTCCTACGCCCACGGCTACACCTTCGCCGGCCACCCGGTTTCGGCAGCGGTCGCCATGGCCAACCTGGACATCTTTGAACGGGAGGGCCTGAACGCTCGAGTTCACGAGAACGCTCCCGCCTTCCGCAGCACCCTGGAGAAGTTGAAGGACCTCCCGATCGTCGGAGATGTCCGAGGCGAGGGCTACTTCTACGGCATCGAACTGGTGAAAGACAAGGACACTCGCGAGACCTTTAACGAGGACGAGTCCGAGCGCATGCTGCGCGGATTCCTCTCCAAGGCACTCTTTGACGCGGGCATCTACTGCCGTGCCGACGACCGTGGCGACCCCGTCATCCAACTTGCACCGCCACTCATCTGCGGCCAGTCGGAGTTCGATGAGATCGAGCAGATCCTGCGCGGCGTCCTGACCGAGGCCCAGACCCACGTCTAACCCCCGCCCCTAACCTCCCACCCCGTGGGAACTAACTGAGTTAGGTGCCCTTGACCGGGAAATTTCCCAGTCAAGGGCACCTAACTCAGTTAAGGCGGGGCATACTCGCCCAACTGGTGCGCTCGCTTACGCTCGTCTTCGTGAGCGCCGCGCCGATCGACCAGCCGACCCGCCCTTTGCGGATCGACTGGTTGGTGGTGGCTGGATTATTGGTCTTTTCCGTTGCGCCGTACGCCTTGTCTGGGCGGTTCGCCCTGGCCCTCGTCCTCATCCTCCAGGTGGTGCCGTTGGCCTGGCGGCGGGCGCGCCCTGCCGTCGCTTTCCTCGCCGTGGCCTTGGCCACCGTGGCCCAGGTTCCGGTCTTTGACCAACCTGCGGTCCCCAACGTTTCGCTGATGATCGCGTTGGCTTCGTTGATCACCTGGACCACTGGATTCCGTTGGTATGCGGTCGGTTTGGGTGTCTGCGCCGTCGGTGTCGTCGTGGCGTCCGTCGACTGGGCCCTCGGCATGACAGGCGGTGACGTGTCCTTCTCCGCGAGCAACACCGCCACCTATGCCGTCGGGTGCCTCATCTGCATCGCTGCGGCCGTCGCGTTCGGCGAGGCCGGACGTCGGCGCCGACAGTTGATGCTGGAGTTGCACGCAAGAGCGCTGGATGCCGAGCGTGAGCGGGACCAGCATGCCCGACTGGCCGCTCAGACCGAACGCACCCGCATCGCACGCGATATGCACGATGTGGTCGCTCACGCCCTCGCCGTAATCGTCGTCCAATCTGACGGAGCGGCCTACGCCGCACGGCACGCCTCCTCCCCCGATGCCGCGGCTCAGGCGTTGGATGTCATCGGCCAGACAAGTCGCAGCGCGCTCGCGGAGACCCGGCGCCTGGTCGGCGTGCTGCGTGAGGAGGGCGAGGCGCTCGACCTCTCGCCCTCGACCTCGGTGGGCGATATCCCCGAACTCGTGGAGCGCGTACGCACCGCTGGCCTGGAGGTCCACCTCGCCTACCACGACGTCAAGGACATCCCACCTGGACCGGGTGCAGCGGCCTACCGCGTCGTTCAAGAGTCACTCACCAACATCATCAAGCACGCTGGACCCGCAACCGCACGGGTCGAGGTCGCCCGCGATGAGCACACACTGAGTGTGCTCGTCGCCGACTCGGGTCGCGGCTTGCTGCCCGGAGCGAACGCCCGCGGCGGCTATGGGCTCCTTGGCATGAGTGAGCGCGTCAGCGTCCTCGGTGGAACCTTGGCGGCTGGCAACCAACCCGCCGGCGGGTTCATCGTTTCGGCCACCATTCCCCTCCGAGCCACTGATCCGACCATCAAAGACCAGGACCGGCTGCAGCCATGACCAAGCCCATACGTCTCATGCTCGTCGATGATCAAGCCATGGTGCGCGCCGGATTCCGGATGGTCCTGGACGCACAGTCCGACATGGTGGTGGCCGCCGAGGCCACCAACGGGCAAGAGGCCCTTGACCGCTTACGACCTGATCCTGGCGCAATTGACCTGGTGCTCATGGATATTCGGATGCCACGACTTGACGGCGTGGCGGCGACCACCGAGATCATGGGCTTCCCCTCGCCGCCACGCGTGCTGGTGCTGACCACCTTTGATCTGGATGAGTACGTCTACGCGGCACTGCGCGCTGGCGCCGCCGGATTCTTGCTCAAGGATGCCGGGCCTGAGGAGCTGCTCTCGGCCATCCGGGCGGTGCATGGCGGGGATTCCGTCGTCGCTCCCTCAGCAACCAAACGGCTGCTCGAGGCCGTGCTGCCCTCGCTGCCTGGCGCGGCCGACTCGGATCGAGATCGCCTGCAAGCGCTGACTCCTCGCGAGCACGAGGTCCTGATCGCCGTTGGTCGAGGTCTGAGCAACAGCGAGATTTCCGCAGCCTTGTTCCTGGCCGAACCGACCGTCAAGACCCACATCGGCCGGGTTCTTGCCAAGCTCGGCCTGCGCGATCGGGTGCAGATGGTGGTCCTCTGTTACGAGACCGGCCTGGTGATCCCCGGCGACGGCTGACCCCCTGCTCTGGTCAGGTCATACCTGGGTATGACGAGGCCCGCGCCGGCTCGAGACCACAGTCGGACGCGCTAGAAGTACCGAATTCCTAGTGTCGTCAGTGAGATTGATTCACATCGACTGAGGAGACTTCGTGATCCCGGCCCCATCCCTTGCTCCGGCCGCTTCCGGAACCACTGCAGTCCACGCGAGCGGCCTGGTGAAGACGTACGGCACCGGCTCGGCCCAAGTCCGCGCGCTCGACCAGGTCGACATCGCGTTCGCGAAGGGCCGGTTCACCGCGATCATGGGACCGTCTGGTTCCGGCAAGTCCACGTTGATGCACTGTCTGGCCGGGCTGGACGTGCCCACAGCCGGCTCGGTATTTCTCGACGGGACAAACCTAGGCGGGCTGTCGGACAACCAGCTCACGCGGGTACGTCGCGACCAGGTCGGCTTCGTCTTTCAGTCGTTCAACCTGTTGCCGACACTGACCGCCGCTGACAACATCCGGTTGCCGCTGAGGCTCGCTGGACGACGTCCCGATCGGGAGTGGTGGGACCATGTGATCGACATTCTCGGTCTCAGTGACCGACTGGACCATCGCCCGAGTGAGTTATCCGGCGGCCAGCAGCAGCGCGTAGCGGTGGCTCGCGCCCTCATCAGCCGACCGTCCGTCATTTTTGCCGACGAACCCACTGGAGCCCTTGACACGGTGACCGGAGCCAGCCTGCTTGCCGCGCTGCGCGCCTCCGTGCGCGACCTGGGCCAGACCGTCGTCATGGTCACTCACGACCCCTCCGCCGCGTCCTACGCTGACGAGGTCGTGCTCCTGGCCGATGGGCGCGTACGCGGTGTTCTGGCCGACCCGACGCCCGACACGGTCCTCGACGCGCTGCGTGGGCTGGGTGCGTGACATGGGTGGGATCACGCTCGCAGAGCTGCGCCACGGTCTTCGCCGGTTTGTCGCGCCCGCCATTGCCATCGTGTTGGGTGTCGCATTCGTTGCCGCCACCTTGACCCTGAGCTCAACGATGAAGCGGGGAACCGAAACCGCTGCAAGCGAACAAGTTTCGGGGTACTCAGCCGTGGTCAGCGGTCTGGGTCAAGGCGGCGGCGAACTCGATGCCAAGCAACTGACGGCGGCTCGCGGCCTGCCCGGCGTCGACCGGGTCACGCCGGAGCGCGTCACCTCAGTGGCGATCCGCGCGGGCAAGAACGACCAGACCTTCCTCGCATCGACGGTCGCGCCCGGCTTGGTCGGACACGTTTCCGGTCGGACCACCGCGGGCAGCGGTGAGGTACTACTCAACTCCGAGGCCGCCTCCTCACTCGGCGTTCGGCCTGGCTCCACGGTGACCATCGGGGGATCACCAGGATCGGTCGAGCGTCGCACCGTCGCGGGAGTCGTCCGGCTCCACGGCATGTCCGGAATGCCGTACATCGTCGGCACCTCAGACCAAATCTCCACCTGGTCCGGCCAGCGGGCGTATGACGCGTTCCTCGTCGCTGGTGGCGCGCAGACGACGACCGCCAAGGCACTCCGCCAGCGGCTCGGCGATGCGGTCACCGTGCGCACGGCCACGGCCGAAACTGACCACCGAGCTCAAGAGATGGTCACCGGCATCACCTTCATCACCATGTTCTTCGGGATGTTTGCTCTGATCGCGCTGTTCGTCGCCGGAATGGTCATCGCCAACACCTTCCAGATCCTCCTGGCACAGCGAGCACGACAACTCGCGCTGTTGCGTTGCGTGGGAGCGTCGCGTCGTCAGGTCACCCGTGCCGTGGTGGGCGAGTCGCTCGTGCTCGGCGTGGCCTCGTCGGCGATCGGTGTCGCGACTGGCGTCGGCCTGGTCTTTGCCTTCACCAAGGTCAGCCACACGAACGATCTGCTCCAGCTGCCCATGGATGAGGTCGGCATCAATCCTGCTGGTCTGCTGGGTGCTCTCGCAGTGGGCACCGTCGTCACCGTCGCGTCCGCTGTACTGCCGGCGAGGCGCGCCTCCCGTGTCGCACCCCTGGCCGCGCTCCGACCGGAGCTCGCCTCGACCGGATCTACCCGGACGTCGCGAGTACGATTGGCGCTCGGGTTCATCATTGCCGCAGCGGGATTCGTTTCTTTGCTCGTCGGTGCAAGTTCAGGCAAGGCGCCCATCGCGGTTCCTGGAGGCATTCTGGCCAGCCTGGGAATCATCCTGACAGCACCTGTCACTGTCCCAGCTGTCGCGCGCCGAATGGGTTGGCTAGCTGCCAAGACGGCTGGAGTTCCTGGCGAACTGGCGACGGACAATACGGCGCGGAACCCGCGACGTACGGCCGCGACCAGCACCGCGCTCCTGGTCGGCATCACGCTGATGGCCGCCATGCTCGTCGGCGCCGCAACCAGCAAGAAGGCCATACAGGCGGAAATCGATGAGCAGTTTGCGCTCGACGTGCAGGTGACGTCCAGCGAGGCGATACCAAAGGCGGTCCGCGACCAGATCGCACAGACCGACGGCGTCGCTGGAATCTCGGTGTTGCGCTCCTCTGAAGCTGCGGTCAAGGGACCTCGGCTGAGCGCCAAGCAGGACGTGGTCGGCGTCCCGCCATCCGCTCGCTCGGTGATGCGTGATCCGTCTCGGCTCGACGGACTTCGCGACGGCACCGTCCTGCTCGGCACAATGACCGCGCAGGACTTTGGAATCAAGGACGGCGATCAGGTGCCCATCGGCAAGCGAACGCTGACCGCCAAGCTGACCGATGGAGACCTGGAAGGTGTCATCGTCACCACCGCTGACCTTGTGCAGATCGCACCGAATGCCCAACCCGCGACCATGTGGCTCCGGCTGACTTCCGATGCCGACCCCGGAACCGTCGTCGGCAAGGTCCGCAACGCCGTCTCCACCGTTGGTGCGGACGTCAGCGGTGCCGCAGGCACACGCAGCGAACTCGACTCGATCGTTCGGCTCATGCTGACGATCGTCACGGCACTGCTGGGTATCGCGGTACTCATCGCGCTCGTGGGTGTCGCCAACACGCTTGGGCTGTCGGTGCTGGAGCGGCAACGTGAAACGGCGCTGCTTCGTGCCTTGGGCTTCACCGCTGGGCAGGTTCGCCAGACACTGGCGATCGAGGCACTACTCGTCGCCCTGGTGGCCGCTGTCGTTGGATCGCTACTCGGGGTGCTGTTCGGCTGGGCCGGCGCACGGTCGCTGCTCGGCACCTACGCCGATGGTGTCCTCCCCCAAGTTCCGTGGGGCACGTTGGCGGCGCTCATCATCGCCGCCGCCGGCTGCGCGTTGCTCGCCTCCTGGGCACCCGCTCGCCGCGCCGCGCGCACCTCCCCCGTGAGCGCCCTCGCGGCTGAGTGAGCACACAAACGCCCACGTCGGTCGAGTCTCACGCCGGTCAAACCCAACGCCGGTCGAGCTTGTCGAGACCCCTGCCACATCGAGACCAGCAGAACTCACGCCGGTCGAGTAGGCGGGAAAGCAGTGACCCGCCATATCGAGACCACCCACCACGGGTCTCGACACGGCCTCCGCTCACGCCTCGACCGGCGTTAAGCCACCTCAACGCCGGTCGAGTAGGCGGGAACGCAGTGACCCGCCGTATCGAGACCACCCACCACGGGTCTCGACACGGTCTCGGCTAACGCCTCGACCGGCGTTAAGCCACCTCAACGCCGGTCGAGCTTGTCGAGACCCCCGCCACGTCGAGACCAGCAGAGCCAACGCCGGTCGAGTAGGCGGGAACGCAGTGACCCGCCGTATCGAGACCACCCCACCACGGGTCTCGACACGGCCTCGGCTCACGCCTCGACCGGCTCGACCGACGTGAGATGGGGCTACTCGGCCGACGTGAGATGGGGCTACTCGACCGACGTGAGATGGGGCTACTCGACCGACGTGAGATGGGGCTACTCGACCGACGTGGGAGGGGACTACTCAACCGGCCCGATCGGCGACAAACCATGGTCACGCTGGGCGGTGGTCGGCATCCGCGGACTAGAACTAGGCTGCGGGAATGACCGCCGAGGAAGCAGACTGGCCAGCATGAGCGAACTCGACCTCGTCCTCTTTGGAGTCACCGGATTCGTCGGGCGCCTCACTGCCGAGCATTTGGTGAAGCATGCTCCTGACGGCGTACGCATCGGCCTGGCCGGGCGCTCCGCCGCCAAGGTGGAGCAGGCCCGCGCCCGGCTCGGCGTAAGGGCAGCCGAGTGGCCGGTCATCACGGCCGACGCGTCCGACCCAGCCTCGCTACGCGCAATGTGCGAGCAGACACAGGTGGTGATCTCGACGGTGGGGCCGTACGCCACCTACGGGCTTCCCCTGGTCACTGCCTGCGCCGATACCGGCACCGACTACGTCGACCTCACCGGTGAGGTGCTCTTCGTCCGACGCTCAATTGACCAGGCGCAGCAGCGCGCTGAACAGACCGGCGCCCGCATCGTCCACTCGTGTGGGTATGACTCCATTCCTTCCGACCTCGCCGTGCTGATGGCCGCCGAGCAAGCTGAAGCGGATGGCGCAGGTCCCCTGACCGAAACCACCACCTATGCCACCCTCAAGGGCGGATTTTCCGGGGGCACCGTCGCCTCGGCCCGTCACCAGGTCGAGGAGATCACCCGAGATCCCTCACTGCGTCGGGTCGTTCTCGACAAGTTCGCGCTGAGCCCTGACCGCAACGCCGAGCCTCAAGGCGAGTGGAAGGACAGCGCGGCAGTGCGCTATTCGGACGAGACGCGCTCCTGGGTCGCTCCGTTCATCATGGCGACCTACAACACGCGCGTCGTGCGCCGAAGTAATGCGCTAGCCGGGCACCGCTATGGACGGCAGTTTCGCTACCGCGAAGTGATGCGTACCGGCGATGGCGCGGTCGGCAGTGCCACCGCATACGCCATTGCCGCCGGTCTCGGCGCGGGCGTCGCTGCTATGAGTTTGCCGTTCCTCAGCTCACTGGTCGACAAAGTCGTACCGGCACCCGGCGAGGGACCAAGTGGTCGCAAGCGCGACCGCGGCTTCTTCCGGATGGACTGTTACACGACGGCTGCCGACGACTCCCGCTACCGCAGCACCATTGCGGCACAAGGGGATCCGGGTTATGCCGCAACCAGCATCATGCTTGGCGAGAGCGCTCTCGCACTGGCGTTGGAGCGCGACCGCTGCCCTCTTCCAGCGGGCATGACTGGCGGCGTTCTGACTCCCGCGACAGCTCTGGGTGGGGTGCTCATCGAGCGTCTGCGCGCGCACGGCTTCACGTGCGAAGCGTCTCGCCTTTAGGGCCCGCTGTGAGTACACCCACCGTGATCGCGGCCGTCGAGGAGGCGGCCCGAGACCTGGTCTGCGGCAAGCGGGTCGTCATCCTGTGCACCGCTCTTGTCGGTGCGGTTCCTATGGCCGACGCGGTGAGACGATACGGGTGCGACGACGTCTTGGTGATCGGTCTGACGCGCGGAACCGGTACGCCGCCCACAGGCGCCGGGGTGACGTGCACCGAGGTTGACCTTGGCACAATGGAGTCAGTCGCCGACGAGATCGCCATGGCCGCTCGTCTGGTCAACGACCCACCGGCGGTGGTGCGCGCGGCCGTCGAGTCCTTCGATCCCGACCGCCGCGCGGTCGTGGTCATTAGCGGCTTCGCTGGACGAGCTGGGCGCTTTCTGGAGCGCAGCACCATCGGGGGGCGGCCCATGGCATTCGAGCAGTTGGAGGACAAAACCCTCAGCCGGGCACTCTGGACAGAATGCGAGATCGCCAGCGCACCGGAAGGTGTCGTTCAGTGCGCATGGGAACCGTTGCAGGGTCTCGCTGCTCGACTCGACAGCGGTCATGGAACGGTGTGGTCCGCGGATGCAAGCGCTGGCATGAACGGCGGCGCGGACCTGGTCTTCCAAGTCCGCACACAGGCCCAGGCGCGGGCCGCATACGACGCCTTGCTGCCGGTCAGTCACCAGGCCCGCATCATGCCCTTTCTTGAAGGAGTCCCTTGCTCGATCCACGGCATCGTGCTGCCCGACGGGATCGCCGTCCTTCGGCCGGTGGAGCTCCTGGTTCTGCGCCGTCCGGACGCGAGCAAATTCGTTTACGGCGGGATCAGCACCGGCTGGGATCCGGCACCGGCCGATCGAGACGAGATGCGTGAGGTTGCTCGGCGAGTGGGCCGCCACCTGAGGCAAAAGCATGCGTACAGAGGCGGGTTCGGTATTGACGGCATTCTCACCAAGGATGGCTTTCGACCAACTGAGCTGAATCCACGGTTCACCGGTGGATTGAGTCGTATTGCTCGGGGTGTCCCGGACCTTCCAATGCACTGGCTGCACATGTTGCTGGTCGACGGTCACGATCTGGGCGTCACCGCTGCCGAGGTCGAGACGCTGCTCGTGCCTGCTGCAGACGCGCAGCGCTCCGGCGCCGCGTACGCCATGTCTTCCACGACGAGTTCGCTCGACACTGAGTCCGTCCTGGTCGCCGGCGACCAGCACCACCTCCAGGTTGCCAACGATGCCACCGACCCAGTCGGCACGTTGGAACGTGGCCCCGGGGCGCACGGCGACTTGGTGCGCTTCACGCCAACTGAGGTCACCCCCGGGACTCGACTGGCTCCCTTGGCGGTTGCTGCCTTTGACCTTGCAGATCGGCTGTGGGACACCGGATTCGGCGTTCTCCAGGCGGCGCCTGACGTTGCTGGTCTCGACACGGCTCGCCCTGGGGGCTCGCCTGCTCGACCGGCGTAGGTTCCTGCTCGAGCGGAGTAGGTTTCGGATCGACCCGCGCAGGTCCTACTCGCTCGGCGTGAGGATGGCCCGCAACCCGTCAAGAACGGTCACGTCTTCGATGGTGCCGGGGACGGATGCCTCGTCGCCGTCGGCGATCTGTCGCATGGTCTTGCGCAGGATCTTGCCCGAACGGGTCTTCGGCAGGGCGGTCACGACGTCGACCTGCTTTAGCGCCGCCACCGCACCGACTTCGTCGCGTACCCGCTGGACCAACTCGGCCCGCAACTGCTCTATCGCCGCATCATCCAACTCGACACTTCCTTTGAGCACGACCATCGCGCGCGGCACCTGACCCTTGAGTTCGTCCCGTACGCCAATCACCGCACATTCGGCGACCTGCGGGTGCCCCGCGAGCGCGGCCTCCAACGATCCGGTGGACAGTCGATGCCCGGCGACGTTGAGCACGTCATCGGTCCGCCCCATGATCCAGAGGTAACCGTCCTCATCCAGGTAGCCACCATCGCCGGTGGAGTAGTAGCCGTCGTAGGCCGAGAGGTAGGAGGAGACATACCGGTCGTCGTCGCCCCACAATGTGGGAAGCGTCCCAGGCGGCATTGGCAGGCGCAGACATACCGCACCCTCAACACCTCTCTCGACCGGCGATCCCTGCTCGTTAAGAACCTGTACGTCGTAGCCGGGTGACGGTCGAGTCGCTGAACCTGGACGGATCGGGAACCGTTCAATACCAATCGGATTCGCGGCAATCGGCCACCCGGTCTCGGTCTGCCACCAATTGTCGACCACGTCGATGCCAAGCCGCTCGGTGGCCCATTCCCAGGTGTCCGGATCGAGCCGTTCGCCAGCAAGGAAGAGGGTCCGGAGTGAGGAGACATCATGGAGCGCGAGCAGTTCGCCATCCGGGTCCTCCTTCTTCACCGCGCGCACCGCAGTCGGCGCGGTAAACATCGCCACCACATCGTGTTCGGCCACCACTCGCCACAATTCCCCTGCATCGGGTGTCCCGACCGGCTTGCCCTCGAAGAGCACTGTCGTGCACCCGGTGAGCAGCGGCGCATAGACGATGTAGGAGTGACCGACGACCCATCCGACGTCACTGGCGGTGAACCACGTCTCCCCTGGCTTCACCCCAAAAATGTTGGTCATAGACCACCGGAGCGCAACCGAGTAGCCGCCAGAGTCGCGTACAACGCCTTTGGGCCTTCCGGTCGTGCCCGACGTGTGCAGCACATAGAGCGGGTCCGTCGCCGCGACAGGCACGATCGCGGCAGGTGGCACCGTGCCGGGTTTGGTCGCCACCGCCCAGTCGAGATCCCGCTCCCCGAGTTCGGCACGAAGCTGGTCCCGCTGCACAATGACACAGTGCTGCGGCGGGTGCTCGGCCCGGTCAATGGCCTCATCCAGCAGTGGCTTGTATGGCACCACTCGGGTCCGTTCCACCCCGCACGAAGCCGAAATCACCACCTTGGGCTGCGCGTCGTCGATCCGTGCGGCGAGCTCTCCCGGGGCGAATCCGCCGAAAACCACGGCATGCACGGCGCCGATACGCGCGCACGCCAACATGGCAACCACCGCCTCCGGAATCATCGGTAGATAGATCACGACCCGATCGCCTTTGGTCACCCCAAGCGCCTGCAGCAGTCCCGCAGCCCGCGCGACCTGGTCGAGCAGTTCGGCATACGTGATGACCTTGCTGCTCCCGGTGACCGGGCTCTCATAGATAAGCGCCGCCTGGTCAGCCCGGCCGTGAATCACGTGCCGGTCAAGGGCGTTGAAGCACACGTTGAGCTGGGCGTCGGGAAACCATCGGTAGAACGGCGGTTTGCTGGCATCAAGCGCGCGTTGTGGCGGGTTGATCCAGGACACCTCCCGTGCTGCCTCCAACCAGAAGGACTCCGGGTCGGTCATGCTCTGCCGATATATCTCGTCGTACGTCACCCTCGCCATCCTGCCGTGTCTGCGACGAGTAAGTCGCCATACTTGGTACGTGACTGACGGTTCGACGGCGATGACCCGCTCCTGCAGCGAGGACACCGCGCGTCTGCTGCTGATTTATCTCGCGACTGGACTCGCTGCTGGGGGTATGCCCGCGCACGAGGTCGAGGACGATCTGCGCACCGTGGCCGGTCGCATCGGATATCCCGACGCTCAGGTGGACGCTGCGCCCACGAGCGTTCGGCTACGTCTCGGTCCCGGTGAGCCCGCGACCTTCGAGGCGGTTGAAGGGGGCCTGCGCCTGGATCAGCTTGCCGAGGTGACGGAGATCGAGGTCGGTCTGCTCAGCCGTCGACTCGCTCCGGAAGATGCGCTGCAGCGCCTGCGGACACTGCGCCGCCGCCCTCATCGCTACTCCTTGGTCGGCATTTATGCCGGCGGATTTCTGGTGTCGGCTGGCCTCGCTCTGGTCCTGCATCCTGCCCTCACCTCGGTGGTCTTCGCGCTGGTGGTCAGCCCACTCGTCACCTCGCTGATCGTGCTGGCAGGAAAATCGCGAACTATCAGCACCCTGCTGCCCCTGATCGCAGCCTTGCCCGTCGCACTCCTGGCCTTCGCCGCAGCCGATCTCGGGTGGGTAGACGGGCCGTTACGCGCCCTGCTACCACCGTTGGCGGTGCTGTTGCCCGGCGCACTCATGGTCACTGGGCTGTCCGAACTCGCCGCAGGCGCCATGGTGGCCGGTTCGGCACGACTGGCATTCGGCACCACCCAACTGTTGTTGTTCGCCGTCGGTGTTGCTGGTGCGGTCCTGGCTTTACAACCCCCGATGTCGCAACTCACGACGGCGCGAGCCGATCAGTTCGGGTGGTGGGCCCTCCCTCTGGGCGTTCTTGCGGTGACCCTCGGTATTGCTCTGATGGAGTCCGTCCCCCTGCCCAGCGTTCCGTGGGTGCTCTGCGTAATAGCTCTGACCGCGGCGACCCAAGCCTTCGGCCAGGGGCCGCTTGGGTCTGCGTGGGCGGGCGCCTTCCTCGGCGGCGTCGCGGCCAGTTTGGGATCCAGCGTGGTGGAGTTCTTGCGGCCACACCTGTCGCGGGTTGTCGTCTTCCTGCCCAGCTTCTGGCTCCTGGTCCCCGGCTCACTCAGCCTGTTGTCCCTGACGCAGTACGAAACGAACCCGCGCGCGGCGGCCGACGCCTTGCTCCTCGCGGCCGGGATGATGGTCGCGATCGCCCTGGGTGTCATCGTCGGCGCCAGCGTGGCGCGGTCCCTGCGCCGGGTCGCTCGGCGTACGGGCCTTCGCCGGGTGCTCCAGCGCCTCCCTCGCCGTCGCCAAGCGCGTTGAGTCGGCGTGTCGCGCTAGTGCAAGGCGCGTCGAACTAGCAGGACACGCCGACTCAGGGTGGTGGGGGGACCCAGAGGGCCATACTGACTCGGTGACCAAGACCCTTCCAACGGCGACCGAGTGGGAGAGCATCCAACGCCGTACGGTCACCACACTGGTCGCCTCCCAGGTCATGGGCGGCGTTGGCGTGGCCAGTGGGCTCGCCGTCATGGCACTCCTCGCACTGCGCATTTCAGGATCAGAGCAAGCCAGCGGACTGGGGTCGACCGCACAAGTTCTCGGCAGCGCCCTCTTCGCTATCCCCGTCGCCCACCTCATGGCTCGGCGCGGTCGACGCCCCGGACTCATCCTCGGCTATCTCCTGGCAGCCGTGGGGTCCCTCGTCATCATCGCTGCGGCCCATATCTCCTCTTTTGCGCTGCTACTGGTGGGCAGTCTGCTGTTCGGCGCGGCCACGACCTCGAGCAATCAGGCCCGGTACGTCGGCGCTGACCTGGCCAGACCCGAGAGACGGGGGCGCGACATCAGCATCGTGGTATGGGCCACCACCCTCGGGTCGGTGGCCGGCCCCAATCTGGTTGGGCCTGCGGAATCCGTCTCGGACGCCCTCGACTTGCCACGGCTCACCGGGAGTTTCGTCTTCTCGTTGATCGGGTTCCTCTTGGCCGCGGGTGTGGTCGCCTGGCGACTACGACCCGACCCGCTGATTCTGGCGCGAGCTGGCGAGGGGGCTCAGACCAAGTCACCGACCTCCCTTCGTACGGGTATGAGATCCGTGCGTACCCAGCCGCGCGCGCTTCTCGGCCTGCTCACCATGGCGGGCGGCCACACCGTCATGGTGTCGGTGATGGTGATGACTCCCCTACACATGAACCACGGCGGCGCGTCTCTCGAACTCATCGGCTTGGTCATCAGCGTCCACATCCTGGGGATGTTCGCCTTCTCCCCCATCACGGGTTGGCTTGTGGATCGGCTGGGCGGCCCAACGGTTGCCCTCGGGGGCACAGCGCTCCTCCTGACCGCGTGCACGTTGGCCGCCACGACCGCCGAAGGCATGTCCGCCAGCCTCACAGGGGCGCTCTTTCTCCTTGGGCTCGGCTGGTCCGCGACCTTGGTGTCAGGGTCCACCATGCTCACCAGTGCGCTCTCAGTTCACGAGCGTCCTTCTGGCCAGGGCGTTTCCGACCTCACGATGGGGTTGTGCGGTGCTTCTGGTGGTGCGTTGGCAGGCGTCATCATCGAGCAGTTCTCCTACAGTGCACTCGCGGTGGGAGGTGGTCTTGTCGCGACCGCCTTGGCCATAGTCGTCGTAGTGCTCTCGTCACGACCCTGACCGCACACATTTGTCATGCATGACCCAGGAAATCCTTGCGAATACAGGTGATTCGCGGCACTAGTGGCAGCCCTACCGGTCGTCAAAAATGGTGTCTATGCACTCCACGGATACCACGACACATGACGCGCCCGAGGCCGTCATCACCGCGCATGAACTGCGCCGCACCTATGGCAGTGGGGACTCCGCCTATGAAGCGGTCCGAGGTCTCAACCTGAGCATCGCGCCCGGCGAGGTATACGGCCTGCTTGGCACCAACGGCGCAGGCAAGACGTCCTCGTTGGACGTCCTCGAGGGACTGGCCGCACCGACCTCCGGCTCAGTCAGTGTCTTCGGTCTGGACCCGGTGGCGGACCGCGTGACCGTACGCCCCCGCATGGGAATCATGCTCCAATCCGGTGGCCTCCCAGCCGAATTGACGGTCAACGAGACCTTAGAAATGTGGCGCGGAACATGCAGCAATCCTGGGGATATCGGCACGGTGCTCGCTCAGGTCAACTTGAGTGAACGTGCGGATGTCAGGGTCGGCTCGCTGTCTGGCGGAGAGTCTCGCCGGGTCGACCTTGCCTGTGCGCTGATCGGGCAGCCGCAGCTGTTGTTCCTTGACGAGCCCACGACCGGCCTCGACCCGGAGAACCGGCGCGCCACCTGGCAACTGCTAGCTGCCCTGAAGGAATCCGGCGTCACGATGGTGCTGACGACTCATTACCTCGACGAGGCCGAAGCGTTGTGTGATCGCATCTCCATCATGCACCGCGGCGAGGTCGCCGCCGAGGGAACGCTGCGGGAGCTGGTCGAGCGACACCCCGCCACCATCGCCTTCGACCATCCCGGCCTGCCCTTGCCCGAATTACGGGACGCCACCATCGATGCCCAAGCACGGGTGCGCATTGAGACCTTCCACCTGCAACAGCATCTGGGCGAGCTGCTCACCTGGGCACACCAGCACCAGGTGGCGCTCGGTGGCCTTAAAGCCAGCGCTGCCTCGCTGGAGTCAGTCTTCCTCTCAATCGCCGACTCCGATGCGCACGGCGATCTCCTCGACGCTCAGATTGGTTCCTGATGACCACCACCGCCGTACGCCGGCCCCATCGCCTACGCGCCCTCACGACCGCGGAGGCCAGACAGTTCCGTCGGAACAAGACCCTGCTGTACATGGGCACCGTATTCCCCATCGCGTTGCCGCTTTTCACCTTCTTCGTGGGGCGAAATGAGTCCGGGACGAGCGCATCTCTGGTGGCCGTCACGTTTGAGATCTTTGCTCTCACGGCGCTGCTCTTCGTGCAGTACTACTCCGTCTTGTCCATGGTCACGACCCGACGAGGCGAGGGTGTCCTGAAGAGACTTCGAACGGGTGAGGCGCGAGATTGGGAGATCAAGACCGCTCCGGCCGTACCCGGCGCAGTGTTGACCGTTCTTGGCGCCGCCGTCGTGGCCGCCGCGGTGTACCTCGGGGGTGCACCTGGTCCGGTCAACATTCCGCTCCTGGCCATCGCGGTAGGGCTCGGAATCATCATCTTCACGCTGCTCGCACTCGCCACGAGCGCCATGACCAAGAACGCCGAAGCAGCGCAGATCACGTCGTTGCCCGTCATGGCCATCGCGGTCCTGGGAATGTCCTCAATCCGCACAGTGCTCCCGGAGCGCTGGGAGCGGATCGCTGACTTCACTCCGTTCGCCGCGATCTCCGACCTGACCGCGCTCGGTTCCGTGGGACGTCTGTTCAGCACGCCCAAGTCCGAAGGCGCCATGACGATGGCGGAGACCTTCAGTGCCGCGGCCACACCCCTTGTCACACTGGGCGTATGGGCCGCTCTCGCTTACTACCTCGCGACGCGCTACTTCACGTGGGACGACCGAGGATGATGACGTGGCGTGCGTGGTGGGACCAGTTGTCCCACCACGCACGTTTTCGGCTGTATACCCGTGTCACGCTGCAGGTTTCGATCATCGCCATTGCTGCGGCGATCCTGATTGGGGGCTGGGCTGAGCTTCATCGGCTGAGCGCTGGGATCGGCCTGGCCGTTGCCTCATTCGCTGGTTGCGTCGTCTTGGAGACCCAGCCGCTGCTCGCCAGCCAAGAGCGACGGGCGAGATCTACCGGGTTGCGCTGGGGTTGCGTCGCCGTGCTGGTCACCACCTGGGCTGCTGTGGCCATCGTGCTGTTGACGGACCCCGAGGGGCCGACTCTCGCGAGCTCCGGCATGCTCGTGATCTTCGGCGCCATGGTCATCACGCTAGTCGCACTGGCATTCCACCCGTACGCCTGGAGCACCACGCTCGGTGTGGCGCTGGTGTCAGCGGCAGCCTTTAGCCGCGTGAGCGACAACCTAATCCTCACCGCAGTGTCACTTGTCGCTGCAACCTCCTTCATGTTGCTCACGGGGCGATTGTCCCTCTGGGCCCTCGACCTGATGTCCAGCCTGGAGCGCACGAAAGACCTTGAGGCACAACTCGCCGCAGCCGAGCAGCGCCTACGGTTTGGGCGCGATCTCCATGATGTCGTCGGTCGTGGCTTCTCGGCCATCACGGTAAAAAGTGAACTCGCCGCGACCCTCTCCCGAGCCGGCGCCACCGATCAAGCGACCGCAGAGATGGAGGAGGTCAAGGCCCTTGCTGCCAGCTCACTAGAAGAGATGCGCGGGCTAGTCCGCGGCTATCGCGCTCCCAGCCTCGCCCAGGAAGTCGACGGGGCCAAGTCACTCCTGCTCGCCGCCGGATGCGAACTACAGTTGCAGGGTTCGACCGATGCCGTTCCCCCGGATCTTCATCAGGTCGCCGCCTGGGTTGTGCGAGAAGGCACCACCAACATCGTGAAGCACTCGAGGGCGACTGCGGCCACGCTCACCCTCGGGCCGGCGGGAATGGCCTTGTCCAATGATGGCGCCTGGCAGCCACCGGGCGAGCACTCCGGACTCTCAGGGCTGTCAGAACGACTGGCCGAGGCCGACGCCGCTCTCACGACATCGCACAATCCTTCGACGAGCACCTTCAGTCTCGAAATCCATTGGAAGAGAACATGATTCCGGTCATACTTGCGGACGACGAGACACTGATCAGGACCGCACTTGCCACGATGTTGGATCTCGAAGATGACCTCTCCGTCGTGGCGCATGTCGCCTCGGGTGAGGAACTCGTCGAACTGTGGAAGACGCGATCTGCGACGGGCGAGCCGACCGCCGTCGCTGTCATCGATCTTCAACTCACCGGCATCGACGGCATCGACACCGCCTCGCAGATCCTTGCGATCACTCCCGGAGCGGGAACGCTCATCGTGACCAGCCACGGCCGTCCCGGCTATCTCAAACGGGCGCTCGCGGCAGGCGTACGCGGCTTCCTCCCCAAGACAACCTCCTCGGCGAACCTGGCAGAGGTCGTCCGCCGGGTCCACGCAGGCGGACGCTACGTCGACCCTGAACTCGCCGCTGAGGCCATCGGCACCGGTGACTCACCGTTAACCGACCGCGAGGCCGATGTCCTCGAACTGGCCCTTGAGGGGGCAAGCATCGAGGACATCGCAGCACGAGCACATGTCGCGCCAGGCACCGTGCGGAACTATCTATCTGCAGCCATGGCCAAACTCGGCACCAACAATCGGTATGCCGCCGCGCGCAAAGCACGCGAACTCGGGTGGATCTGACCTGGCCCCGACGTCAGGGCAGGATGATCGAGTTCTTTGCGGCAGTGGACTGTGGGTGACCTGGGTTGGTGGAGGCGTACTTGCGCAACTGTGCCTCGGTGACCCGGTGGATCTCGTCAGCGGAGGTCTTCGTGATGGGGTCCATCATCAGGAAGTACTTGCCGTCCCAACCGAGCACGGCGACCCAGTGCGACACCGGCCCGTTGACATAGTTATCCCACGGCAAGGTGTGCGCGTCACCGCCAGCGATTGACCCGATTCCCGCCTTGGCTTTGGCGATCGTGTCGTTGATCCCACCATGGGTGGGTTTGATCCCATACGTGGGAAACGCCTTGCTGAATTCAGGGAACTCGGTGCCCTTCTTATCCCGCGCAGCGGTGTTGGGTACGCCCATGGCGTTGTAGCGGAAATCCTCCACCGCAGCGGTACGAAGGCTGATATTCCAGACCCACTTGCGAGGCGTGACGCCGCGGTGAATCAACAAGGACACCGCCGAGACCGGGCCACAGTTGGCCCACTGCGCGTCACCCGTTTGGTACTGCATCAAGGCGTACATCGGACCCGATGTCTTGGCCGCGAACAGCGTCCGCCAGGTGTAATAACCCACAAAGTTGTCGGGACCGATGGCGTGGCCGGCTTGGAAGCATCGGACGTACTTCGTCGTGAGCGGCCCATAGTTCGTGCTCATCTCGGGCGCGGACTTGCCATCCCGGAATTGATAGCCGTGCTTGCGCAACAGCGACTGGATCGCGTAGACGCGGTAACTCACCGCGCCCTTGCCCGTGTTGACCGCAAGTTTCTCGATGGTCTTCGGGTCGGCGGTGCCGGTCGCCGACAAACCCTTCTTCTTTTGGTAAGCGGTGACCGATGCCTTCGTCGTGGCGCCGTACGACGTCTCCCAGTTCGATTTATATCCCTCGGCCAGGAGGAGATATTGGAGCGCGCGGAGGTCGTAGAACCCTGCGCCGGGACCGATCGTCGGAAAGGCCGTGGCGTGGTAGTTCGGAACCGACGACGCGGCGAGCCGGGTCGCGCCCGGACCAGAGCGCAACGACACCGGTGCCCGGCCTACGCCATTGCGGACTCGCTCGGGTGCACCGCTGACCGCTCCCCGAGAGTTGGGTAGCGCTTTCGGGTCGCCGGGTAGCGGGAAACCGTGCTTGTCGACCAATCCACCCGGCCGCGGCCCACCATCACCGCCCACAAAACTCGGGGTCGTCGAGGTGGAGGGTGCGCCATAACCCTTGCGTCCCTTGCCTTCGTTGTCCGCGAAGGCCGCTGACGGTGAGGCGAAACCTAGCGCGGCCGCGCCCGTGCCGCCCAGAAGCAAAGTCCGTCGTGACGGTGCGATGATCGAGTCCATTGCCAAGTCTCCCTGCATGTATGTGTTCGTCCCCGTACCCCCATTCCACCACAACTGCCACAGATCGAGGCCCGGGCAGATCATCGGCTAGGAATGCCTACCCGACAGGTTCCGCGAGAGAGGACGAGATGGC
The DNA here is from genome assembly GCF_000376825.1 of Demetria terragena DSM 11295. Lineage (NCBI taxonomy): Bacteria > Bacillati > Actinomycetota > Actinomycetes > Micrococcales > Dermacoccaceae > Demetria > Demetria terragena. The sequence goes on along the minus strand of NZ_AQXW01000003.1, from coordinate 367,306 downwards.
GACATCTGAGATCGAGAGTTTGGAGGAGCTACGTGACGTTCTCGGCCAGGGTCGGGCCTTGGGTGGACTTCGCCTCCAGGGATTGGACCTCACCGGGCCGGAGGGCCAGCAACTGCTGGCCCACGGATGCCGCGGTCTCGTGGTCCTCGGGGGAACGCTGCCGCCCGAACTTGACCACGATCTGCGTGTCCAAGGCGCCACGATCTTTCCGAGCGATCCGGACGCGCCGGTCGACCCGTACCGGGCCCACCCGTACTCCCCCGCCGAGTTGTATGCCGGATTGCACACCGGCGGCTACGCCTCCACTCCGGATGCGGCCACCTACGCCTGGTCGCAACAGGCCCACCTCAACAGCGATGTCTTCGTCACCTTGCTGCGCGCTATCCACGATCACTCCATGACCGACGCCATCGATGACTTGTTGGACAGCCGGGAGGTCATCGGAGTCATGGGTGGACATGCCCTCGAGCGCGGGACGAGTGCCTACGCCGAGGCGGCTCACATGGCGCATCACCTGGCGACCAGCGGCCTGACCATCCTTACCGGCGGCGGGCCAGGTGCCATGGAAGCTGCCAACCTTGGCGCCCTCTGCCGCACCACAGACGCCCTCGACCAGGCGCTGGAAAGTCTGCGGGCCGTGCCCACCTTTCGCCCCTCCATCGACCGCTGGGCGACCCTGGCGTGGGACGTACGCGACCAGGTGGCGCCGCACGAAATCCCGCCCGCAGAGGTCCGCAGCGTGGGCATCCCGACGTGGTTCTACGGCCATGAACCGCCCAACTTGTTTGCCTCCTGCATCGCGAAGTTCTTCTCCAACGCGCTGCGCGAAGACCTCCTGACCCAGCGGTGTACCGCTGGGCTCATCGTGCTCCCGGGTGCCGCCGGAACGGCGCAGGAGATCTTCCAGGCCATCACGCCGCTGTACTACGCGCCAGAAGGTAGCCCGCTTCCACCGCTCGTGTTGGTCGGGACCCAGCACTGGCAGCACGACGTCCCCGTCTGGCCGGCAGTTCAAGGGCTAGCAAACGACCGACGCATGGCGAGTGCAGTGCATTTGGTCGACACCCCAGCCGACGCGGCACGGGTCCTCCTGGCCGATCGGTAGCCTGACGCCGGTGTCCAGCGCTGCCCTATCGCTCGTCCTGACGGCGGCGCTGCTTCATGCCCTGTGGAACACCGCGGCCAAACGGGTCACCGGTGACTCAATCGCCTTCGTCTGGCTGTATGCCACCGCTTCGGCCCTGCTGTGGGTGCCACTGTCTGTCGCGCTCGAATGGGGACAGGCATCCTTCCTGAGCTGGTCCTTCATCGGCGCTGCGGCCCTGACCGGCGCCTTGCACAACGCTTACGGACTGTCGCTGCAGACCGGCTATCGCAAGGCAGATCTCGGCGTGGTCTATCCCGTAGCGCGGGGCACCGGGCCGCTGCTCACGATGGCGGTCGCCCTTCTCGTCCTCGGAGAGAAGATTCAGTGGCCTAACGCCGTGGGCGGTGTCGTTGTCATTGCGGGCGTTGCTGTGGTGGCGACCGCGACGAACAGGACGAAGACATCGGGTCGGTCGGCGTACGCCGGTCTCGTCTGGGGCCTGCTCACCGGCACGGCGATCGCGGGCTACACGCTGTGGGACAACCATGCCGTGACCGCCCTCGGTCTGGCGCCGGTGGCATATTTTGCAGCGGGCGCGGCCGCCCAGTCGATCACCCTGCTGCCCTGGATGCGTGGCCGCTGGCCCGCTGCCCGCGAACTCGTCACGCAGCGTCGCCGAGAGATCGGGATCGTCGCGGTCTTGTCGCCGCTGGCCTACGTGCTAGTGCTCATCGCGATGCAAACGACACCGGTCGCGCTGGTTGCTCCCGCACGAGAATCCAGCATCGTCGTCGGGACCTTGCTGGGCTGGTGGATGTTTGGCGAAGGGCGATTGGCTCGCAAACTCCTCGGGTCGTGCGTCGTACTGGCGGGCATCGCTCTCATCGCGCTGTGACCATGAGAGCGGGTCAGCTACCAGCCGCCAACTGCCCACAGGCGCCGTCGATGTCGCTGCCACGGGTATCCCGCACGGTCGTCGGGATGCCATGGGAGCGAAGGCGCTCCACGAAGTTCTGCTCGACTCCGCGGCGTGAGGCGGTCCACTTGCTCCCTGGGGTTGGGTTCAGGGGGATGGGATTGACATGGACCCACCCCTTGCCGCGACGAGCAAGCTTCTCCCCCAACAGATCCGCGCGCCAGCCCTGGTCGTTGATGTCCTTGATAAGGGCATATTCGATCGAGACTCGGCGGCCTGTGGCGCGGTAGTAGCGGTACGCCGCATCGATGGCCTCGTCGACCTTCCAGCGCGTGTTGATCGGCACGAGTTCGTCACGCAACTCATCGTCCGGCGCGTGCAACGAGAGCGCCAACGTGACCGGAATCCCTTCGGCCGCCAGCTTGTCGATAGCCGGCACCAGCCCGACGGTCGACATGGTGACGCCGCGCGCTGACATGCCCAAACCCGACGGGCTCGGCTCCACCAAGCGCTTGATCGCGTTGACCGCCTGCCGGTAGTTGGCCAGTGCTTCGCCCATCCCCATGAACACGACATTGGAGACGCGCAAGGCATCTGCGTCCTCGCCCTCGTCACCGGCGAGCGTGCCATGGCGCAGCGCGCGAGCACCCGCGACGACCTGTTCCACAATCTCGGCCGTCGTGAGGTTGCGGGTCAGCCCTGCTTGGCCCGTCGCGCAGAACGGGCAGTTCATGCCGCAGCCCGCTTGGCTGGAGATGCACATCGTGACCCGGCCCGGGTAGCGCATGAGGACTGTCTCCACCATCGCCCCGTCGAACAGCCGGAAGACCTGTTTGATGGTCGTGCCGCCGTCGGCCTGCAACTCGCGCACCGGAGTGAGAAGTTGAGGCAGCATCCCGCTCACCAACTCCGTGCGCTCACCCTTGGGCAGGTCGGTCATCTGCTCGGAGTCAGCGACGAGCCGCTCGAAGTAGTGAGTGGAGAGTTGTTTAGCGCGAAAGCCCTTGAACCCCAACGCCTCGACGGCTGACTTGCGTCCAGCAAGGTCGAGGTCGGCGAGATGCTGCGGCGGCTTACCGCGCCGGGGCGCCGTGAACGTCAAGGCTCCCGGCTCGGGGCGACGGGCAGGGGTGGGAAGGTCGGTCATGTCGTACTCACAAAGGTAAGGATCGCCCACGTCACCGGCACTGACAAAGCGAGCGAGTCGAGACGGTCCATCAAACCGCCATGTCCCGGGATGAGATTGCTCATGTCCTTGATCCCCAAGTCGCGCTTGATCATCGATTCGCAGAGGTCGCCCACCGTGGCCGCAACGACGACTGAGAGGCCCAGCAGCAGCCCGATCCACCAGGCGCCGCCCAACGCCAGGGTCACACACAGCACACCGGCGATCGCGCACGAGAGTGCCGAACCAGCGAAGCCCTCCCAAGACTTCTTCGGGCTGACCGTCGGCGCCATGGGGCGCGACCCAAACAGCACACCGGCGACATATCCGCCGATATCGCTGCAGATCGTGACGACGACAAAGGTGACGATGCGCTGAATGCCATCCTCTGGGCGCAGCAGCAACAGGGCGAATGCCACGAGCAGCACCGGATAGAACACGATCAGGACCCCGCCTGCGGCCTCCTGCAGCGTCTCCCGCCCGTCCCCGAGGGCCGCAGTCACCACGACGGCGAGGATGGCCAAGACGACGGCTGGCGCGACGGCAGGCGGGCCCCAGACGAAAGCTGCCACCGGAACGGCGAATGCTGCGCCAAAAACGGGGATCGCCGGCACGGCCACGCCGCCTTTACCGAGAGCCTGGATGAGTTCGTACGCACCCACGATCGAGGCTGCCGTGGCCACGGCCACGAATCCTCGTTTGTCGAACAGCAACGAGGCCAGCACGATGGCCCCGAGCGCGACACCGACGCCAATGGCCATCGGGAGGTCGCGCCCTGCTTTTGAGGTCGGCGCCTTGGCGGTCGCGCGATCCGATCGATCGGCACGACGCCGCGAACGAGGCACCGGACTGCTCATGATGGTGGCCGCTCAGACCTCGAGCAGTTCGGTCTCCTTGCGACCCATGAGGTCGTCGACCTGCTCGACGAACTTCTTGGTCAGTCCATCGAGTACTTTCTCCGCGCGTGAGCCCTCGTCCTCACCGACATCGCCGTTCTTGACGAAGCGGTCGATCTCGTCCTTGGCCTTACGTCGAATGTTGCGCATCGAGACCTTGGCGTCCTCGCCCTTGGTCCGTGCCAACTTGATGTAGTCGCGGCGGCGCTCCTCCGTGAGCTGAGGCAGTGCGATCCGGATGACGTTGCCATCATTGCTGGGGTTGACCCCCAGGTCAGACTCCCGCAGCGCTTTCTCAATCGCCGTCATCGAGCTCTTGTCGAACGGCTGGATCAAGATGGTGCGGGCCTCAGGTGTCTGGAAGGACGCCAACTGCTGCAGCGGGGTCGGCGCACCGTAGTACTCGACCTCGAGCTTGTTGAACATTCCGGCGTTGGCCCGGCCAGTACGGATGCCCGCGAAGTCCTCTTTCGCGACCTCGACTGCCTTTTCCATCTTGTCCTCGGCCTCGAAGAGGCTCTCCTCGATGCTGCCGTCCATGGGTGCACTCCTTCATGCTGCGGCGCGTATTCGCGCCAGGTGGTCGATATCCGTAACGCGGAACCTAAGCTGGCGTCACTCTGGTTCCGATCTTCTCACCCTCAAGGGCGCGGGTGATCGAACCTGGCTGCTCCATCGAGAAAACCACCATCGGCAGATCGTTCTCCGCGGCCAACGAGAAGGCGGTCTGGTCTACCACCCGAAGTCCGCGTTCAATCGCGTCGCGGTAGGTGAGCTCCTCGATCCTGGTCGCGGTGGGGTCCGTCTTCGGGTCGGCGGTGTAGACCCCGTCCACACCGCTCTTGGCCATCAAGACCACATCGCAGTGGCTTTCCAGGGCCCGCTGCACCGCCACGGTGTCCGTCGAGAAGAAGGGCATCCCCATGCCAGCTCCGAAGATCACCACGCGCCCCTTCTCCATGTGCCGGATGGCGCGGCGCGGGATATACGGCTCAGCAACCTGGCCCATCGTGATGGCCGTCTGCACCCTGGTGTCGATATTTTCCTTCTCCAGGAAGTCCTGGAGTGCCAGACAGTTCATGACAATGCCCAGCATGCCCATGTAGTCGGCACGGACACGGTCCATGCCCTTGGTTTGAAGTTCCGCGCCGCGGAAAAAGTTCCCACCGCCGATGACGACACAGATCTGCATGCCACCGCGGGCTGCTTCGGCGATCTGATGAGCAATGCGCTTCACGACATCAGGGTCGAGTCCGACTTCGCCGCCCCCGAACACTTCCCCTGAGAGTTTCAACAATGAGCGGTTCTGATCGGTGTTCGGAACATCAGGCGTCACCTGCGGGCCTCCATCGTGCATGCGAGAAGCGGTCGGGGCAGTCTTCCACATGGGCAACTGCGCAACGAAGCGCCCGCCCACCGATGTGGTGGACGGGCGCCGAGTGAGGTCGCAGATGACCCCAGAAATATCGTCGAGTCAGACGCCGACCTTGAGCCGGGCAAAGCCAGTCACGGTCGCGCCAGACTCTTGGGCGACAGCGGCCACCGACTTCTTCGGGTCCTTGGCGAACGGCTGATCGAGCAGCACGTTGTCCTTGAAGTAGGAGTTGACCCGGCCCTCGATGATCTTGGGCAGTGCCTGTTCAGGCTTGCCCTCTTCCTTGGCCGTGGCCTCGGCGACACGACGCTCGTTTTCGACCGTCTCGGCGTCGATCTCATCTCGCGAGAGCACCGTCGGCGCGAACGCCGCAACATGCATCGCGATGTCCCGAACCACCGTGCCCTCGCCACCGTTGGCGGCGACAAGCACACCGATCTGCGGCGGAACATCTGGGTCGGTCTTGTGCAGGTACGCCTCGACCTTCTCGCCCTCGAGGCGAGCCATGCGGCGCACCTCGATCTTCTCGCCAAGTCCGGCGTTGGCCTCGTCGAGGACCTCCTTGACCGTCTTGCCGTCCAACTCGCTGGCCAGCAGGGTCTCGGCATCGCCTGCGCCCACCGACGCCGCGTGGTCGCGGATCCGGTCAGCCAGTTCGATGAAGGTCGGGTTCTTAGCCACGAAGTCGGTCTCGCAGTTGACTTCGAGCAGCGTTCCGACGCCATTCTCGACCTTGGCGGTCACCAAACCGGAGGACGCGGAACGCCCTTCGCGCTTGGTAACGCCCTTGAGACCCTTGATTCGCAGGGCCTCGATGGCCTTCGTACGGTCGCCGTCGGTCTCGTCGAGCGCCTTCTTGACGTCCATCATGCCGGCACCGGTCTGCTCGCGCAGCGCCTTGATGTCGGCGGCGGTGTAATTAGCCATGTCTGTGCATCGCTCCTTTGCGATTACCTCAGGAGGGGTGATTAGGCCTTGTCGGCGGACTCGGTCGCGGGAGCTTCCGCGGCCTCGGGCGAAGCCTCAGTAGCGGGTGCATCCTCGGCAGCAGGTGCCTCAGGTGCAGCCTCAGCAACGGGCGCCTCCGGTGCGGCCTCAGCCGGAGCCTCGGCTGCAGCGTCCGTAGCAGCATCCGAAGCCAGGAGCTCGCGCTCCCACTCGGCCATCGGCTCGGCGACACCGTCTTCGGACGCGCCGGACTTACCCTGCGAGCGGGAGATCAGACCCTCCGCAACGGCGTCGGCAACCACTCGGGTCAACAACGTGACCGAACGGATGGCGTCGTCGTTGCCCGGGATCTTGTAGTCAACCTCGTCCGGGTCGCAGTTGGTGTCGAGGATCGCGATGATCGGGATGTTGAGCTTGCGCGCCTCGGTGACTGCGAGGTGCTCCTTCTTGGTGTCAACGATCCACACCGCCGACGGAACCTTCTGCATGTCGCGGATACCGCCCAAGGTGCGCTCGAGCTTGTCCTTCTCGCGCTTGAGGACGAGCAGTTCCTTCTTGGTGCGACCCGAACCTGCCACGTCGTCGAAGTCGAGCTCTTCCAGCTCCTTGAGCCGGGTGAGCCGCTTGTGGACGGTGTTGAAGTTGGTGAGCATGCCGCCGAGCCAACGGTGGTTGACGTAGGGCATTCCGACGCGGGTCGCCTGCTCGGCGATGGACTCCTGCGCCTGCTTCTTGGTGCCGACAAACAGGATGGTGCCACCGTGACCAACGGTTTGCTTGACGAACTCATAGGCATCGCCCAAGTACGTGAGCGACTGCTGCAAGTCGATGATGTAGATGCCGTTGCGCTCGGTCATGATGAAGCGCTTCATCTTGGGGTTCCAGCGACGGGTCTGGTGCCCGAAGTGGACGCCGCTCTCGAGGAGCTGGCGCATGGTGACGACGGCCATGCCGAAGTCCGCCTTTCAGTAGATTCCAGTTGTCCTCACGAACGTGGTGTTCGTGATGCCTAGTGCTCTAACGAGGCCCCTCCCACATCAGAATCAATGCAGACTGCAGGACTGCGCCCCGGCGGCGAGCCGGAAAAGAACACGCGAATTCGACCCGCCGAGACGGGCCGTGGCGCTATCGTACGCCAGCCCCGGCATGTCGCGGAAATCCACGCCACCGACCCCGTCCCCTAGGCTCGGAAACATGTCTTCTCCGCTCATTCCGCGCCTGCACGGTTTTGGTACGACCATCTTCGCGGAGATGTCGGCGTTGGCCCTGCGTACCGGAGCAATCAATCTTGGTCAGGGATTTCCGGACAGTGATGGTCCGAGCGCCATCAAGGAGGCCGCCCGCGCAGCCATCGCCGACGGCCTCAATCAGTATCCGCCCGGTCGGGGGCTGCCGGTCCTTCGTGCCGCGATCGCGGATCACCAGGCGCGGCACTACGGCCTTGACCTGGACCCCGATCAGCAGGTGCTGCCAACAGTCGGCGCTACCGAGGGAATTGCCTCATCCATCTTGGCTTTGGTCGAACCCGGCGATGAGGTGGTCACGTTCGAGCCCTACTACGACTCCTACACCGCCATGTTTGCCCTAGCGGGAGTCGCCCACCGCACCTGTGTGCTGCGCGCGCCCGAATTCGCGGTCGACCCCGACGAGTTGCGAGCCGCCTTCTCGTCCCGAACCAAACTGGTCCTGCTCAACACACCACACAACCCGACCGGCAAAGTGTTCTCCCGCGATGAGCTCCAACTCATCGCCGACCTGGCCCAGGAACACGATGCCTTCGTCGTGACCGACGAGGTCTACGAGCACTTGACCTTCGACGGCAGCACCCATATCCCGATCGCGACCCTGCCAGGTATGGCAGACCGCACCCTGACCATCGGGTCAGCCGGCAAGACCTTCTCGCTGACCGGGTGGAAGGTGGGGTGGGTGACCGGCCCGGCCGACCTCGTGCAGGCGGCTCTCACAGTGAAGCAATACCTCACGTTCTCGGGCGGGGGGCCATTCCAGGCCGCGGTCGCGGAAGGCCTGCGGCTCGGGCAGCCACTGCTGGACGAACTTCATGAGGCCATGGATCACCGACGTCATCTAATGGTCGAAGGGCTTCGCCAGATCGGGTTCGATACCTGGCTGCCCCAGGGCACATACTTCGCGATAGGGGACGCGCGTCCGCTCGGCTGGGACGACGCCACCGACCTGTGTTGGCAGTTGCCCGACCTGTGCGGCGTCGTTGCGATCCCAGTCTCGGGCTTCCATGACGACCCCAGCGCAAATGCCAGCCTCTTGCGGTTCGCTTTTTGTAAGGACGAAGACAAGATCCGTGAAGGTCTCCGCCGCCTTCAGTCGCTCGGTTAAGACATGGTCTCGACAGCGTTCACCGTGCTGGCGGCGGAAGGCGTCAGCCAGGTTGTCGACGAGGTCCCGCTCGTTGCCCCGACCGATATCGAGGTCCGCCCCGGCCAAGCCGTGGTGCTGAGCGGACCGAACGGATCCGGCAAGTCGACTTTGCTGCGACTCATGATTGGCGCCACCCAGCCGAGCACCGGAACTGTTCTCCTGGACGGTGATCCGGTTGATGAGCGTTCACCGCGCACTCGAAATGTGATGGCCGCACTCTTGAACCCCATAACCGGGTATCGCCACCACACCGTCCAAGACCATCTGGTGCTGGTCGATCAGACATGGGGTGGCTCGCGGGAAACCTGTGCGCGACGGGTTCAACGCACCCTCGACCAGCTCGACATTGACCCACTCCGGCATCGCTATCTCCATGAATTGTCCTCTGGCCAAAGGCAGTTAGTGGACCTCGCGTTGACGTTAATCCGCCCGAGCGGACTGCTGGTCTTAGACGAGCCCGAGCAGCGACTGGACCGCGACCGACGCGCCCTTCTGACGCGAATCCTGGCGGAGACCAAGGGTGCCGGAACTGCGCTGCTCCTGGCCTGCCACGACCACGACATGATCGCTAGCCTCGCCGACGATCAGGTCCGGCTCGAGATTCCTGAGCTGTGATGGCCACCGGCGATGAGGAGCGCCTGGACGCCGTCACGATTTTTGCCTATCGCGGTCGCACACCGATCCAACGCATTGCCTACCCGCTGTATGTCATCGCGTTGTTTGCCGCCGTGTACGGCGTGTCCCTGTCCCAAGGCCTCGCGCACGCCATCGCGATTGATGCCACCCGACGGGAACTGTTCCAGACCTGGGCTCCCGCGGCCACACTCCTTGCGGTCACCATTCTCTGCCCCGTGGCGTACGCCGTCGGGCGCAAGCGCGGCCCTGTTCTGCCCGACCTGAGTTTCATTGACCTTCTCCTTCCGATCGGCCTCGACCGGGACGACCTGCTGCGCCCCTGGTGGCGCGCTGCACTGGCCGCTATGGCCACATTTGGTGGCATCGTGGGAATCGTCGTGGGTGGCGGACTCGCGATTCGTGACTTGGCGAGCCCGGCCGCCATTGCACCGATCGTGTTGATGGGCATCGGAGTTGGGGTTCTCCTCACCCACATCGCGGTGCGCGCACAAGCCCGAACCAACCCGGCACCTTCGCCGTGGTCAGAGCTGGTTCGCGTTGCTGACACTCTTCGAGCACTGTCCCAGTCCACGCTGCGCAACCAAGCCTTGCTCAGCCGAGCGGCCAATGCCGCGTTCCTCGTCGGGGATCTGAGTCACCTCGCGCGCGCAGTCCCGTCTGGCCGTCTCCGCGGACGTCGCCTCAGGCTCGGTGCATACGGACCGTTGGGGACGGTGGTCGTCGCCGACCTCCTCGGCTGGCGGCGCACGCCCCTGGCCACCGCAAGCGGCATCACCGTGCTCCTAACCGGAGTTCCTGGAACGATCTGGGCACTCCGTCCCGAGGCTTGGATGGCACTCGGGCCCCTACTCTTGATGACGAGTCTGGGTGCGGGCCGGTTGCTAACTGGACTGCGCTTCACGGCCGAAAACGCAGGCAGCCCAACCCTGCTCGGCATCTCGCCGCGCAGGATGGCCACAGGGCACCTGACCGTCGGGCTCCTCCCGGCGGCCACCATCGGGGTTGCCTCGACCGTGATCGTCGGACCACTCTCGCTGGCGACCGCAGCAGGAGTCGCCGGCCTCATGTTCCTCATCGCAGGACTTCAACTTGCGACGTCCTATCGCGGCGGCATTCGCGCGGAGCGGATGTCGCCGACAAGCGGCGGCCAGGCCCTCGCCTTCCATATGGCGATGCCCTACGCCGCTCCCCTGGCCGTCGGACTGCTCGCAGGTCGGATTGCCCTGGCCGGCGGGTCGCCGTCCGGCATCACGCTGCTCGCCCTCGGACTCGCCGTACTCGCTTTTGGCAGTTGGCAATTGCGCGAGCGCACCCGCGCCTTCGGATGATCAGACAGCAGCGGGAATGTCGTAGCGACGCGGCGTCCCAAAACGATGCGCCGTGATCGAGACCGCCTGCTCTCGCAGGAATGTCAACACTTCGACACGCCCTGCCGAGACCACCTCACCCGCGTAGATTGCGACGGCGGGTGACCCACCGGTGGCCGCGGCAACGACACCAGCGTCGGCGTCAATCAGTCGTACTCGACCGCCACTCTCGGCTAGACGCCCCGCTCGACGCGTCCATTCGGTCGCGTCTTCGATGGCAACCTCAACGCCAGCAGATTGCAGGTAGGACATCACCGGTGGCGCGATCCTTGTCATCGTGCTCACCGTGATGGCCGATCCGGCCCGGACGCCAGCTGCCACCACGCGGAGCAACTCGACAACGCGGGAGCCTTCATAGCGCACCGTGACGGGAACCTGGTGGTAGCGGAACGCATTCTGCTCCCGCTCCAATCCAGTGCGGTCCTGGACGACTCCAAATTCGCTGGCCCAGGCCACCGCGTCAGTCGACAGCGCACCGGCGAGCCACTCCCGATCCCGGTGATCGAGGTCGTGCGCAGCATCGAGGACCGCCTGACTGATCTCGTCATTCGCCGACCGACTGACCGACTCGTCGCTCCACGTTCCAAAGCCCACGAGGTAATTGGGCCCGCCGGCCTTGCAGCCTGCGCCCACGGCGGCCTTCTTCCAGCCGCCGAACGGCTGCCGTTGCACGATGGCCCCGGTGATCCCTCGGTTGACGTACAGGTTTCCGGCCTGGACTGAGCCGAGCCAGGTCGCGACCTCATCCTCGTCGAGGCTATGGATGCCGCTGGTCAAGCCATAGTCGATCTGGTTGACGTAATCGATCGCGGCCTCCAGGGTCGGCGCGGCCATGACGCCGAGCACCGGTCCGAAGTACTCGGTCAGGTGATATTCCGATCCCGGCTTGACGCCATCGCGGACACCTGGACTCCAGAGCATCCCGTCCTCGTCGAGGCGCCTTGGCTCGACCAGCCAGGACTGCCCCTCCGGCAGGACAGTGAGCGCGTCAAGCAATTTGCCTTGGGCAGGTTCGATGACCGGGCCAACCTGGCTGGCTTCCTCCCACGGGAGGCCCACCGTCATGGATTGGACCGCGTCAATCAACTGGCGCCGGAACCGCTCGGATGTGGCGACGGTGCCGACCAAGATGGTCAGCGACGCTGCCGAGCACTTCTGTCCGGCGTGACCGAACGCGGAGTACGCGACGTCCTTGGCCGCGAGATCCAGGTCGGCACTCGGGGTGACGATCAAAGCGTTCTTGCCGCTGGTCTCGGCCAACAGCGGTAGGTCTGGACGCATGCTGCGGAACAACTGGGCGGTCTCGTACGCACCGGTGAGCACGACCCGCTCGACGGTTTCATGGGTGATGAGCCGACTGCCGACCTCGTTCTCTGGGACCTGGACATAGCGCAACACATCACGCGGTACGCCTGCCTCCCACAGCGCCTCCACCATGACTGCGCCGGTACGCCGCGCCTGCGGGGCGGGCTTGATGATGACCGGCGAGCCGGATGCCAACGCCGCCAGCGTCGACCCCGCAGGGATCGCGCAGGGGAAGTTCCATGGCGGGGTCACCACGGTCAGGCGGGATGGCGAAAAACGCGCTCCCTCAACGGATTCCAGCTCTCGCCCACGCTCGGCGTAGTAGTGCGCGAAGTCGATTGCCTCGCTCACCTCCGGGTCACCTTGCTCCAGCACCTTGCCGCATTCGGAACCCATGACTTCCAACAAGTCCGCACGCCGCGCCTCCAGGACGTCCCCTGCTCGGTGCAGAATCTCCGCGCGAGCAGCAGCACTCAGGTCACGCCATGCGGCTCCTGCGGTCGCCGTCTCCTCGATGAGAGCTTCCACCTGAGCGACCGACTGAATCTCACCCGCCTTGGCCAGGTCCCGGCCAAGGCGACTTCCTTGCATCTTCGACCGAATCTGTTGACCCCATTCGCGATTCGCCTCAATAGAGGGGTCGGTGTCAGGAGTGTTCACGAACTCACCGGGAGCACCCGTCCACGCGGCTGCGGGCCGTCGGCGGTCCTGGCAACGATGTGACACAGGCACCTCAGCCGGGATCGTGTCGATCGAGGCGAGGAAGCGCTCTTTCTCACGGTCGAAGAAGGTCGGGTCATCGAGCTCGAACATGGCCGACATGAAGTTCTCTTGCGAGGCGCCTTCCTCCAATCGGCGAATGAGGTAGGCGATCGCTACGTCGAACTCCTCGGGCCGAACGACCGGGGTATAGAGCAACAAACTGCCGACGTCCGCCCGCACGGCTGCGGCCTGGGCGGTCGCCATACCCAGGAGCATTTCGATATCGATGCCCTCAGTCACGCCGCGTTGCTTGGCAAGCAGCCAGGCGAGCGCGATGTCGAACAGATTGTGACCGGCGACGCCGACCCTCAGGTTCTTGACGTGCGCTGGCTGCAGGGCATAGTCCAAGACTGCCTTGTAGCACGAGTCCGATGCCTGCTTGCTGTGCCAGGTCGCGAGCGGCCAGCCATGGACTTCGGCGTCGACCTCTTCCATGGGCAGGTTCGCGCCCTTGACCAAACGCACCTTCACCGGCGCACCACCGCGCGCAACTCGCGCGGCAGCCCACTCCTGCAACCGGTGCATGGCGGCGAGCGCGTCTGGCAGGTATGCCTGAAGCACGACGCCGGCCTCCAGGGACAGGAACTCCTCGCGATCGAGGATCGAGGTAAAGACCTCCAAGGTCAGGTCGAGGTCCTTGTATTCCTCCATATCGAGGTTGATGAACTTCCCGCCCTCGGCGACAGCTCGCCGGTACAACGGCAACAGCGCCTCCGCAGCATGCTGGACGGCGTCATCGAAAGACCACGGACTATGTGGCGAGACGGTGGACGAGACCTTGATCGAAACGTAGTCGACGTCATCGCGCGCCAAGAGCTTTTCGGTGTCGGCGAGGCGCTTAGTTGCTTCGGCTTCACCGAGGACCGCCTCGCCCAGCAAGTTGATGTTGAGGCGTACGCCGTCCTGGTCACCCTTGATCCGATGAATAGATCGGCCCAAGCGCTTGTCGGTGGCATCCACGATGAGGTGGCGCACCATCTGACGCAGCGCCGTACGAGCAGTCGGGACGACCACGCCAGGAACCACACGCCCAGCGGCGGCGCCCGTCTTCACCGCCGCCCGCAGCGGTGCCGGCAAGAAGGCTGGCGTCAACGGTGCGATGTCGCGTAGGGCTCGTGCGGCCGCGCGAGGATCCTCGGGGCGTACGACACCATCGACGAATCCCACCGTGAAGGCCAGGCCGTTCGGGTCCTGCAACACTCCGGCGAGGCGCTGGGCCGCCGCGTCAACGGGCTGGTTCCGGCTGGCTTCCAGCCACTGCCGGACCTGGTCTACCGCCTCCTCCCCCAAGGCTCGGTCGATCGGGGCTATCGAGGTGCCGTCCGTCATCGCCATAACTCCCTTCACATTCGCCGCAGTGTCGTGTGTGAGATGTAGCATGTCACCCACTACCTAGGCGTGACAACACCGCGACGGCCCCTACCTGGAGCGGATCAGCGGAAGGTCACCACCGCGACCGGAGAGGACCCGCCATGGAACCGATCGGCACCGCCCGCAGCCTGCGGGATCAGGCACTCGACACGTTGCGCCAAGCGATCGTCACCGGTGAGATCCGCCCGGGTGAACTGCACTCCGCGGCATCCATTGCCAAGCGACTTGGCGTCTCGGTCTCCCCTGTCCGCGAGGCGATGCTCACGCTCGTCAACGAAGGCATCTTGGAAGCAATCCGCAACCGCGGTTTCCGGGTCGTCGAGATCACGGCGGACGATCTAGCCGACGTTATTGAATTGCGGCAATGGCTCGAGGTCCCCGCACTCATGGAACTGGCGACGCGGCCCCAGGAACTCGTCCAAGCCATGCCTAGATTGCGCGATCTCTGCGGCGCTATCGAGCGCTTGGCCAAGGCAGGCGACGCCGTGGAGTTCCTGGCGCGCGATCGTGAGTTTCACTTGAGTCTCATTGCGCTGCACGGCAATCGCCGCCTCGTCGAGTCGGTCGCAGTCCTGCGCGACCAGACCCGGCTCTACGGCATTCCTGGCCTGGCAAGCGCCGGCGCCCTAGAAGAGGCTGCCCGGGAGCAGCGCCGCGTCCTGGGCGCTCTGGAGGCGGGCGAGGCAGAGCAGGTACGCGAGCTCATGCAGCTGCACCTATCACGCATTACCGCCGGGTGGACAACTGAAGGCGTCGCGCCCTCACTCGATTAGCCGCGAAGGGTTGCGGGCCACACGTTGGGTCGGCACCCCTTCAAGCCCATCGACTGCTGCATCATGACCGGCGCGAGCTTTCCCTCGCCGGGGCACCCCACGTGACCGTGGCCAAGTTCGTGTCCGACTTCGTGATTGAGGACATAACTCTGATAGTCCGACCGTGGCTTGGCGGAAAAGCCCTGGACTCCTCCGACCCAACGGCGCGCATTGATCACCGCACGGTCCTTGTTAGCGCATGACCACAGCCCTTCGGTCTTTAGTGGCGCGCACCAGCGGTCGGTGCGGTCGGGACTGACCAACGAGATCGTGATGTCGGGCTTGACCCCACGAGCCCGCTGGGACGGGCTGACCTGCACGAAACGTACGTGCTTGACCGGTTGCCACCCTCGGCTGTCCCGCAGCGTGCTCCCGACCAACGTGGCAGCGGCGGTTCGGTCGATCGGAAGCCCACCCTCGATCTCGAATGCATACGTGACAACTCGGCCAGTGCCACCGGAATCCTGACCTGGAACGACGACCTGGGCCACTTTGCCGTTGCCCTTGATCGGCACCGTCGCGGTTGGTTTGGGTGTGGCGGTTGGCGTGGGGCGCGGCGCCGGACTCGGCGCGGCCG
The DNA here is from genome assembly GCF_000376825.1 of Demetria terragena DSM 11295. Classification (NCBI taxonomy): domain Bacteria; kingdom Bacillati; phylum Actinomycetota; class Actinomycetes; order Micrococcales; family Dermacoccaceae; genus Demetria; species Demetria terragena. The sequence continues at coordinate 351,695 of NZ_AQXW01000003.1, read as the reverse complement.
ATCGGGTGGGTGGCGCCGAAGTGGCAGGTCGGGTCGTAGCCGGGAACATGGCGTCCTCAGAACCGCTCGCCAGGCTCGCGGTCATCCGCACGTCCTGATCTCCACGGGCTGCACCTACGGCAGCACTCGCGACTGCCAGTCCCACAAGGACCCCCGCGAGGCCGCGGCGCGCGCGCAGACCTGGGCTGCCTTGGTGAACCGGCGCCCGATGTCGACCGCCCCATCGCGTGTCCTCCACGAGGCACAACTCTAGGCAAAGTTGGGCTCCGGAAGGCGATGCCACGCGAGCGTTGTGGATACCCGACATACTCTGATGGCCGTGTCCACAGGCATGGGCGCACCGGGTGACGACCAGCGCCCGCTCCGCGATGCTCACCACATGCCTCTTCTGATGTGCACGGCCCTGCTTGCCGCACTCGGTGGGTGCGCAGCCGATCCACCCCGCCCTCCGCCGCTCTTGCAGGCCCGGCCAGGGCTGTCCCGACCACTGCCCACACCAGCTGGTCAGGCGGTCTGGCCTCTGCAGCCCACGCCACGAGTGGTGCGTCCCTTTGACGCGCCGCCGCAGCCGTGGGCAGCCGGGCACCGCGGCGTTGACCTGCTGGGCCGACCGAGCCAGCCCGTACGCGCGGCGCTTCCTGGAACGATCACGTACTCAGGTGTGATCGCCGGCCGTGGCGTGGTGTCTATTGGTCACGCGGATGGTTCCCGCACGACGTACGAACCACTCCAGCACCGCGCGACCAAAGGCACACAGGTCGAGGCGGGAGACACCATTGGGACGCTCACTCCGGCGCCCTCGCACTGCGCCCCCGCGGCCTGCCTGCACTGGGGCCTGCTGGTCGGACCGGACAGTTATCGAGACCCGCTCACGTTGCTCGGACTACGCCGTCCCGTCATTCTGCTTCCGCTGACCCCACCGTGACCACCGGCCAACAGCGGACGGCACCTAGGGTCAGGGCCATGGACTTCAACTGGTTCACGGCTGCCGGAGCAACGGTGGTTCTGACGCTCGAATACACCTTGAAGGTGATCGCGGTCGGGACCGTACCTGAAAACCGCCGTCCGGCCGCGGCCTCCGCCTGGCTACTCCTGATTATGTTCATCCCCCTGATCGGGTTCCCGCTCTACTGGTTGATTGGCCAGCCCTATCTCAAAGGCCGCCGGTACGACCTCCAACTGGTCGCCAACGAACGGACCTCAGAATGGGCGCAGGAATTGCCTCCGCTGCCGCCGGGTGCCGAACCTGGCGAGGACCTCCAGTCCCTGATCCAGATGAATCGTCGTCTGACCGGCCAACCGTGTGTCAGCGGAACAACCGAAAAGATCTTCCCGATCACCGCTGACTACTTCCAGGCCATCGCCGACGCTATCGATCAAGCCGAGCATTTTGTCCATGTCGAGTTCTACATCGTGTCCTGGGATGAGGCGACTGACCCGGTCTTTGAGGCCCTGCGCCGTGCTAAGGCTCGCGGTGTCGAAGTACGACTCCTGCTCGACCACATCGGCTCTCGGAAGTACCCCGGGCGCAAGACTCTCGGTCGCCGGATGAGCGCAGCCGGGATCGAGTGGCACCTGATGATGCCGATCAACCCGTTCAAGGGCCGCTGGCGGCGCCCCGATCTACGCAATCACCGCAAACTGCTGGTCATTGACGGCGCGGTGGGCTTCATGGGCTCGCACAATCTGATCGATCCCGCCTACGGCAGCGCAAAGAACCTCGCGATGGGCCGCGCCTGGTCCGATGTCTCTGTGCAGGTCACGGGCGATGTCGTCACCTCGCTGTCGCACATCTTCGCCACCGATTGGTACGCCGAGACGGACGAAATGCTCGACCAGGCGACCTACTACCCCGATCAGCCCGACCATGCGCCCGGCGGTCGGGCGCACGGCATGCAGGTCGTACCGTCTGGCCCCGGCTTTCCCACCGAGCCGAATATGCGCATGTTCGTCCAGTCGCTCGCGTTGGCTCAACGCAACATCGCGATCACCAGTCCGTATTTCGTCCCGAACGAAGCACTGCTCAACGCCATCACCAGCGCCGCGCACCGGGGCGTCACGGTCGACCTCTTTGTTGGGGAAGAAGCCGATCAGTTCCTCGTCGGCCACGCACAGCGCTCCTACTACGGCGCGCTCCTGAAGGCTGGCGTCCGTATCCACCTTTACCCCGCGCCGACCGTGCTGCACGGCAAGTACTTCACCATCGATGATCGGGTCGCCGTGATTGGGTCATCCAACATGGACTATCGCTCGTTTGCCCTCACCTATGAGGTCATGATGTTGGCCTTTGGCGGCGACCTGATCGCTCAACTGCAAGAAAACGACGCCCACTACCGGGCCGTCTCGCACCTGCTCACAACCGAAGAGTGGCAACAGGTCAGCTGGGGCCAGCGGTATGTCAACAACGTCTGCCGCCTGACCGCCGCCTTGATGTAGCCGCCGGGCGGCAGCCCGACACGCGAGAGCCACGCATCCCCTCCTCGAGATGCGTGGCTCTGCGCCCGTCCGGATCAGCCGCGCAACGCGGACGCGAAGACAGCGGGCAGTCGTCCCCAGCCTGGCTGGGCAGCAAACCGGACCAGCTTTTCCCCCGTCGACGCGGCCGTCTTGTTGTTGACGAACCACGGCGGCTTCGGAGTGAGCGACATCTCCCCCGCAAGAACTGACCGCGGATAGGGTCGGAACGGACCGCGAATAACCGTGCGCTCAACGTCCGCTAGCAGCACCGCATTGTGCACCACGCCATGCCCCGACTGGATGTCATTCAATGCATGGCCCGGGAATGCTCCCCAGGTCGCGGTGGCGGTGAGGTAACCCACTCCGGTCCAGCAGTTGATGGCGACCGTTCCGTAACGCATCGATGCGATCAGATCCGACATCGTCTTCTCGCCGATCTGCTCCTCGGTCTTTGGGTGGATCACGATGTTGGCGCCGAGAGTTCCGCGAAGTCGCTCATTCGAGGTGTCGATCGCTGTCGCCAAGAAGTCGGCACCCAGTCCAGGGAGTTCGGAAACGCCCAGCACTGGTGCGAAGAACTCGGTCTCAAAGGCCGTTTCGGAATCATCCGAAAGGTCCAGGCCACTCAGCAGCGTCCGTTCCGGCGTCCCCCCGACGGGCACCGCGTTCTCCGGATTCTCTTCTCGCACGGCAGCCACACGATCCGCTGAACCGGGGTACCAGGACGGGCGTTTCGGTGCCTTGGCCATCGCCCGACGAAGGGCCTTCAAGAATTGGTCCTTCTGCGCCCAGTCCGAACTGATGATCACCATCTGTGCCGCGACGCAATTGGAGCCCGCGTTGTGAAGGCGCTGCGTGGCCACGTGATTCGCCTGAAATTCAATGTCCCGGCTGGACCACTCACCCGGAACCACGATCGCTGGCGAGACTCCCCCGAGCTCGCTCGTCATGGGCTTGGTGAGTTGTGGAGTGTCCGCCGCCTTGTTGGCTGCGCCCTGGTCTCCCGGACCCCACACGATGACGTCGTGGGTGGCTTCGGACCCGGTCATGTGGACCGCGTCGATCCCGTCATGCTGAGTCAACAGCGAACCCAGTTCGATGTCGCTGGAGAACACCTGCACCGCGCCGATCTCGATAAACGGCGCGAAGATCGCCTCGAGAATCGGCAGCAAGTCGTCTGTGATCGGATTGAGTTTGAGGGCTACCGAGCGGTTGTCCGCGTAGAGGACGTACAGCGCATCAAGTGGCGCGATCGAGAAGATGTTGCCGGCCCCCAGGACCAAGCAGGTCCCGTTGGTCTGTGCCGGTTTCTTCATTCCAAGGCCAGCGCGTGAGCGCACCTGCGCCTCGGTCACACCCGGCTTGATCCACACCTGCGCGGAAAAGCCCGACTGCAGGAGGTGATCCCAGACCGTGTGCGGCAGCACCTCGACGGCGACCCGGTCGCCGGGCTGAGGCACGATGGTGAATCCGTCGGTCGCACCCTTCCCCTCCTCCATCCGGCGCAGCGTGGGGATGAGTTGCTGGGCGTACTGGATGCAGGCATATGGGCCCGAGGTCCATTCCTCACCCACGATCGAGGAGTCCGGGTCCAGGCCTTTGATCCGGGTGGCGATTTCGACCCACTCAGTGGCCTTAGCCTCCACGAGCGCGGAAAAACGCTCCAGCATTTCGCGCCGTTGGGCAACGCCGACGGCGCCCCAGGCCTGCTCGCCAGCCTTGGCGCGCTGCACGATCTGCTCGGCGCGCTTGGCGTTGTCGGTCTCGATTGATGTTGTCGTCATTGTCAGTTCCCCGTACGAATCAGATCGGCGGCCTTCTCACCGATCAGGATGGTTGGTGCGTGGGTGTTGCCGTGGGTCACCTTCGGCATGGCCGAGGCATCCACCACGCGAAGACCCTTGACCCCGTAAACCCGCAGGCTCGCATCCAATGCTCCGGTTTCTTCGGTGCCCATACGAGCCGTGCACGACGCGTGGTACGTGTGCTCGACCCCAGCGCGGACGGCCGCCTCCACATCCTTGCGGCTGGTGCCGAAGTCAGGCCCAGGGTGCAGTTCGCGCTTGATGATCTTGCTCAACGTCGGTGTCGCCGCGAGCTCCCGCACCCGTTCGATGCCATCCACCATGGAGCGCATGTCGTCGGGGTCACTGAAGTAGTTGAAGCAGATCTTGGGAGCTGCCTTGGGGTCGCTCGAACCCAAGCGCACCGTGCCTTCGGAGCGAGCGCCGACCATTGAGAGGCCCATCGCGAAGGCATGTCCATCAAAGGTGCCTGCACCGTGCTCCCAGAAGTAGCCGGGTGCGCCAATGATCTGCATGTAGGGCGCGAAATCTTCCACGCTGGTGTGGAAGAACGCACCGGCCTCGCCGATGTTGGAGGTCAGCATGCCGCGGCGCCGCAGGAAGAACTTAGCCAACTGCTTCGGCGACTCCGCCGACGCCAACGTGTCGGTCGAAGTGGTCTCCCAGTTGACCGCATAGAGCGGGTGGTCCATGAGGTGCTCGCCAACATGCGGGCTGTCGACGGCCACGGTGATGCCGTTCTCCCGAAGGTGGTCTGCCGGGCCGATGCCGGACAGCATCAACAGATGTGGGGTGCTGAGTGCGCCTGCGGACAGGATCACTTCGCGGTCGGCTCGGATGGTTTGTACCGAACCGTTGACCTCAACCACGACTCCGGTTGCGGCACCACCCTCCAGAACCACCTTGTGCACCACGGCTCCGGAGGTAATGGTCAGGTTGGGGCGCTTGCGGTGTGGGGCCAGGAACCCGTCCCAGGTCGTCCAGCGCTGTCCGTTGCGGGTGGTGCGCTGGTACATCGAGGCACCCACCTGCTCGGCGCCGTTGAAGTCGTCGGTTCGCGGCATACCGCCCTCGACCATGCCCTCCACCATCGCCAAGGCTGGCTCGCGCGGGTCGGGTGCGTCTTCGACGTACTGCGGACCGGACGTGCCGTGGAACTCGCTCGCACCACGGCTGTTGTGCTCGGAGCGACGGAACAACGGCAGGATCTCGTCATAGGACCACCCGGTGGCACCCTTCGCGGCCCAGCCGTCGTAGTCGGCGCGGTTGCCTCGCAGGTACATCATCGCGTTCATCGCACTACAGCCACCCAGCATCTTTCCGCGGGGCTGAAAGATGGTGCGACCGTTGAGGTGTGGCTCGGGCTCGGTGTAGAACTCCCAGTCCAGGCTGGTCTTGAACTGCTTGGTGAAAGCAGCTGGAATCTGAACATTCATGTTCGGCCTGCTGCGACCACCGGCCTCCAACACGAGCACGCTCACTCCGGGATCTTCGCTCAGTCGACCTGCGAGCACCGCCCCTGCCGACCCGCTGCCCACCACGATGTAGTCATAACTGCTCATCATTCGTCCCTTCGGTTGAGGACCTCAGCGTGTCATCCACATCACATCGGTCGCTTGTGATGTATTCCACACTGTGTCACCCCGCCTGTGGCGGATTACAAGGTGTGTGCCACTGACTGGAATCTCCTCGGGCGAACCTGTGCCCCGCACCAACGTGCCGTGCTTTGCTGACCTGGTGAATGACGAACCTGACCTGACCCAATGGAGTGCCGCCTTCGCCCAGGCGTCACTGACCGAAGCCGAGGTCAACGCCTTCGTGGAGACGGTGGACCGTCAGATCATGGCGGCGATCCCCGAGATCGCCCGTGACCCGCTCCTCAGTGAGGAACTGCACGCATCGACTCGCGCGCACTGGCGGAGCTTTCTCGTCGGGCTCGGCGACGACTACCATCTTGCACTTCCGCCCGCAGCCACCGGGTTCTCGGAGTCGATCGCTCGGCGTCAACTCGATATCAATGTCCTGCTGAAGGTCTACCGAGTGGCGCATGGAGGCGTCTTTACCTACCTCACCGACCGGACCGATAGCGACCTACCGGAGGGCGTCACCCGAGATGCGGCGCTCATCCATCTCTGGACTCGCGCGGCCCGGTGGATGGATGACTCCGTGGAGTCGCTCATCGAGAGCTACGCCGCCGAGCGCCGCCGCAGCCAAGAAGGCGCCCTGGCCCGTCGCGTCGAGGCGATCCAGTCGCTCCTGGACGACATCCCGCCACCGGACGATGTCGAGCAGACTCTCGGTCACCGCCTCACGCCGTGGCAGACCGCGTTCGTGATCTGGTCGGACGCCACCGCGGACGCTGCCGCGCCTTTATCCGAGATCGCACCGCAGATCTGCCGTCGGGTCGGCCTGCCGGCGCCGCTCACCATGCTCGCCGGTAGCCGAGAAGTGTGGGGTTGGGTGGCCACACCCACCGAACCGACGGAGGACTTCTCCTCGCTCGCGGAGTTCTTGGAGGAGCGAACACTGCGCCTCGCCGTGGGGCGCCCACAGCGCGGCATCGCCGGTTTCCGGGTCAGCCACCACCAGGCTGCTGCGGCTCAGCACCTCGGCGTACACGGTGCCGCAGGCCGCGTACTCAACTACGCGGACATCGAAATGCTCACCCTCCTCGGGATGTCCGACCTGGCCAAAGAAATGGTGCGCCGCGAACTGGGACCGCTCCTAGGACCGAGCCGACAGACCGTACGCACGACGGTGTTGTCGTTCCTGCGCCACGGCCGCGATGTCGATGCCACGGCTGCCGCGCTGTTCGTTCACCCCAACACGGTGCGCTACCGCATCGCGCGGGCCGAGGAATTTCTCGGGGCGCCCGTGTCCTCCCGCGGCACCGTGCTGGAGGTATGCCTGGCGTGGGTCGACCTTTACGGCGCAGATGCGCTGAAGGAGGACACCGATCGAAGACCAGATCTCCTGCGCCGCTGAGGGCGACTTAGGCCCGAGGATGGGCCTGTTGGAACGAAGAGCGCAGTCGCTCGGTCGAAACATGGGTATAAATCTGTGTCGTCGCGAGACTTGCGTGCCCCAACAGTTCTTGGACCATGCGCAGGTCTGCTCCCCCGTCCAGCAAATGAGTTGCCGCGCTGTGCCGTAGGCCGTGCGGGCCCAGATCCGGTGCATCCGGAAGGTGCGCGAGCAAGCGGTGCACCTCTTCGCGTACCTGCCGCGGATCGATCCGGCCGCCGCGCACCCCAAGGAAGACCGCAGCCCCACTGGTACTCCGCACCAACTGAGGGCGCCCCTGCACCAGCCATGCCTCGAGGGCTGCGGCTGCCGGAATCCCAAACGGCACGGTTCGTTCACGGTCGCCCTTCCCGATCACCCGCACCACCCGCTGGTCGACGTCGAGGTCGTCGAGGTCGAGGCCCACCAGCTCGCTCACGCGGATTCCGCTGGCATACAACAACTCGAGCATGGCGCGATTGCGGACGTGGGCAGGGTCGGCGTCATCAGCCGCCACTGCGGCAAGGTCCATCAGGTCAGTCGCGTCGTGGGGGCGCAGGACTCCCGGAAGGTGTCGGTTGCGGCGTGGCGCGACGAGGCGTAGTGAGGGGTCGATGGCGACGACGTTCGTACGCCGCGCCCACCGAAAGAACGTACGGACCGCCGCAGAACGCCTCGACACCGTGGAGCGGGCGGCTCCGGCCTGGGCCATCGCAGCCAACCAGGAGCGCAGATCCGACAGGCGCACCTCGTCCCATGTCGAGGTGCCGACCTCATCAAGATGGTGAATCAAGTGCTCGACATCGCCGCAGTAGGCCCGTGTGGTGTGCGCCGACCGATTGCGTTCGGCGCGGAGATGGCGCTCGAACGCGGGGAGAGCGTCCCGTAGATCGGTCACTGCACCAGCCTATGCGGGCCCTCTCACGACTCAGTCGACCGACACAGCCCCCTGAGCTGTGCGGTCGACCGTCGTCATTCGGAAGGGTATTGGAACGATGTTCCAAGTGCAATATGTTTGACGTCTACTGACGCATCACCAGGGGCAAGGCAGAGGGGTACAGCGATGAGTAGTCCAAACCTGGGCCCGCGCCCATCCGGCGCGGCCGCGCAAATTACTCAGGCAGCGCGAGAACTTAGCGCCGATCGGGGCTTGCACGGGTGGACTATGCGTGACCTGGAGCGAGCGGCACACGCGTCACCGTCGACGATCTACCACCACACCTCCGGACGGCAGGAGCTACTTCAAAGCGTGGTGGAATCCATCCTCGAGGAGGTCGAGGTACCGCCACCGGATGTCCCCGATTACCGCGAAGCCTTCCGCAAACTCACAGGAGACCTCTACTGCGCCGTCACTCCCTACCCTGGCACCGCAGCCTGGCTCATGGCCTTAGGTCCCAAGATTCCCAAAGGCGCGCAGATTCTGGAATTGGGGATCGGATGGCTTCTCGCGGCGGGGGTCCGTCCCGCCGGGCTAGCGTGCGCCCAGATCCTCAGCACTGCGCTCGGCGTGATCGCCAGCGCAGACGCAGGTCGAGGGAGCAAGTTGAACAGCTCGGCCATCTTGGATCGGCTCAAGGCCACCACCAACGCCTCCCCATCCCGCAAGGAAGTCGTGGCGTACATGTCCAACTTTGTGGTGGGCGACCAGGAGCTTCCAGCCGCCGCCAGGGATTTCTTCGATGCAGCAGTCGATGTCGTCCTCGCCGGTGTACATGCTGGATACCGTGACGGTTCCATCCGAGGCGCCGCCCGCTTCAGCACTCCCTAGTCAGCAGTGCCGTCTGTCGAATCCGGAGCCTTGCGACGACGCGCCTTCTGCGCGTCATCGAGGAATTTCTCGCGTGCCTCGTTTCGCTGACCGCCAGCCGTCGTAAGCACTCGGCAACCTTCAAGCGCGTTGGACCACACCACCGAGAAATTCCACTCTCGCAACGGAATTCGCAACCTTCGGGGAGTTGATCGATGGCCGATGAACGCGACGAAGAGCACCACCATGCACAAGTAGATCGGGATCCCCAGCGGGCTGGAGAAAATCTCCATCATCGGTAGCGTCCTTCCACCTCTGCGCCGGTCGCCATCCGGCGGGGCCTTGGCTAGCGTACGTCGCGTTCATGGAGTCCGCCGCCAGCCGTGATGATCTCGCCCAACAAAGCCGCGCACCTCCAAGCCAGCAAGGAGTACCTGGCACTGCGCGAGATCTACGCCAGCATCCACGGCAACCTGCTGGGCCTGCCGGACGCGATGGGGACTCACCGCCTCCCACACCGCCATTTCGGTCGGGTCAAGATCATCCTCCGGCCGCCGCGGGCCGCGGGGCTCTTCGGCGAGGTCTGCTCCCATCTCGCCGACCAGCTCGATCACCTCATCGGTTGCGGTCACCAGTTCTGCGGCATGCTCGCGAATCCACGCATTGGTTCCCGCGCTCGCGGCAGACGTGACCGGGCCTGGAACGGCACCCACCGGACGTCCTAAGGTCACCGCCCAGCCAGCAGTATTGAGTGAACCAGAGCGCCGGCCCGCCTCAATCACGATCGTCCCTCGACTCGCGGCCGCGATCAGCCGATTACGTGCCAAGAAGCGCGAGCGGAGCGGCAATGCGCCCGGTGGCGCCTCGGACACGATGAGGCCATCTCGCACGATCTGGTCCAGCAAATCAGCATGTGCAGCCGGGTAGGCCCGATCTACCCCGCACGCGAGGGCCGCGACGGTTGGCCCATCAGCAGCAAGCGCGCCCCGGTGCACGGCTGCGTCGATGCCGAAGGCCGCCCCCGACACGACGACAGCGCCTTGCGCGGTGAGTCCATATCCGAGCTCGGCGGCCACATGGTTCCCATAACTGGTCGAGCCTCGGGCACCCACGACGGCGACACCAACAGCGGCCAGGTCCGAGAGCCTCCCGCCGCCTCGTACCCACACACAGTGCGGTGGGTGCTCCAGGTCGTCGAAGCCGGTAGGCCAGTCCGGGTCCCCCGGAATGACGACTCGCGACTGACACAACGTGGTAGCCCGCACCTCTCGATCGAGGTCGAGCTGTTGCGCACGACCGCAGACCGTCCCGGACAGCCGCGACTGCCCCGCGAGAACGCGCGCCAATGCGTCCACATAGCCAAAGTCATTGATCTCGACCCGCGCCTGCTTCGAACACGGCTCAGTCAGTCGAGCAAACGCCATGCGGGCTCGTCGTTCAGGTGAGTAACTCATGCCGCCTCGCTGACCGCACCCCGAAGCGCGAGCGCGCGCAACAAGTCGTCAGACGTTGGCCTCTCTCGGCCGCCAAGATCACTGACCGTCCATGCCACGCGTAGGCAGCGGTCATAGCCACGCAAGGTCAGGCTGCCGCGCTCAAGAGCACGATCAAGCATGCGGGTCTCGGTCGCCGGAAGCCGCCAGTTCCGTTCTCTGAGAATCGATCCGGGGACCTGGCTGTTCGTTGCCCAGGGCGTCCCGGCCCATCGTCGGCCCTGTAATTCGCGTGCTGCCGCGACCCGTTCAGCGACCACGGCAGTCGATTCGCCGGGCTCGCTGCGAAGCGCCGCGCGCGTCACCGGAAATACCGAGAGTTGGAGATCAACACGGTCCATGAGGGGGCCGGACAATTTGGCGAGGTAGGTGCGTTGCACGACGGGCGAGCAGGTGCACCCCGCACCGGATCCGTACCTCTTCCCACAGCGACACGGGTTGGCCGCCAAGACAAGTTGAAAGTTAGCCGGATAACTCACGACGCGATCACCTCTGGCGATCCGAACGAGACCGCCTTCAAGCGGCTGACGTAATGCATCCAGTACGTCTCGTCGAAACTCTGGGGCCTCGTCGAGGAACAGGATTCCGTGGTTCGCACGAGACACCGCGCCTGGCTGCACGCGCCCGGACCCACCTCCGATGATGGCGGTCATCGAGGCGCCATGGTGGGGCGCCACGAAAGGCGCGCGATCAATGAGTAGCCGCCCATCCAGTTCACCGAGGACTGAGTGCACGGCGGTAGCCTCCAGCGCGGCATCCCGGTTCAGGGTGGGGAGCAAACCCGGGAGACGTTCGGCCAGCATGGTCTTGCCTGCGCCCGGTGGTCCGATCATGGCGAGGTGGTGGCCGCCTGCCGCAGCAATCTCCAGTGCCACTCGCGCCTCATCCTGGCCTGCGACATCCGCCAGGTCCGGTGGTGATTGATCGCTTCGGCGACCTGGAAGGGGCATCTCCCTCGGCTCCAGTGGCACTCCTCGATGGCGTGCCCGATGTTGCTGCACCGCCTCGGTCAAGTCGTTCACCGCGAGAACCGTCATGCCATCAACCAGCGCGGCCTCCGGCCCGTTCGCCAAAGGAACCACGACGGTACGGATGCCCGCAGCCTCGGCCGCCAACACCGCAGGCAGGACTCCCGTCACGGCCCGGACGGTCCCGTCGAGACCCAATTCGCCAAGATGCACCGCGTTGGCGACCTCTTCGGGCGGCACCGTCTGACTCGCGGCCAGCACCGCCATCGCGATCGCGAGGTCAAACCTCGCTCCTGTCTTCGGAAGGGAAGCCGGCGACAGATTGACCAGGATCCGTTGCCCAGGAAGCGGCAGCCCGGAGTTTGTCACCGCTGCGCGCACCCGAGCCGGTGCCTGAGCACATGCAGCATCCGGTAGGCCGCTGACGGCGAAATATGGGAGACCCGATGCGAGATCCGCCTCGACCTCAACAATGCGGCCCTCTAGGCCCGAAAGCGCGACGCTTCGTGTTCGCCCCAAACTCATGAGCCCACCGCCTCGACATGTGTGATCTGAGGTGGTCGATCGCCCAAGACCAGGACTCCGATCACGTCGATGCGCACATACGGAGCGCTGGGTTCGTTGGCCTGACACCACGCCCCAGCAAGTCGACGCAGACGCCTAGCCTTGGCCCAGGTAACGGCCTCCAAGGGCGACCCATACTGCGTGCTCCGCCGGGTCTTGACCTCAACGACCACCACACAGTCACGCTGCGGTGAGAGCGCCACCACGTCGAGCTCGCCTTCACGACCACAGCGCCAGTTCCGCGCCAACACCTCATAGCCGTGCGCCAACAGGTAGCGAGCAGCAGTCTCTTCGCCGAACCGTCCCAGCGCACCGCGCGGGTTTTCGGTCGCGGATCCATTTGTCATCATCGGCATCACCTCTGCCCATGACTGTGTCCGAATAGGACGCCGTGGCGAAGCCTCACGGATCGGGGTGTGGATAAGTACCGTCCGCGCGCCCACCACACCCCACGTTTGTGGACAACACCCGACGCCGTAGCGCCGAGCGATTGACCTAACTCAGGGCATTCCGAAACTCTGCGAGCACCTGACCATCAATGGCATAACTGTGCTCTGCCTGCGGGTAGTCGCCTGAACGCACGTCCTCGGCGTATGCCTGCACTCCGGCCACCATCGCATCCTGCAGATCGGCGTAACGCTTCACAAAGCGAGCGCCTTGACCATCGCGTATTCCGAGCAGGTCGTGGAACACCAAGACCTGGCCGTCGGTGACCTCGCCTGCCCCAATGCCAATAACTGGCACCGTCGTTCGCGCCATGATCTCGCCAGCGACTGCGGTCGGTACGGCCTCGAATACGAGTGAGAAGCAGCCCGCTTCTTGCAGCGCCGCCGCCTCTCTCGCGACCCGCAGCGCCGCGTCCACAGTGCGTCCCTGCGCGCGGTAACCACCAAGGGCGTTCGCGGTCTGCGGCGTCAGCCCGACGTGCCCCATCACGGGTATCCCGGCGGCGACGATCGCTCGCGCGCGAGCGGCCGAGGTCGGCCCGCCACCTTCGAGTTTGACCGCCTCACAGCCGCCCTCTTTCACAAATCTCAGAGCCGTGGCGACGGCCTGCTCATCGGACAACTCATAGGACCCGAAAGGAAGATCGCCGACGAGCAGCGGCGTCTGGAGACCGCGCCGCACCGCGCGAACCAAGACCAGCATCTCGTCGACAGTCACGGGCACCGTCGAGTCATATCCGAGCACGGTCATGGCGCCGGAGTCGCCCACAAGCACGACGTCGACGCCCGCACGTTCAGCGACACGTGCGCTCGGAAAGTCGTAGGCAGTGACCATGACAATGCGCTCGCCCCGTTCCTTCATGCGGGCAACACCGGTCACCGACACCGGACGCCGAGTGGCGTCAGTCGTGGACGGGTCTGGGCGAGTAGACATTTCGCGACCTCCTGGTCAGGACAGCAACTCGTTGTCAATCAAGCGGACGTCGCCCACCTTGGCCGCGACCGCGACCAGCACCGGGCGCTCCGCCATGCTGGCTACTGGCTGCAGAGTGTCCGGGTCGACCAGCGCGAGGTATTCAGGCTCAATCCCTTGCTCCCGCAACGGAATCATGCCTGCCTCCCGAGCCTCCTCGGGGTCACGCGCATTGGATTCGTAGGCCGTTCGCACCGCCTGCAGTGCACGCCGCAGGACGAGGGCCCTTGATCGGTCGTTCGCCGTGAGTCGCACGTTGCGGCTGGACAAGGCAAGGCCGTCTGGCTCGCGCACCGTATCGATGGCTCGAATCTCCACTGGGAGGTTGAGGTCAGTGACGAGTCGGCGCACCACGACCACTTGTTGGGCATCCTTCCGCCCGAAGTAGGCCGCGTCCGGGCCAGTCATGGTGAACAACTTCGTGACCACGGTCGCCACCCCGTCGAAGTGCACCGGCCCGCGGGCGGCGCCTTCCAGGGTTTCACTGACACCCGTCACGCGCACGGACGTGGCGAAACCGGTGGGATACACCTCATCGAGGTTGGGGATGAACATCAGGTCGGCACCGGCGTTCCTGGCGAGTTCGGCGTCGCGCACCTCATCACGTGGGTACGCCGCAAGGTCCCCTGCGTCCTCGAACTGCCGGGGGTTCACGAAGACTGACACGACTACGACATCGCACTCTGCGGCGGCGGCGCGGATCAGCGCGGCATGCCCGTCGTGCAGGGCGCCCATGGTTGGCACCAGCCCGATGCGCCGTCCGGCAGCGCGCTCTGGGGCAAGCGCAGCGCGAAGATCGGCCACCGTGCGGACCGTGGTCATGAGGGAAACGACCCGCCTTTGGGCACTTCTAGATCGGACTTGGCGATCTCTTCGACGTTGACGTCCTTGAAGGTGATGACTCGGACCTTCTTGACGAATCGCGCTGACCGGTAGACGTCCCACACCCACGCGTCGGTCATCCGTACGTCAAAGAAGACCTCGCTCCCCTCGCCTCGTACCTGCACGTCGACGTCGTTGCAGAGGTAGAACCGTCGCTCGGTCTCGACGACGTGGCTGAATAGGCCCACCACATCGCGGTATTCGCGATAGAGGGCCAACTCCTGCTCGGTTTCGTAGCGCTCCAGGTCTTCTGCGCTCATGCCTGCCTCACATTCTCATTCTGCGGTTGCGCAGACGTCACGTCGGTGTCAGTCGCGAAACGTCGCCACGACCGACGATGTTGGACGCACGGTCCATGAACGTCGAGCGCATCCAAATGCTCCTTAGCGGAGTATCCCTTGTTCCCAGCCCAGCCGTAGTGCGGAAACTCCTGCGCCATGTGAGCCAGCATCTGGTCTCGCTCGACCTTCGCCAGCACACTCGCAGCGGCTACCGATGAGCACTTCAGGTCGGCCTTGATCATGGTGCGCACTGGCGGCAACGGACGCTCGGGGGGATCCAGGAGTCCAAGGAGGCCTTGCCTCTGTGGGTCGATGAGCCAGTTGTGGTTGCCGTCCAGAATGATGAGGTCCGGAACGATGTCTAATTGGGCCAGTGCCCGTGTCCCCGCCAGGCGCAGGCAGGCCATGATGCCCAGTTCGTCGATTTCGGCGGCGCTGGAATGACCCACGGCATAGGCCGTTGCCCATCGGCGGACCTTCGGCACCATGCGTTCACGGGCCGCTTGACTCAACAGCTTGGAGTCACGAACGCCTTTGGGGACCGTACGAGTGCGATCGTCGATCACCACGACACCCACCGAGACCGGCCCGGCCAGCGCACCCCGACCAACCTCGTCCATGCCCGCGAGCAGGGTGTATCCCTCGCGCTGTAGCGAGCGCTCAACCCGCAGAGTCGGTGTGCTTGGGCTCACGGGTCCGGGACCTGATCGAACACCGCCGATGCGTCCTCGGGCCGCCCTATGTGACCGAATGGCCAGACCACTGCCAGCGTCTTGCCAGTGACCTTGGCCTCGGGGACGGAACCGACGGACCCGCCGCCGTCTTCGTCGTGGGCGCGGGAATCGGCCGAGTTTCCTCGGTTATCGCCCATCATCCATAGCTGGCCCTTGGGCACTCGAATGTCGAACTTGGTCAGGCTCGGCTTGACGCCCGCGTCCAGATACGTCTCGTTGATCGGCTGACCGTTGACCGTCAGTCGACCTTTCTCGTCGCAACAGACCACGTGATCTCCACCCACGCCGATGATCCGTTTGACGAGGTGTTGCTCGCCCGCGGGATAGAGGCCGACGAACTGCAGCCCAGACTTCGCAACACCGCGTACGCCACCAGTCTCCGGCGGCGGCGGCAGCCAACCATCGGGGTCCTCAAACACCACGATGTCTCCGCGGTGCAGGTCACTCGCGCTACCTGGGATCTTGTTCACCACGATCCGGTCACCCGTGACCAACGTGTTTTCCATCGACCCGGACGGGATCCAAAAAGGCTGCACAAGAAAGGTTTTGACCAGGAAGGACAACCCGACGGCGATGACGATCACCACGAAGTATTCGCGGACTCGACCCCATCCGCTACGCCGAGGTGGCGCGTCCTCCGGTGGTGACGGCGCCACCGCCGGCTCGTCCGCTGGGGTCACCGCATCGGTGTCCGCGATCTGGTCGTTTGGCCGTTCGTCGGTCACGAAGCCCCAACCTTCTCGAAGGTTTTCTTCTGGTCATCGAGCCAGTCCCAGCGATCGAGCGGCCAGACGACCGTACGGGCGCGGCCGGTCACTTTGTCGATCGGCACCGACCCGGTTTTACCCGTGCCGTTGTCATGGAATCGAGAGTCGGAGGAGTTGGACCGGTGGTCACCCATGACCCACACCTTGCCAGCCGGAACGGTGATCGAGAACTTCTGATCGCTCGGCCCGTCGCCTCGGTGAAGGTAGGGCTCCTCAATGGGCACCCCGTTAACGGTCATGCGCCCTTGCTTGTCACAGCAGGCGACCTTGTCGCCAGGCAGGCCGATGACCCGTTTGATGAGGTGATTATCGCCCGCCGGGTAGAGCCCAACGAACTCCAAACCCTTCAGAAGCGGCCCGCGGTCTTGGGGCACCTGCGGAAGCCAGCCACCTGGGTCCTCGAAGACGATGACGTCGCCGCGATCCAAGTCGAAGGGCCCGGGGGTCAACTTGCTGACGACGACCCGGTCGCCCCGGATCAACGTGTCATTCATCGACCCCGAAGGAATCCAAAATGGCTGGGCAAGGAAGGTCTTGACCAGGAAGGAGATCACGACGGCGACGGACACCACGATCGCGATCTCACGCAAAAACAGCAGCAACGGGTTCCGTTTCACCGCTGCTTCATCATTCGCGTCGACCTCGGACGTGGGTTCGTCCTGCATGCCGTCGTTCACATAATCCCCCTGAGTCGGGCCGTTTCAGACCGGACCACACGTGTGGGCAGGTGCATCGAGCGCAGCGATCCTATCGGCGCTACCTGAGCACACGCTGCCCGCGGATCACGCCTTGGCGGCGGGGGTGTCTCGCTTCTCGCGGATCTTGGCGGCCTTACCGCGCAGATCGCGCAGGTAGTAGAGCTTGGCGCGGCGCACGTCACCACGGGTGGCAACCTCGATTTTGTCGATCACCGGGGAGTGCACCGGGAAGGTGCGCTCGACACCGACACCGAAGCTGATCTTGCGGACGGTGAAGGTTTCGCCGATGCCAGAACCGTGGCGGCGGATGACCACGCCCTTGAAGACCTGGACGCGGCTGCGCGTACCTTCGACAACCTTCACGTGCACCTCGAGGGTGTCTCCCGCACGGAACTCGGGGACGTCGCTCCGGAGGCTGGCGGCGTCGATCGCGTCGAACTTCTTCATCGTGTGCTCTCTCTTGTAGCGCCGCAGGTCGCCACCATGGTATTGATCAGGACGCGTGTGCCGGGCTGTGCGGTCGCATGACGCTACATAAGACTGCAGGTCACGTCCCCCTGCGGCGGGGACCAAGCCGTGACACGACGCGGTTGCTCAGTTTGCCAGAGCCCCCGCTGCACGCGAAATCGAGACCCAACCGGCACGACAAGGCACATCGACTAGGGACAAAAACAGGGTGTACGCCCATACGGACCCCGCATTTGACCCGAGTCGATGGCTAGTCAGGGCTGCGCCGACCTCAGCCCTGCGCGTTCAAGGCTGCGCGCAGCCGCTCCGCGTACGCCGCCGCCTCGCCCTCGGCGTACGGATGCCGCGGCCAGAAGAAGCCGCGCAGGCCATCACCCTTGGTCCGCGGCACGATGTGCTGGTGCAGGTGCGGCACCGACTGGCTCACCACGTTGTTGTTGGCCACGAAGGTCCCCTGCGCACCGAGCCCCTCGACTACCGCCTGAGCCAGGCGTTGCTGCGCCGCAACCCAGGTCGCATGGAGCCGCTCCGGCAGGTCAAGCAGCGTCTCGATGTGCTCGCGCGGCACGAGCAGCACGTGCCCTTTAAAGACAGGCCGCTGGTCCAAGAAGGCCACGAGCTCGTCAGTTGCTAACACCACCTCGGCGGTTGCTTGCCCACCAACGATCTGACAGAACACGCAGGAAGCCTTCGCGGTGTGCTCCCGGATCACCCGCGGCATCTTCCCGCCGGTGTACCCGCCACCTGGGATCGAGATGCGACTCATGAGCCTCACTGTGCCAGATCAGTCGGCACTCTCCTTCAGCTCAGCCCTTCCATCGAGAGTCAACGAAGCTGTGGCTTTCACGGTGGCGCGCTCCGGCGCCAACGCGGGAAGGTCCTCCTCGGACTCGTGAGGGACGGCGTCGGTCCGGTAAGTCATGGTCGCCTCGACCGACTGATCACTTGGCACCAGGTATGCCCGCGGACGATCTTCGTCCGACGCAGCACCCGAGGGCATATCCGCCGCCGCCGCGATCTTCACCGGCTTAAGCCCTCCCGTCACCGCGAAGGTCAGCGACGACCCGCCAGTCCGCACATAGGAGACGGTCGAACCGCTACTCCCCCGCCACCTACCCACCGAGTCATCATCTTGGGGTTGGTGTGGTGGCGCGGACGTCAACCGCACGACGACCCAGTCTTTTCCCTTGGGTGCCCAGCCAAGGCCAGCGACATACGGTTCACGCTGGGCGCTAAACCCGCACTCAACGCTGGCCTTGAGACGACCCGAAGCGGCGCTACCTCCATCACGGCAGGCTGCGCTGACGGTCCGACTCAAGCGGTCGTCCCCGTGCCCGCCTTCCCCGTATCCGGTCCGGAACTGGCGGCCGCCTGCTTCGAGGACGAGGTGCATGTCCCTATCGCTGTTGACGGAGAGAACTCGATAGGTTGGGGCCGACGTCGTCAGCAAGCGCTCGGCAAGGACGTACCGTCGGCCGCCAGCCACCAGCACCAAGCGAGAGGACGGCTCGTGGCGCGCACGCACCTCCGCTCCCGGCCAGGCGTCATCCGGACTGCGATCTGCAGAAACTCTCCAGTTGACCCGCACCCATCGTGAGGTGCCGTCGGCGACGTGCTCGGAGTCGCCGACGCGGATCGCTCCTCCGACTGTGTAGTCCACGCTCACCCTTCCGTACGGCAACTCCCGGGTCCAGGATCCGCGCTCCATCCCGACATACTTCTGATCGAACGGCGGAACCGACGTCACGAATCCATCGCGGACGCTGCCAGCGGAGGTATCGGAATCCGGGTCTTGAAAGATCGACCACAGGCAAGCAGCAACAAGCGCCACGACCATCACATGCGCCGACCACCGGACGTATCGCGCCCACCCCGTCATCGGCCTGCCCCGGGCAGGACGACCGCTGGAGTGCTTGCGGTCCTTACGACGACCGCGCTCGTGGTCCTCGTGGCACCGGTGTCGTCAGACTGTGACTGCACGATCACCTTCGCAGCCAGCCGAAACGAGAGGGCACTGCCGAGCGGGACGTCTAAGACATTGGGCTCAATCGGAAGCCTGAGGACGGCGGCACCGATGGGCCGCGGTTCAGTCTCAAGCTCGGACACTTTCACGGTCTTTCCTTCTGCGACCATGGTGAGCGACACCTGTTCCGGACCTGCGAAGGCCACGTCCGTGTACCTATCAGCGGTGGTGGGCCAAGAGGCGCGGGCCGTCAAGGTCGAATTGCTCAAGGTGACCCACTCACGCCCGGGTTTAGCCCAGCCGCGGCCCTCGAGATACGGATCTCGTCGGATCGATGCTCCCCACGACGGCGACAATTTCAGCCCGTCCGAACGCTCCTCACTTTCGGCCTGACGTGGCGGTGGCACCAAGTTCACAGGAAGGCGAAAGGTCGACCGATACAACGGTGCGAACGCCCCCAGCCTCTGTTCCCCAGTGGCAATGTCAACTGACTGAGTCCGACCAGCGAACTCCACTTCAACCACCACATGACGGTCGAGCGTGGGTACCGCCAACAGGGCCATGAGGTCGGGCTGCTCCTGCTGGTCCACGGGCTGTAGCTCGACATCGTCCTCGAGTTCATAGCGCTCTCCGTCAATGCGCAGTCGGAGCTCCACCGGCCGATCGGTATCCACCTCGACGTTGGGTCCAGCCCGAAGGGCCCTCCACGAAGCCTGGACGAGTCGACCGTCACGAGGCGCACGCACCTTATCGTCGCCTGTGGTCCGGCCCGCTTCGATGTCTACGGTGACTGACCCGTGCGGAACCGCGAACGTGGCCGAGCCGCGCTGTTCACTAACTAACTTCTCAGTTGTCGTGACCCGACCAGCATCCGCGCGGTGGCGCGCATCGAACCACCAGCCCCCCGCCACCACAAGTAGCCCCACGACCAGGGTGACCAGGACGCCCCGAAGGGGTCGGACCAACGCGCGCCATCGGCTCATGTCACCTCCGACGCGAGCGACGTCAGGTTGGTTCCGTCGCGGCCCCCTGCGGACCTGATTCGACGACCGATCAGGGCTGCGGATCTAGGTACACCGAGGCCTTTGCTGTGACTTCGACCCGTTCCGGGGACCCCTCCGCAGCATCCGCCGCCGCCGAATCCGCGAGAACCCCAGCAATGCGGTATGTCAACCTCACCTCAACAGCCTCCTCGGCCGGCACAAGATACGCGCGCATCTCCAGGGACGACTCCCCCGTTCCGACGACCGCCTTGCCCGACGTCTTCACCGGCCGTTCGGCACCGCTCACCGCGACCTGTAGCGAGGGCTTGCCAGACGCGACATACGGGACGCTCTGCTCCCTAGTGCGAGAAGCAGACCACTGCCCCACCTCATCTCCTCCATACTTTGGGAAGGCAGACGCTTCGTGAACCACAACCCAGTCCTTGCCCTTCGGGGCCTGGCCAAGGCCCGCAACGTACGGCGCCCGCCACCCCTCGAGACGACACGTAATCGTCGGCCTAACGCCACCGGTAGCACTCACGCTCCCGGCGCATGTGGCGGCGCTGACACCGCCTGTGTCGCCGCTGTCGGCGCGCTCGAGCGTGGCGTTTCGCTGGCGTCCACCAGACTCGACCACGAAACGAACGTCTTCGGCGTTGGCCACCGCAATCACAAGCGACGACGGCGTCGACGTCGAGAGCACCTCTTCGCGCAGGATGTACCGCCGTCCACCCGCAACCAACACCAATCGGGACGGCGGTTCCTGACGTTCCGTCAGGTCCGCGCCAGGCCATATCACCGCTCCCGACCGCGACCACCCGTGCTCCCACTCGACCTCCACCCACCGCGTAGCCCCGTCCGCGACGTGCTCGTCGTCACCGACTCTTACTGCTCGTCCGACACTGGAGGTGATGCGCAACACCCCCAGTGGCAAGGCGACATTCCAGTCTTCGCGTTCGGTCGACTCATACCCACCCGATCGATTGGGCATGTTGACGGCCTCACCGTGAACGACGGTGCCGGGAGTGGCCTCCGGGCCGTGTTCCCAGAAGATGGCGACCAACGACGCCGCGACCGTCGCGACCACCACGAGAGTTGCCCACCAGGGATAGCGTGCCGGACTACTCATCGATCCGCTCCCGGCTCAAACACTGCCAACTGTCTGGCGGTATGCACGACCATCACCGTCGTGACCTCCGAGGGCGCCCGCGTCATCAGCCTCTCGGCCCTGACAGTCATCGCTGCTGACAGCCGGAAGGAGAGTGCCTCGCCCCGTGGGACGTCAAAGACCGCCGATCCCAGCGAGAGCGCATCATCGAACGACGGTCTCGCGGCGATGGCCGCCTTCGGCGCATGGGTGGCACCACCAGCCTCAACAGTCAAGGCCGCCCCGACTGGCTCCTTGAATGTCGAGTCGTAGGTCACTGGGCCGCCAGTCTTCCGCTCCGAGTGGACCCAAGAGATTTTCAGTCTGGAGGCGGAAACGACGACCCACTCACGCCCAGGTTTGGCCCACCCCTGACTCTCGAGGTACGGCCGCCGCTCGATAAACGGCGCCCAGCGCGTGTCCCAAACCAGGCCATTTCCACGGCCGCGGGTCTCCGGCAAGTTCTTTCCCACGGTAGACAACGGGAGGACGTCCCGATATAGGGCGGCGAAGGCACCGAGCCTCCGCTTCCCAGTGTCCAGGTCTAGAGACTGGGTCTTACCCGCGAACTCGGCTTCGAGGGCAACGTGTGCCTCGGGCGTGGGCATAGCAACCATCGCCTTCCGGTCGGTCGGTCGGCCCTCACTCCGCAGTTGCAGTGTGACATCGTCGTCAAGCGCGTAGGTCTTCTCCCCGATGCGCATCCGTAGCCTGACCGGCTGATCGGTGGCAGCAAGCGGCTCACTGACCAGGGGTTCGGTTGCCCGACCACTCCACGACACCTGAGCCAGACGACCACCCCGCGGAGCGCGGACCTCGTCATCGGAGGTGGCCTGCCCGAGCGACCACGACACAGACACCGAACCAGAAGGAACCTTGAAGGTCGCGCCAGCGCTTTGGTCACCGATCAGTTCCGCTGTGGTCTCGACCGGACCAGCATCTGCACGATGCCGTGAGTCAAACCACCAGCCGGCAGTAATGACAACCACGCCCACCATCACCATGACGAGAACACCACGAAGCGATGGATTGAGCGCGCGCCACCGATTCATGTCACCTCCGACGCGAGCGACGTCAGGTTGGTTCCGTCGCTGCACTGCGCGACTGATTCCGACGGCCGATCAGGACTGCGCCTCTACGCTTACCGAGGCCTTCGCCGTGATCGTCGCGCTCTTGGGAGCCGCCGCAGGAACCTCCTGGTCAGAGCGCGGAGAGACATCCGTGCGGTAGGTCAGCGTCACCTCAACGGTCTTCGAACTCGGGACCAGGTAGGCGCGCTCCCCCAACGACGAACCCTCGGACGTCGAACTTGCCCTCCCCGCAGTCTTCACTGGCTTTCGACCACCGGTGACGGCGAACTTCAGTGAGGAATTGCCGGAGCGGCGATAGTAGACGGGTCTGCCGCCACGGTCTTCGCCACGCCAGTCAGCCACCGTGTCGTCAGCACGGCGGTCGAGCGAGGGTGCCTCTGTTTCGCGCACGATCACCCAGTCTTGGCCTTTGGGCGCCCACCCAAGGCCCGGCACGTACGGTGCGCGTTCAGCTGTGAGCCCACACTCGATGAGCGGTCTCACGCCGCCCGTCGCGGAGGCATCTTCTTCGGAGCAGTCCTTGGTAGTTCGCGGGTCAGAACCGGTTCCGACTGGTTCGAGTGCTGCCCGAGTTTGACGCCCGCCTGCTTCGACCACGAAGTGAAGATCTGTCGCATTTGCCACCGCGACCACCAGCGAAGCTTGAACCGAGGTAGACAACAGTCGCTCAACAACGACATGTCGACGCCCGCCTGCGACAAGCACTAATCGGGAGGAGGGCTCTTGACGCTCGGACAAGTTCGCCCCTGGCCAGATCGGGGTGGCCCCTCGGCTAAGGACGTCGGGATCCCACTCGACTTCCACCCAACGCGCGTCGCCATCAGCGAGGTGCTCAGCGGCACCGACCTGGACCGCTCGTCCGACTGTGGAGGTGAGATTCAACCTGCCGTACGGCATCTGCGCATACCATCGGTTAACCTCCGTCTGCTCATATCCCACGCTGCGGCTCGACGCCGCCGACACCTTTCCATCAACGATCGTCCCAGGCGAGGGCTCCGGGCCTGGCTCCCAGAAGATGGCGACCAGAGACGCACCCACCAGAGCGACCACCACGAGAGCGGCCCACCATGGGCAGCGCACCGGACTCTTCATCGATCTGCTCCAGGCTCTAAAACGGCCGGCGCGTGCGCCGTCGCAGCCACAGTCACAGTTCCGGGCCTGAACTCCCCGCGGTCCTCTTCGGCCCCTGAACCGTACGACTCGGCCTGAATCCTTGCCGGGGCCGCCAGCCGAAACACGAGGGCACGGCCACGGGCGACGTCATATGCGCCCGAGGTAATCGATAGACCAGCGTCGGAAAACGCGACCGGTTCGGCCACAGCCTTCGGCGTGCGAACCTCACGCCCGCCATCAACGGCGACCGAAACCCGCGCAGGTTCGATGAACTTCGCCTGATACCTCAACTGATTCTTGTTGTCCGAGTAGACCCGACCAACCGACAGCGTGGAATCGGTGAGGGTGACCCACTCCCGTCCAGGTTTAGCCCAACCATGCCCCTCGAGGTAAGGCACTCGATAGAGGCCAACTTTCCACGTTGAGGTCCACAACAGATCATGAGAACGCTGCCGTATCGGTGCGCTCCCCATATGCAAACCGATGCGCGCACCTAGGTCCTGCCGGTAGTACGGCGCGAAGGCGCCTAGCGTCCGCTCGCCGGTAGCCACGTCGACAGACTGAGATTCTCCGGCAAACTCCACTTCAACCACCAGGTGACGGTTGGGTGTCGACACCGCAAAAAGCGCCGACTGGTCGGTTGCTGCATTCGGCTCCTCACGCTGCAGGTCGAGATTGTCATCGAGCGTGAACTTATCGCCGCCAACGCGCAGGCGGAGTTTGATCGATGAATCGCTGTTCGCCGCCGGGGCCGTCGCCGTCGCATTTGGGATGGGCCGCTGGCCCTTCCAGGACGCGTGTACCAAGCGCCCGCCACGCGGAGCACGAACCTCATCGTCGGCGGTGGTCTCGCCAGCGTCGATCGAGACCTGCACCGACCCGTTGGGCAGTTCAAAGTTGACGTGTGCGCGCTGATCACCGTGCAGCTCCGCGGCGACATCGATCGGCCCAGCCTCTGCACGGTTGCGGGAGTCAAACCACCAGCCCCCGGCAACGACCAGCATGCCGACCATCACCATGACGAGGGCACCACGAAGCGATGGATTGAGCGCGCGCCACCGATTCATGACACGTCCGACGCAGCGGGACGCTTAACGGTTCCGTCGCGGGCGGGACTAGCGAGCCCGCTTCCGCATCCGCACGGTGCCTTCGATATCGCTCGGAACCGGGCGATACCCCGCCTTCTTGTACAACCGGATGTTTCCTTCGCTGCGCGCGCCAGTGACCAGCTCCAGGGCCGCCACTCCGTCTGGCGCGAGCGCTGTGGCCTGGGCAATCAGCCAGCGGCCCACGCCACGACCACGAAGATCAGGCGCCACCATGACCCGTCCGACATGGCAGGTGTCACCCTCGGACTGGAGTCGAAGTGACCCCACGAGTCGGCCATGCGAGCGCAGCACGTAGGTATCCCACTCGTTCAGCGAGGCCGCCAGCGAGTCATAGGTCTCGTGCGCGGCAGGAATGTCGAACATCTCGTTGTTGATCACCTCGCGCAGCCAGCAGGCGTGGGTCAAGGTAAGTAACTCGCCGACATCACCAACAGTCGCCGGGCGCCACTCGGCATGGTCAAGGTCATCGATCGCTAAGGCCCCTGAAGCGTGCAAGAGATCAGGGCGGCGAACAGCAGTCCGCTCAAGACGCTGCTGATGCCGCCACGAAGCAATCCGCCCGTGGTCGCCAGACAACAGCACAGCCGGCACCGAACGTCCTTGCCAGTCAGCGGGTTTGGTGTAGACGGGATACTCCAGCAGTCCGTCCTCGTGGGACTCCTCGACCAATGACTCAGCATTGCCGATCACTCCAGGGAGCAGACGCGCAATCGCCTCGACCATTGCCAGGACCGCGACCTCGCCACCGTTGAGCACGTAGTCACCCAACGACACGACCCGCACGTCATAGGCGGCTGCCGCGTGGTCATAGACGCGCTCGTCGATGCCCTCATAACGGCCACAGCCAAAGACCAGCCACTCGCGCTGGGCGAACTCGCGCGCTGTCGTCTGGGTGAATCGTTCCCCGCCAGGCCCGGGAATGATCAGGGTCGGGCGCGAATTTCCCTGTGCCGCTATGTGATCCAGTGCCTCACTCCACGGCTGCGGCTTCATCACCATGCCCGCTCCCCCGCCGTACGGGGTGTCGTCAACGGTGTGATGACGGTCGTGGGCAAAGTCGCGCAGGTTGTGTGTCACGAGGTCGATCAACCCGTCACGACGAGCCTTGCCGATCAGCGAAAGGTCAAGTGGTGCAAGGTATTCGGGGAAGATGGTGATGACGTCGAGGCGCATCAGCCCTCCAGGTCCAAGAGACCCGGCGGTGGATCGATGACCACACGTCCGGAGTCGAGGTCAACCTCGGGCACCATCTCGTCGACAAACGGCACATACGCCGTCCCGCCACCAGACTTGGTGATGGTGAGCAGGTCCTGTGCTGGCCGGGAGACAACCTCAGCGATGCGTCCCACCTCCGCACCGGCAGTGTCCACGACCGACATTCCGATCAGGTCCTCGGCGTACCACGCGTCGTCCTCAGAGTCGTCAGTCTCGGCGAGCAGCCGAACGCCGCGCAGTCCTTCAGCGGCCGTACGGTCGGACACGCCATCGAACGCCAACAACTGGATCGCGTTGTGCATCCTGGCTGCTCGAATGGTGAGCGGCCCCCGCCCTGCGGGCTCGGTTGCAAAAGATGCGCCCTCGATGAATCGCTCCTTCGGTGAGTCCGTGTGCAACTGCACGGTGACCTCGCCCTTGAGCCCGTGCGCCTTGCCGATCCGCGCGACCATCACTTCTGACATGGTCAGATCCTCTCAGGTCTTCCGACCGACCTCGAGCACACCGATGCAGCGTGCGCCGAACACTGCAGAATGCGCCCACCCGACCGGACAACCGCCTACGCTGCCCCAAATGACAGTCCCCGGGCGCATCGACCCGCACGCAGACCCCACGGCCCGTGCCAGCGGTGGGTGGATTGCCCGGGTCAGCATGACGCACGTGGGCATCTGGGTCGGGATGTACGGCCCGATCCAGGTCCTCCTTGGACTGCAGGCCGCTGCCTTCACTCCCGACCATAAAGAGGCCACTCTCGGTCTGGTGACCGGCGCCGGCGCCTTGGTCTCAGTCGTGGCCACGCCGATCTTCGGCGCCTTGTCCGATCGCACGACGCACCGTCTCGGACGTCGAGTGCCGTGGGTCTTGGTCGGCGCGCTGGGCGGAGCGGGGTCGCTGATCCTTCTCGCCTTTGCGCCGCACGTTGCCGCCATGGTGCTCGGATGGTGTCTGGTCCAGGGATTCCTTCACGCTTCGCTGGCCGGCATCCTGGCAGCCGTCCCCGACCAGGTCCCGGTCGATCAGCGCGCCACGGTGAGCGGCTGGCTCGGCGTCAACCAGACCTTGGGCGTGGTTCTCGGCACTGGAGTCGCCGCCTCGATCGGCGGCGTCCGGACCGGCTACCTCGCCTGCGCCGTTCTTCTGCTGGCCTGCACGGTGCCGTATGCCTTGCGTAGCAACGACCTTCGCCTCACCGACCGGCCAGCGCCGATCCGCTGGCGCGCTTTCGTCAAGAGTCTGTGGGTCAGCCCGCGCGAGCATCCTGACTTCGCGTGGGCTTGGATCACTCGCTTCCTGGTCATGCTCTCCAACGGCATCGGCCTTCTTTACCTGCTCTACTTCCTCACCGATGTCGTACGCCGGGAGGACCCTGCCGCTGACCTGTTCGTCCTCACGCTGCTTTATGCCGGCTGTCTCATCGCGACCGCCGTCGCTGCAGGAACGTGGTCAGATCGCTGCGGTCGCCGCAAGATCTTTGTCGTCGCCTCTGGCCTGGTCATGGCCGTGGCGGCGCTGGTCCTGGCACTCATGCCGACGTGGACCGGCGCGTTGATTGGGTCGGTCCTCCTGGGCACCGGCTTCGGCGTATACATGGCAGTCGATTTCGCCCTCATCACCCAGGTATTGCCACACGCAACCGATCGCGCCAAGGACCTCGGGGTCGTCACGATTGCGGCGTCCCTGCCCGCGGTCTTAGCGCCAGTGGTGGCCGCACCCATCGTCAGTGCATTTGCCGACAAGACGATGGGTTATCGCGTGTTGTACGTCGTCGCCGGTGGGATCGGCCTGCTCGGGACAGTTCTGGTCGGTCGCATCCGGTCGGTGGACTGAGAAGGCCCCCAGCCCTGCGAACAGGACTGGGGGCCAATCGAACTGGTAGAGATCGAGTCAGCGAAGGCTCAGCGAGCGCGGTCCGTGTCGACGATGTCGACCCGGATGTTCTTGCCACCGGCAAGTGCGCTCATGACGGTGCGAAGTGCCGAGGCGGTGCGACCCGAGCGGCCGATGACTCGTCCAAGGTCGTCCGGGTGAACCCGAACCTCGAGCAGGTCACCACGGCGAATCTGCTTGTGCCGCACCACGACCTCTTCGTCGTGGTCGACGATGCCCTTGACCAGGTGCTCGAGTGCTTCTTCGAGCACGGGGTCAGGCCTTGTCAGCAGACTCGTCGGAGACCTGCTGGGCAGCGTCGCCGCCGGCGGGCTCGAAGCCAGCTGCGACAGCGGCCTCAGCGGTACGGAACCACACCTCGGCCTCGGTGGCGTCGTACCAGCGCGAGCCCTCGACGTGGAACTTCATCGAGTCCTTGTTGCCCTTAACGGTGAAGCCCTCAGGGGCTGAGCCGTCTTCGTTGGCAGCAGCAGAGTCGGCGCCGAAGCCACCGTCGGTCGCAGCCACCTGGGCTGGCTCGTCGGCCTTCTTCTCAGCCTTGGTCTCGACAGGCTCGACCGGCGCGGCCTTCTTCTCAGTCTTCTTTTCGCTCTTCTTCGGAGCGTTGTCAGCGGGGGCTTCGCCCTGGGCAGCCTTGAGAGCGGCCTCGTAGAGATCGCGCTTGCTGACCTTTTCGGGAGCCTTCTTCAGGGTGCCCTCGGCACCCGGCTCGCCCTTGAACTTCTGCCAGTCGCCGGTGATCTTCAGCAGCGCGGCGACCTGCTCGGTCGGCTGGGCACCGACACCCAGCCAGTACTGAGCCCGGTCGGAGTCGATCTCGATGAGGCTCGGCTCTTCCTTGGGGTGGTAGGTGCCGATCTCTTCGATGGCCCGGCCATCGCGCTTGGTGCGCGAGTCCATGATCACGACGCGGTACTGCGGCTGACGGATCTTGCCGAGGCGCTTCAAGCGGATCTTTACAGACATGTCGAACGTTTCCTTTGTGCTCAGTAAGGCGCGGCCAGACCACGGTGGGGAACACACGCGGGGTACCGGACCTCGGGGGTAGGCGTCGGCGACACGGAAAGAGGGCCGCGACATCCAGACGGGTACAGCCCTCATGATGCCAGACAGGCGCAGGAACTCCCGAATCGGCAACATTCACGGAGCACGAGTCGTGGGGAATCCGGCCACGGACTGCCACGAACCCCGCTACTGTTCGCCCCCTCGGGCCTGTTCCTTCGTCACTCGATTCGTGAGGACCCCCATGCTCCGCAAGTCGCAGTACGCCGTCCTGGCATCCGCCGCATTAATCTCCTCATCGCTCATCGGCGGCATGTCGGCTGGCGCCGCGCCAGTGGCTGACCCGCGGTCGACAACGGTCGATACCGCACCTGCCGACGGCACGCTCATGAGTTACGTCGTCAATCTCAAGCCAACCAAGATCAACCATGGCCAGATGAAGAAGGCCGAGAAATTGATCTCGCAGTCTGGCGGCACGGTCGTGCAGTCGTGGCCGCAAATCGGCGTGATCGTCGCGCACTCCACGAAAGCCGCATTTGTCGACAAGCTTCCCAGGAGCGCTAACTCACCCATCGAGGCCGCAGGCCAGACGCGCACCACCGAGGTAGCCGAAGGCACACCTAAGGGCAATCCGGTGCTCCCGCCCGGTCAGCGTCCTACCGCAGGGGCCCCTGATACCTACCCCGCCCCGTCCGCCCCCGCCACATTCACACCAGAGCCAATGGAAGACCAGCAGCCTGGCAACCGGGAAGTGCAGGCTGACGCCGCGCACCAGATCAGCCAGGGCAGTCCCGGGGTACTCGTAGGCGTTCTTGACACCGGAGTCGACGGAACTCATCCCGACCTCGCCCCGAACTTCCGGGACGACAAGTCAGTTTCCTGCCAGAACGCTGGGGTCCCTGAGCGCAAAAACTGGGAGCCGACCGATAGCAACCACGGCACCCACGTCGCTGGCACGATCGCGGCCGCACGCAATGGCAAAGGCATCGCGGGTATTGCACCCAAGACCTCGGTCGCCTCGATCCGCGTTGCCAGCGACCAGAACCTGTTCTATCCCGAGTACGTCGTGTGCGGCATCGTGTGGGCGGCCGATCAGGGATTCGACATCACGAACCACAGTTACTTCGTCGACCCATGGATGTTCTGGTGCGACGACCAGGCCAACCAGGCTCCGGGTCGCGAAGCCGTCCGGCGAGCCCTGGCATACGCCACCGACCAAGGTGTCTCGCAGGTCGCTGCTGCGGGCAATTCCGACATCGACCTGGCGAACAAGACGACCGATGACACGAGTCCCAACGACAGCACTCCCGCCGCGCGCACGCTCAACCCCGAATGTCGCCAAATTCCGGCCGAGATGCCGGGTGTTGTGTCGGTCGGGGCCACGCAGACTGCGAGGGACATCTGGACCAAGCGCTTCAGTTCCAACTACGGCGCGGACAAGATCACCGTGGTCGCGCCTGGCTCGAGGATCCTTTCCACCGTTCCCGGTGGCGGCTACGGCAGTCTGAGCGGGACGTCGATGGCGGCGCCGCACGTCGCGGGCGTGCTCGCGCTCATGAAGGCCAGCCACCCCGACGCAACGCCAGCGGAACTCACCTCCATGTTGATACGTGACGCCACACCCGTCCCGTGCGCTGGTGCCCCTCGGTGCCTCGGCACTCCCGAACTGAACAACTTCTTCGGCCACGGTTTCGTCAACGCGCTTAAGGCGGTCAGTTCCGAACATCACGAATAGATCACGGTCATGTCACGATCCGTTGAATCGAACTGCGGGCTCGGAGATGCCCTGGTCTGGTGAGGAACGGAACCAAGGCTCAACGACCGCTCGGCGGTGGCTCCACCCGCATTCTTAACGTTCTCTGCAGTGGAGGTGTGCGTGACAGCACTCGAAGCGAAGTCGCTCTACAAAATATTCGGTGCGCAAGCGGAGCAGGTCGCTCGTCGACTTGAAGCGGGTGAAGGCGCCACGAGCGTCAGCCAGGCAAGCGGGACCACCGCAGCAGTCATCGATGCCTCGTTCACGGTCAACAGCGGCGAGATCTTCGTCGTGATGGGCCTCTCCGGCTCAGGAAAGTCCACCCTGATCCGAATGCTCAATGGGCTCCACCCACCCACCGCAGGTCAAGTGCTCATCCATGGCCAAGACATCAGCGCGATGTCGCCAGAAGACCTTCGGCGTACGCGTCGAGATCACATCAGCATGGTGTTTCAACACTTCGCGCTGTTCCCGCATCGCACCGTGCTGGAGAACGCGGCCTACGGACTCAAGATCAAGGGCATGCCTGCTGCCGAGCGCACCACCAAGGCGCGCGAGGCACTCGACCTGGTCGGTCTGTCGGGATGGGGCGATCGCAAGCCCCATCAGCTCTCCGGTGGCATGCAACAGCGCGTCGGCCTGGCCCGGGCGCTGGCCGCCCAAACCGACATCATGCTGATGGACGAGGCGTTCAGCGCGCTCGACCCGCTGATCCGGCGCGACATGCAGGACCAGCTCATCGACCTGCAACGCCAACTCGGCAAGACCGTCGTCTTCATCACGCACGACCTCAATGAGGCCATGCGCCTGGGTGATCGCATCGCGATGATGCGCGAGGGCCGCATCGTCCAACTTGGCACGGCCCAAGAGATCCTCAGCCATCCGGCCGACGAATACGTTGCCCGGTTCATCGCCGACGTCGATCGGTCTCGAGTCCTCACGGCCGAGGCCATCATGGAGCCCGCGGGGGACAGTCCGCACCCAGGCGCCGCGGAGGTCCCGTCCACGATGCTGCTCGCGGATTTGGTCTCCCACGCCGCCCGCTCCCCCGAGCCGCTACGGGTAGTCCACGAAGGCCAACTCCTCGGTGTCATTACTCGGGAGGCGCTGTTGACCGCGCTCGGGCACGAGAGCGAACTCAGTCCGGCCGGGCCTGACACGACCGTCCAAGGAGGCCCCCGATGACCGCACTTCCCACGGCAACAGTCGCGCCCGAAATCCCACTCGGCGACTGGGCGACCTCCGTCGTCGACTGGATGACCGACCAACTTGACTGGCTCTTCGAGGGGCTGAACTCCTTTATCGACGGGTGGGTCGACCTCATTGCCGATCCGCTGTTGCAGGTTCCGATCATCGCGATCATTGCCGTGCTCGCCCTCATGGCACTGCTCGTGCGAGGCGTCGCCTTCTCGATCGCTACCGTGATCGGATTCTTGATCATCGACGGGCTCGATCTCTTTCCTCAGACGATCGAAACGGTGGCTCTGGTGCTCGTGGCAGCGATCATCGCGATCGTGATCGCCGTGCCGGTCGGCATCCTGGCGGCCCGGTCTCAGGGGTTCTCCAACACCATTCGGCCAGCCCTGGACCTCATGCAAACTCTTCCGGCGTACGTCTATCTGCTGCCGTTCCTTTTCCTCATGGGGCCAGGAGCGGCACCCGCGGTGCTGGCCACGGTGATCTTTGCGATGCCACCGGGCGTCCGCCTCACCGAACTCGGGATCCGTCAGGTCGACCAGGAGATGGTCGAGGCGGGCCAGGCCTTCGGCGCCACCCCTCGTGAGGTTTTGCGCGGTATCCAGGTCCCACTCGCGACGCCCACCATCATGGCGGGCATCAATCAGGTGATCATGTTGTCGCTCTCCATGGTCGTCATCGCCGCAGTTGTTGGGGCCGAGGGCCTCGGCAAGGACGTCTTGCAGGCCCTGTCGACTCTTCAGATCGGCCCAGGCACCGAGGCAGGGATCGCCGTCGTGATCCTGGCGATCTATCTGGACCGACTCACCGACGCCCTTGCCAAGCCCGAGCTCGGCACACTTCCCCGGCTCCGTGAAGTCGCCCGGGCCCGCGCGCAGGCCGGGACCACGATGGCCGAGTAGCCCGACGTCGCCATACCAACGTCGCCATACCAACTCAGAGACCGACCAAGACGACCAGCACATGATGAGAGGCGAAATCGATGAAACCCACAAAGACCTTGGCCGCCATGGCGGCCACGGCATTGACCGTGACCACCCTGGCAGCCTGCGGATCGGCTAGCGATGAATCCAACGGCGGTAGCGAGGCAAGCGGATCATCCGCAGGAGGGGCCGGCGGCGGAGGCGGCAACTGGAAGCAGCAGACCTCCAGTTCCACCGCGATGCTGGCGGCACTGAAGCGGGCGTCCGACAAGAAGGATCCGATCGTTGTCGCGCTCTGGCGCCCGCATTGGGCCTATGACGCCTACCCGGTGAAAGACCTGAAGGACCCGAAGGGTGCGCTCGGCAAAGCCGAGGACATCCGGACCGTGGCCCACAAGGGCTTCCCGACCAAGCAGCCCAAGGTGTCCGCGGCCTTGAAGAAGTTCAAGATGAATGATGACCAGCTCGCGAGCATTTCGAGCGCCGTCGCCGTTGATCACAAGGACGATCCCGCCGCTGGCGTAGACGCATGGCTGAAGAAGAACCCGGACTTCGTCAAGAAGACAGTGGGCAGCGCAAAGTTGTGTGACAGCAGCGACCCCGTGAAGATCTCGGTCATCAACAGTTGGGCCGAGGGCCTAGCCGTCACTCACCTCTGGAAGAAGATCCTGGGAGATCGCGGGTGCACGGTCGAGGTGAAGGAATACACCGAAGCCGGCCCGCTCTACATTGGCCTCTCCAAGGGGTCCTCGGACTTCTACATGGACGCGTGGCTCCCCATGACCCACGCCGACTACTGGAACAAGTACAAGAAGGACTACGTCAACATCGGCACCTGGTACGGCAACGCCAAGTTGACGATGGCTGTCCCCACCTACATGGACATCGACTCCATCGAAGACCTCCCGAAGGTCGCAAAGGATGTCAACAACACCATCACGGGCATCGAGCCGGGTGCGGGCCTCACCAAGGCGACCAACAAGGCGATCAAGGACTACAACCTGGGCTGATCGACCGCTGCGCTGTGAGCCCAACTCGCGGGTAGCGTGCTGACCGGAATCTGTGGCAAAAATCCGGTGAGCGCGCTACCCACCATGGCGTGACATACCTCACTAACCTCCGGAATACCCCATTCGTTCTCCGGAAGGTCCACCCATGACACATCCGTCTCGCACTCGTCGCCGGCTTCTCGGTCTGGCCACCACCGTGGCGCTCGCCTCGGCGGTGGCTCTCGGCAGCACAGCCGGAACGACCGCCGAAGCCTCCCCTGCATCGGATCCGCCCTCGACACCAGTCGATACCGCGCCTGCCGACGGCACGCTCATGAGCTACGTGGTCAACCTCAAGGAGGGCCAGGTCAACGACAGCCAACTCAAGCGGGCCGAACGTGTCGTGACTAAGGCCGGTGGCGTGGTCGTGCAGTCCTGGCCGCAGATTGGCGTCATCGTGGCCCACTCCACCAAGGCCGCATTCGTCGACAACCTGCCAAAGGGGACTAACTCGCCGATCAAGTCGGCTGGCCAGACCCGGACAACTGCGGTGGCCGAGGGCACACCGGGCACCGACAGCGAGGACAAGTCACCGTCTCGTTCTCGCAAGGCTTCGGTCGAGCGTACGGACACCACCGGGCACGAGCAGGCGACGAAGGTGAAAGCAGACCCCCGCGAAGGTGAGCAGTGGGGCAACAAGGCCATCAAGGCCAACCGCGCGCACAAGATCAGCGGCGGTAGCTCCGACGTCGTGGTTGGCGTTGTCGACAGCGGCGTCGACGGCCTCCACCCGGATCTGGTCTCCAACTTCCGGTCCGACAAATCGGTCTCCTGCCAGAACGCTGGAGTCCCGGAACGCAAGAACTGGGGCCCCACCACAAGTAGCCACGGCACCCATGTCGCGGGAACCATCGGCGCAGCCCGCAACGGCGAAGGCATCGTCGGGATTGCCCCCAACACAGCGATTGCCGCGGTGAAGGTGGTCAACGACGGTGGTTTCATCTATCCGGAGTACGCCGTCTGCGGCATGATGTGGTCGGCCATGCAGGGCATCGACGTCACCAACAACAGTTACTACGTCGACCCGTGGGCGTTCTGGTGCTCGGACCAAGCCAACCAAGCACCCGGCATGGAAGCCGTTCGCCGCGCAATGTCCTACGCGACCTATAAGGGCGTTGCCCATGTTGCCGCCTCAGGCAACTCCACCTACGACCTGGCCAACAAGACCACTGACACCACCAGCCCCAACGACAGCAAAGCGGTGAGCCGCCAGCTGAACAAGGACTGCCTGGACCTCCCCACCGAAGTCCCCGGCACCGTGTCGGTCTCTTCCGTATCCGACGACAAAGCCGGCATAACCAAGTCGGGCTTCTCGAACTACGGCAAAGGCAAGATCACGGTCGCGGCTCCCGGCGCCAACATCCTCTCGACGTTGCCCAACGGGCAGTACGGCAGCAGCAGTGGCACATCGATGGCTTCGCCGCACGTCGCAGGCGTACTCGCCCTGCTCAAGGCCACTCATCCCAAGGCCAGTCCGGAGCGCCTGATTGGACTCTTGAAGTCACAGGCCACCGAGATGCCCTGTGATGGTGACACCTGTGCCGGACCCGACAACAACAACGGCTACTACGGGCACGGTTTGGTCGACGCACTCAAGGCTGTGAAGTAGGGGCTGTGAAATCACCCGGTCACCGAGTCGGGGCGTGCCGCTCTAAGAAGGCATAGACCTCGGTGTCGTCGACGCCCGGGAACACCCCTGGTGGCATCGCCGCCAATAGATGGGAGTGGGCCCGGGCGCTCGGCCAAGCATGGCCGGACCACCTGCTGGCGAGTTCACTCGGCGGCTGCGTGCAGCACGTCGGGTCCGGGCATCGCGACTTCGAGCGGGATGTGGTCTCTCGCCCACGCATCCACTTCACGTCGGCATAAGGCACCCCGACGTTGACCGCGAAAAGGCCGTCCTGGGTTCGGTCGACGACCGCCGTGCACCAATAGGTCCCGGTTCGGGTGTCGGTGTATTGCTGGTAGGCCTGCGACAAATCTGGCTGCACGAAGACCTGTCGTGCCGTCCATTCGCGGCACACCCGCTGCCCCTCGATCGCGCCACTCGCGTCGGTAGGAAAGCTCACGCCGTCGTTCTCATAGGCCTTGAAGATCACGCCATCCCGAGAGATCCGCATGAAATGCACACGGATTCCCAGGTGCCGCGTCGCCAGATTGGTGAACCGGTGCGCTGCGGTCTCATAGGACACCGCGAAGGCATCCCGCAGGTCCTCGATCGCGATGTCCTTGTCCTTCTTTGCTTGCTGCAGATGGGTGACCGCGTCGGCCTCGGGCACCAGAAGGGCGGCCGCGAAATAGTTGATCTCCACCCGCTGAGTCAAAAAGTCGGCGTACGACTCCGGAACCTGGTGCCCCAGAACAAGGTGGCCCAGCGCCTGCAAAGCCAGGGACCGCGAGTCATGCTGACCAGCCTCGGGCTGGGGCAAATAGATCCGGCGGTGGGACATGTCGGTCACCGTCCGGGTCGACCCAGGCAGGTCCGAGGTATGCATCAATTGGTAGCCGAGGTGCCCCGCCAACCGATCAACGGCCGCGCGACTGATGGGTCCACCAGGGTGCTTAATGGCGGACAGCAGATCCGATGCTTGGTCTTCGATCTCGCCGAAGTAGTTATCGGCCGCGCGCATCCGCAGCCGTAGATCGGCATTCGCCTGCCGTGCGTGTTCCGGGGTTGCCGCCCGCTCAGCCTGCACCTCAGCCATCGCCTCGTGCATACCAACCAATGCCTCCAGGGCCTCAGTTGACAGCCGCGGCCCGACCTTGACGGCTGGAAGACCGAGCGCAGCATAAGCCGAACTCCGTTGCACCCGTTCGAGTTTGATCTCCAGCGATGCTCTGCGACTTGGCGGCGCAGCACTCAACAGATCGGTCAGTGTCGTGTCGAGTTCCTCGGCAAGCGCGGTGAGAGCCGACAGCTTCGGCTCCCGCTTGCCGTTTTCCATCAGAGACAACGCCGACGGGGACATTCCCACAGACTCGGCGACTTCGCCGAGCGTGCGTCCCGCCTGCGTGCGGAGGTGTCGAAGGCGCCGTCCGATCGTGAGCGGATCAGGGCCGACCGGGGAACCAGCATCGTTGCGGCTCGGAGCTGGAGCAGAAGCGACTAGCCGACCAGGACCACGTGAAGACGTACGACTCATGACAGCCATCATGACGGAAAAGCGATGAAAGTGGATCCATATCGCGTCGTTTTGTCAAAATTCTTGATTCTTTATGCCCGGTCGGCGTGAAAGAGGCCCGTTGCGCTGCGCATGATGGTCGCATCGAGTCGCCAGCATGATCGGCGACCACAGCAGATCACCGACAGTGAACCGGCGTCAGCCGGCATCGAAAGGACACAGGAGCCATGACCGCCACGGTGAATGAAACGCAGCTGAGCGAAGACGGCTTGGATCCGCGAGCGACAGCAGCAGCGGAGATCAGCAAGGACTGGGACACCAACCCACGCTGGAAGAACGTCACCCGCGACTACAGCGCCCAGGACGTGGTGCAGCTCCGTGGCAGCGTGCAGGAAGAGTTCACCCTCGCTCGTCGCGGCGCCGAACAGCTCTGGGACAAGTTGCACACCGAGGACTACGTCAACTCCCTCGGCGCACTGACCGGAAACCAGGCCGTGCAGCAGGTCAAGGCCGGGCTCAAGGCCATCTACCTGTCCGGGTGGCAGGTCGCCGGGGATGCCAACATCGCCGGCCAGACCTACCCCGACCAGTCGCTCTACCCGGCCAACTCGGTGCCGCAGGTGGTGCGCCGCATCAACAACGCGCTCATGCGTGCCGACCAGATTGAGTTCTCTGAAGGCGTTAAGACCGTCGATGAGTGGGTCGTGCCGATCGTGGCCGACGCCGAGGCTGGCTTCGGTGGCCCGCTGAACGCGTACGAGTTGATGAAGTCGATGATCGCCTCCGGCGCGTCGGGCGTGCACTGGGAAGACCAGTTGGCCTCCGAGAAGAAGTGCGGCCACCTGGGTGGCAAGGTGCTCATCCCGACCCAACAGCACGTGCGCACCCTCAACGCGGCACGGTTGGCGGCCGACGTGTCCGACGTGCCGAGTGTGGTCATTGCTCGTACCGACGCAGAAGCAGCAACCCTCATCACCGCCGACGTGGATGAGCGCGACCGCGAGTTCCTCACTGGCGAGCGCACGGCGGAGGGTTTCTACAAGGTGCGCAATGGCATCGAACCCTGCATCACGCGGGCCAAGGCCTACGCGCCGTATGCCGACCTGATCTGGATGGAGACCGGCACCCCCGATCTCGAGCTTGCCAAGCAGTTCGCTGACGCGGTGCACGCTGACTTCCCCGACCAGATGCTGGCCTACAACTGCAGCCCGTCGTTCAACTGGAAGAAGCACCTGGACGACGAGACCATTGCCAAGTTCCAGCGCGAACTGGGCGCGATGGGCTACAAGTTCCAGTTCATCACCCTGGCCGGATTCCACGCTCTCAACTACTCGATGTTCGACCTGGCCCACGGCTACGCCCGTGAGCAGATGAAGGCATACGTCGAGTTGCAGGAGCGTGAATTCGCTTCGGAGGAGCGCGGATACACCGCGACCAAGCACCAGCGTGAGGTTGGCACCGGCTACTTCGACCTGGTCTCGACGGCGCTCAACCCCGACTCGTCGACGACCGCGCTGAAGGACTCCACGGAGTCCGCTCAGTTCTGACCACGGTGATCTGAGTAGCCAGTGCTACTCAGATCGACCGAGATCGACCACCTGGGTCCCGCTGGTCAACTGGCTCCGGCCAGCGGGACCCAGGTCCTTTTCCATCCCCGGACGTCTCCTCGAAGGAGGGCGTGATGACCACCCAGATCCGCGGCACGATGCACCCGCGATTCGATTCGATTCTGACCCCTGAGGCGATTGCTTTCGTCTCTAAACTTGACTCGGCCTTCGCCGGTCGCCGCGCCGAGTTGTTGCAGGCACGGCGCGAACGCGCTCGACGTATCAGCGCTGGCGAGGACCTTGACTTCCTGACCGCGACCCGGGGCGTGCGGCAGGACGACACGTGGTCTGTTGCGCCTCCCGGTCGGGGGCTGCGCGATCGCCGCTGCGAGTTGATCGCTCCCGCCACCCGCAAGATGGGCGTGCACGCACTGGAATCTGGCGCCCAGGTGTGGATTGCCGACCTCGAAGACGCGACGGCGCCTTCCTGGGAGAACGTGATCTCCGCCCAGGTCAACCTCTATGACGCGGTCCGCGGTGCCCTGGATTACACCGAGGATGGGACCACCCATCAGGCGACTGGCAGCGACACGACCATCATTTTGCGTCCGCGCGCGCTGCACCTGTGTGAGAAGCACGTCAGCATCGATAGTCGGCCGATCTCCGCGAGCTTGCTCGACTTTGGTCTCTACTTCTTCCATAACGCGCAGGCGCTCATCGAAGGTGGCAGCGGCCCATACTTCTACCTGCCCAAGATCGAGAGCCACGAAGAGGCTCGGCTGTGGAACGACATCTTCGTGATGGCGCAGGACGAGCTCGGCATTCGGCAGGGCACCGTGCGGGCGACCGTGTTGATCGAGACGATCACGGCCGCTTTCGAGATGGACGAGATCCTGTACGAACTTCGCCAGCACGCCGCTGGCCTCAATGCGGGGCGCTGGGACTACATCTTCAGCTTCATCCGGACCTTCGCTCACCGTGGTGATGAATTTGTGCTCCCTGACCGCGACCACATCACGATGACAACACCGTTCATGCGCGCGTACACCCAACTGCTGGTCTCGACGTGTCACCGTCGTGGCGCCTACGCGATCGGCGGCCCGGCCGCAGTGAACCCAGCGCGACAGAACGACGAGCAACAACACCGCGCGTTGCAGGTGGTGCGCGGCGAAAAGGAGCGCGAGGCCGCAGAGGGCTTCGACGGCTCGTGGGTTGCGCATCCGTTCCTGGTCGAAACGGCCCAGGCCGCGTACGACTCGGTCCTGGACGGAAAGACCCACCAACGGGACTTCCGTCACGGCCCCATCACCGCAGGCGATCTCGTGTCCTTGGATGGCACTCCGAGAACGATCAGCCTCGGTGGAGTGCGGACGAACGTGTCGGTTGCGCTGCAGTACCTCGCCTCGTGGGTTCAAGGCACCGGCGCCGTCGCGATCGACAACCTGATGGAGGACGCGGCCACCGTCGAGATCTCGCGTGCGCAGTTGTGGCAGTGGCTCCACCACCGCTCGCAACTCGCCGAAGGACCTGAGGTCACGCCTGACCTGGTTCGCCGAGTGATCGACGAGGAGGTGGCTGTGCTGACTCGGGCTGCTACGGAGGAGCAGGTCAAGCATGTCGAGTACGCGCGCGATGTGCTCGAGCAGAGCGCTATGGGCGACTACCTGCCTGGCTTCTTCACCCCGTACGCCTACGTCCGCTACCTCGCAGAGCGGCCACTGCGCATGCAGGGTCCGTTGGAGCCCGACGACCTGCGGCAGTCTGAGCAGGTGGCTGAGGCCTCGAGCAACGGTTCCGCCGCCTGATCTGGCCGCCCGAGAACTGGCGCTGTGAGAATTTTGCAGCGCCAGTTCTCTATGGTGATGCCATGACCCAACGAATTCGCGCAGCCGTGTCGACCCGCGCTGCGGTCGCAATCAGCGTGCTCGCCCTCACGACACTGACCGCCTGTGGCAGCGATGCCCCCACCGTGACCCAGAACACGTCGGCAGCGCCGTCGGCCACTGCAAGTGCTTCGGCCGAGACGCCCTCAAGCTCGAGCGAAGATTCGTCTTCCTCCACCAGTTCATCGTCAAGTACGTCTTCGGCCGCCAGCGCGACCAGCGCCGCGTCCAGCACGGTTCCGGGGACGCGCAGTGACCTGGTCAAGTTGTGCGACAAGAGTGGCGCCGACACCTCGGCCCGAGTGTGCAAGTCCACCAGCAGCTCAGTCAGCGGCAGCGTGATCTATTGCTCGGCAGACCTTCCAGACGATGTCCGCGGCAGCGTCAAGGCTGAGCTCTTCCGCGATGGCACTGAGGTCTATTCGGCGTCGACCAACCGTACGGCCGCCGTGGGCACGCTTTTCCTCAACTTCTCGGTCGGCAAGCTCCAGTTGCCCGGTGGCACCTATGCCTGCAAATTCAGCGCTGGCGGGAAGTCCTGGATTGGTGAGGCCAAGATTTCCGGGAACGAAGGTCAGGCCACGCAGGGCATGGCGTGCGAGCCGACCTCGATGTATACCGAGCAGCAGGTCACGCACTGCACGTCCAACACCTCGAGCTTCTCCGACCCGTCCGGTCTCGCCTGCAGCGCCGTCATCACCGACCTCAAGGGCCGCAAGGTCGATGCGACACTCCAGACCCCGGTTGGTCCAAAGTCCACGACGCTCTCGCAGAGTTTTGAAGGTGGCGCAGCAGTCGTCCACCTCAAGGCCCCGAACGCACCGTCCGGCTACCCCAAGGGCGAGTACAAGTGCGAGTTCAAGGTCGATGACAAGACGGTCATCACCGTTCCGTTCAGCGTGAAGTAACGCCGACCTGTGCCTGAGTCGGCGTGTCGTGCTAGTGAAGAAGCGTATTCACTAGCACGACACGCCCACTCAACGCGCGCCCGTGGCGAGGGCCCGCGCCCGCAGCGCGAGGTCTGCGATCTGCCGGTCGGTCACCGGCACGCTCAGGTCGACCACAACCTTCGCTGCGTCACGGGTCGCTGTGCCTCGACCTGCGATGCACCTCACCTCCAACGCTGGACCGAGGTCTGCTCGCGGCGCGTCGCCATCATCGACGTCGAGCACCGCGCCCACCGGAGAATCTCCAAGGGCCAACCAGATCGATGAGCCAAAATCGGCATGCCTCAACAGCGGCACCCCCAGTTCCTGACTCAGCCGACGGGCCAGCGTCGTCTTACCAGCCCCAGGGAGTCCGTTCACCAGCACGATGCTGCGCGCCGGGCGGTGTGGGGCGTACGCCGGCGCTGGCCACTCCCCCGCTGTCACCGCGTAAGAATCGTGATCCCGCCATGCTGTCGACCCCGATGAGTCCGTGAGCCACAGCATGTCGGGAATGTGCCCCTCGCGCCGAAAACCCAACGAGCGCAGCACTCCTGCCGAGGCTGCGTTGCCCGGCTGGACGTTGGCCTCGACGCGGTGCAGACCCATGCCGTGCGGTTCTGGCGTGAAGGCCAGCCCCACGACCAGCTCCAGACCTTCGCGAAACAGCCCTTGCCCGACGTATGGGTCGTAGGCGTCGTACCCCATCGTGCCGTTCTGAAACCGACCGCGAACCACGTTGGTGACGTTGACCTTTCCCACAATGCCGTGGGCGCCCACTGGATCGAGGGCGTGGATGATGAACGTGCGATGGGCCGCCGACTGTGCTTGCAGGTGACGGCCGAGATCGCCCGGGTCTGTCGGATTCCAGGCTGAAAGTCGTTCGGCCGAGGCTTCTACCGCGAGGCGATAGCGCGCCAAATCCTCGGCCCGCACGGTGGCAACCGCGACGCGTTCGCCACGGGCGCTCAACTCAGGAAGCATGTCGCGGAGTCTACGGACTAGCCGACTTGGCGCCCACGCAGTATGACTGCGATTGGCCGCTTGAGTTCGGTCAGGTCAAGACGCGGATCCTGTTGGTAGACCACACAATCCGCGCTCTGCCCCTCCTCCAAACCGGGACAGCCGAGCCAGGCACGCGCGCGCCAGGTGGCCGCGCCGATGGCTTCTATCGGGGTCAACCCTGCCTTCGCGAGCTCCATGACCTCCTCGGCGACGTGTCCGTGGGGCACCTGGCCCCCAGCGTCGGTCCCGCAATAGATCGCCACGCCGGCATCATGCGCGGCGCCAACCACCGCATACCGCGACTCATGCAGGCGCCGCATGTGAGCCGAATAGGTGGGGAACTTCTCCTGCCCGGCGTCGGCAAAGGTTGGGAAGTTCGCGATGTTGACCAGCGTCGGCACGATGGCGATTCCTTGGTCCACGAAGGTCTGGATGGAATCTTCCTGCAGCCCGGTCGCGTGCTCGATGCAGTCAATGCCCGCGGCAGCCAGGTCACGCAGGGATTGTTCACCGAAGCAATGCGCGGTGACGCGCGCTCCCTCTTCATGAGCAGCAGCAATCGCACCGGGCAGTGTCTCCGCGGGCCAACTCACCCCCAGGTCACCGGTCTCCCGATCGATCCAGTCGCCGACCAGTTTGACCCAGCCGTCACCGCGTCGGGCCTCCTGGCGCACCACGCTTGCCAGGTCTTCCGGCTCTACCTCGTGCGCGAGGTCTCGGATATAGCGCCGGGTACGAGCAATATGACGTCCCGCCCGAATCAGCCGCGGAAGATCCTCGCGCTCATGCATCCAGCTGGTGTCGACCGGGCTTCCGGCGTCACGCAGGAGGAGCGCGCCAACCTCTCGTTCGGTGACGGCGTGTGATTCGGCGCGCTCAGCGGAGATGCCATCGGGGTCCAGGCCAATATGGCAATGCGCATCGACCAGACCAGGCAAGACATAGCCCTCAATGGTGCGTACGTCGTGACTCACGGGTGGACGCTCAAAGGTCAACTGTCCGTTGGCAACCCAGGCCTCATTCGCTTCTTCCTCCGGGCCGATCAGGAGGTGCCCACGAAGGTGTATAACTTCAGACATACCCACAACGTAGCCGGGGTCAGCGCGTGCCGTCGCCACTCAGGCGTGTTTCGGCGTACGCCGCCAAGGCGTGACCTCAAAGGAGCGACATGACCGAGTTTCGTGGCGGCCGGCACATCCTGCCGGAACCAGACCAGCACCATGAGGCCACCACGGCATGGGGGATTCAGGATCAGGCCAGCGCCTTCGAACCAGTACGACCCACGCAGCCACCCTCCGGAGCGCCCAACGTCGTCATCGTGCTCATGGACGACCTCGGCTACGGCACCTCCAGCGCGTTCGGCGGACCGTGCCAGATGCCCACCGCCGACCGGCTCGCCGAGGACGGCTTGCGCTACACCCGCTTCCACGTGACCTCGCTCTGCTCCCCCACCCGGCAGGCGTTGATGACGGGACGTAATCACCACTCCGTCGGCATGGGCGGAACCTCGGAAATGGCGACCTCGGCCCCGGGGTACCACGGCTATCGACCGCAAAGCGCCGCAACGATCGCCCGAGTCCTGCAGGCAAACGGCTACAGCACCAGTGCTTTTGGCAAGTGGCACCAGACCCCGCCACGGGAGATCAGCACCGTCGGCCCCTTCGATCGATGGCCCACGGGTGAGGGGTTCGACACCTTCTACGGGTTCATGGGTGCAGAAATGAACCACTGGTACCCGCTGCTCTACGACGGCACAACGCCCGTTGAGCCCGACCGAACCCCCGAGGACGGCTACCACCTCACTGAGGACCTGGTCGACCATGCAATCGACTGGGTCCACGCGCAGCACACCCTCACCCCCGACCGCCCGTTCTTCACCTACCTGGCTCTGGGCGCCTCGCACGCCCCGCTCCATGTGGCGCCAGAGTGGCGGGAACGCTATCGAGGCGCCTTTGACCATGGCTGGGATCGTCAACGCGAACTCACGCTGGAGCGACAGCGCGAGCTCGGTGTCGTGTCCCCCGACGCGCGCCTCGCGCCTTGGACTGAGGGTCTGCCGCACTGGGATGAGCTGAGTCGTACCCAACGTCAACTCAGTGCGCGGTTCATGGAAACCTTCGCGGGCTTCACCGAGCATGCCGACACCC
Organism: Demetria terragena DSM 11295; assembly: GCF_000376825.1. Taxonomy (NCBI): domain Bacteria; kingdom Bacillati; phylum Actinomycetota; class Actinomycetes; order Micrococcales; family Dermacoccaceae; genus Demetria; species Demetria terragena. The sequence goes on along the minus strand of NZ_AQXW01000003.1, from coordinate 307,344 downwards.
AGGTTGGCCGGTTCGTCGACGCACTCGCCGACATCGACCAACTCGACAACACGGTCTTGATCTACATCCTGGGCGACAACGGAGCATCCGGTGAAGGTGGCGTGGAGGGCACCGTCGTTGAGCACCGGCTTGGGCACGGAATCGTCGACGACCCCGAGGAGATGATCACTCAGCTCGACCAGATTGGTGATCCGAGTACGTATCCCATCGCCCCAGCCGGGTGGGCGGTCGCGATGAACTCCCCCTTCCAATGGACCAAGCAGGTCGCCTCGCACCTTGGAGGAGCGCGCGACGGCATGATCGTGCATTGGCCGGAGAGCATCGAGGAGCCGGGCGGTCTCCGGCACCAGTTCCATCACGTCATTGACGTCCTTCCAACTGTGCTGGAATGTGCCGGACTACCCCAACCGCACACCGTGGATGGCGTCCCGCAGCAGCGCATCGAGGGGACGTCGATGGCGTACACCCTTAACGCTCCGGATGCCCCCGACGAACGTCGTACCCAGTACTTCGAAATGTGCGGCAACCGCGGTATTTATCACGAAGGCTGGATGGCCGTCGCTCGCCACGGCATCCCCTGGGAGATGGTCTCGACCGGGGCGAAACGGTTCGAAGACGATACGTGGGAGTTGTACGACCTCTCCCGGGACTGGACGCAGTCACAGAATCTTGCCGCGAGTGAGCCGGAGCGCCTTGCCGCACTGCAACGTCTGTTTGTCATCGAGGCGGCCAAGCACCGGGTCTTCCCGCTCGACGGTCGCGTGACCGAACGCGAAAACCCTGTCCTCGCAGGAAGACTCGACCTCCTCGGCGATCGGCGCTCAGTGACCTACCGAGGCGGCATGACCCGCTTCACGGAAGAGACCACGCCCAACATCAAAAATCGATCGCATGCGGTGACCGCCGACATCGAGGTCAACGACTCCGCCCACGGCGTGCTGATTGCCCAGGGTGGCCGGTTTGGTGGATGGTCGCTGTACTGCGTGGACGGTATTCCCTGCTACACCTACAACTACTTCGGCTTGCAGCACTTCGCGATCCGGGGTTCGTCTGCACTCACCCCCGGCCGCCATGAGGTCGCGATGTCGTTCGCCTACGACGGCGGCGACGTGGGGTTGGGCGGCACGGTCTCGCTCAGCGTCGATGGCGATCAAGTGGGTGAGGGTCGGGTCGACTCGACGATTCCCTACTACTTCTCCTTCGATGAAACCTTGGATGTCGGCGTGGACCTCAGCACACCGGTCAGCGAGGACTACCCGCCCGTGAACAACGCCTTCACTGGAACGGTGCACACGGTCCGAATCGACCTGCTCGGGGATGCTCACCATGGGTCACGTGCGGATCAGGAGCAGCGGGTGATGACCTCGCAGTGATGACGTGCTCGGCTCGCGTCATCGGCGACACGGATTAGGTGTCGGCGGTGAGATAGCGGCGCAGCACCGCAAGGAAGACTTCTGGCTGCTCAGAGTGAACCCAATGGCCAGCGCGCTTAATCGTGATGAGTTGAGCTCGCGGGAAGAGCCTCCGCATCGCATCGTCGTACTCGGTTGTGACATAGGCCGATTCGGCGCCGGCCACCCAAAGCACCGGCCCGCCGTAGGTCGTTCCCGTCGAGATGGCGTCGGCGGGCCAGTCGCCAAGTTTCGAGAGCGAGTCGCCGAGCAACGTGAGGTTCATCTGCCAAGCGAAGCCGCCGTCATCGCGGCGCAAGTTCTGCAGCAGGAAACCACGGACCGTCGCATCGGGCACTCGTTCTTGCAGGCTGGCTTCTGCCTCGCTGCGGCTACTGATCGACTCCAGGTCGATACTGCGCATCCCCATCACGTATTTGCCGAAAGCGCGTAGCCCGCCGTACGACACCGGCGAGATATCGACGACCCCCAGCCGCTCCAACAAGTCCGGGTGGCGCAAGGCCACCAGCATGGCGACCTTGCCGCCCATCGAGTGCCCGACGAGTGTCCATTTCTCGCCAGGCGCGAGTTCGCCGAGTTCTGCCGCCAGGGTGTCGGCCATCCCGACATAGGAGAAACTCTCAGACCATGGTGATTTCCCGTGATCAGGCAGATCTACGAGGCTGACCCGGAAGTCATCCGCCAACCCTTTCGCGATCTGATTCCAATTACGTCCCTGGCCAAAGAGGCCATGACAGAACGCAATCCGCGGCCCCTGCTCGCCTATGGTCCGCGTGAACAAACGAGTCATGTCACGACCATAGGTCCTGGATCCCGGCCAACGACTTCCAGGCCAGCCAGATCGTCAGCACCCAGGCGAGCGCCCCGAACCCAAGCAGAACCTTGGGATAGACATAGCCGCCAAGCAAGTCGTGCGAGCGGCGCCAGGCTGCCCACAGAATCACCCCGACACCGACGGGCAGGATGAGCCCATTGATCGCACCAGCAAGGATCAGCACCGTGGTCGGAGCTTTGCCGAGAATCAGGAACAGCACAATCGACAGCAGAATGAACCCGGCGACGAGATAGTTCCGGCGCTGCTCCAAACCGCGCGAGAAGCTCGTGACGAACGAGACGCACGTGTATGACACTCCAATCACCGAGGTGATACCCGCGGCCCAGAGCACCACACCAAAGAGCCGCAGCCCGACCTCGCCCGCGGCCGACTCAAAGGCAGAACCTGCGGGGTTGGCCTCTGATAGTGAAACCCCCGCCGACACGACACCCAGGATCGCGAGAAACAACACCACGCGCATCACGGCGGTGACGCCGATGCCCGTCAGCGAACCGCGCGTGATCGCCTGGAGGTTCTCTCGACCCGTGACCCCGGAGTCGATAAGTCGGTGGGCACCGGCGTAGGTGATGTAACCACCAACGGTTCCACCAACCAGTGTGGTGATGATGAGGAAGTCCACGGTGTCTGGAACGACAGCCTGCTTGAGGGCATCCCCGACTGGCGGGTCGCTCGCAAAGGCGACGTAGGTCGTCAGGATGATCATTAACGCCCCCAGGACGACAACGATGCGGTCCATCGCGACGCCCGCGCGGCGGACGAGAAAGATTGCGACGGCGATCGCTGCCGATACCAGTGCCGCGACCTTGACGTTCAACCCGGTCAGCGTGTTGAGACCCAGACCGGCGCCGCCCACATTGCCGATGTTGAAGGCGATACCTCCGGCGACGACACAGACCGCCAGTACGACGCCCAGCCCAGGGGCGACCCGCTCACCGAGTTCCTGCGCACGGAGTCCGGACAGGCCAAGGACCCGCCACACGTTGGTCTGGATCGCGACATCCAGCAGGATCGAGACCACAATCGCGAAAGCAAAGGCGGCACCAAGTTGCGCGGTGAAACTTGCTGTCTGCGTGATGAATCCAGGTCCGATGGCGCTAGTAGCCATCAGGAACATGGCGCCGAGGAGTGCCTTCTTCGTGCCTGCTGCGGGGCTGGCCTCGGCCTGCCGCTCAGCCACGGTCGCTCTGTCCCAACGTCCCGACTCCGACCCGCAGCAGTGATCTCACCTGATCATTGATCGACGTGCGATTGGTCTCGAAGGCCGGTGACGTCAACTCGTTCTGGTCGGTCGCGAGGCCGCTGAGCACTGGGGTGTGAATGTGTCCACCAGGCACGCGGAGCTTGACCGCATCGCGCAGCAGGGTCGCTCGATAGGCAATCTCGTTGGACAGGTAGTCCCCGCCGCCACCGGATCGCGCCTGCGAACCGGCCGTCGGACCGTCCGGCCGGGTCGTGCCGGGGCTCGCGCCCGCCGGACACGCGGTGGTGACTGGTTCGGGTGGGGTCGTCCCTGGAACCTCAACAACTTCAGTGTTGTGGTTGACCGGGAAGGCTCCGGTATCGGCCGCCGTCATCTTGCCGGTGGGCAGAGTGGTCGGGACCCACTGCGGCTGCGGACGTACGGTCGGGGTTTTCTTGGGGATGGGCACGATGCCGCGATAACAAACGTCCTCGTTGTCGTTGTACCCGCCGCGCCAGGCGCCGTTGCTCTGCTCCAGATCGAAGATGCCTTCGCGTCCCTGACTCGTCGTAGCGAAAGCATCGACCTGTCGACGTCCTGGTCGGAAGTGCGGCAACAGGGCCTGCTCAACCATTCCCTTTTCGAAGTCACGCCACCGCACCGGGAATGCGGCGGTCTCTACGCGGGCCGGGCCGGCCTTTGTCTGGATCGTCTGACCGTCGAGCGCCAATGCGCTTGCACCCGACGGGTTCCCTTGCCGCACATCGCGGTTCAGGGTGAAGGGGTCAAACCCGGTCACCAACACGCGCTTGGTTCGCTTGCTGCCGGAGAACTTGATGTCGTCTTGGCCACGGCTGATTCGGTCCACGGTGTCGATGAGTCGCTGTCGCTGCCCGCTCTTCACATGTGAACTCGGCGACCATTGGCGTAGCGCCGCGACCATCGACAAGCGGGTCCAATAAAGCGGCCGGTCGTCACCCGCGCTCAAGGTGCCCATCTCGACGCGCCCCTGCGCCCGATCCACAGCCGTACGCCACAGCACCCGCGAAGTGCGCTCTACCAGGTGTTGCGCCGACGACCCTGACTTCTCGCGGCACAACTTCGCCGCGAAGCGAGTCAGGAGAGGCTCGAAACCGCCCTGCCGGATGAACTCCCCGGCTTGGGGTTTATGTAGGAAGTCCTCCTCATACGGGAGGTTCGACGTGGACAAACAAGCACCGATCATGACTCCGGATTCGGGGCTCAACTGAGGCCGGTTCCGATCTGCAGTAGCCGGCGAGCTGACACCAACGGAGAGGGCGAGGGCTGCGGTCGAAAGGAGGACGATGGGGCGACCTGTGCGCGTAGACATGGGCGACAGTGTGACAGCCGCTCGGCCGGGCATGGTGGAAACACTCGAAAGGTCGCAAATCCTTATCTTGGCCTACAAGATCGGGTAACTTCACCCAGAACCACTACTACATCAAGCGGCACAGGGGTGCACAGAGTATGGGTTCACTAGACAAATTCGTTCCACCGGGCAGTCGGCGTCGTGCGGTTGCCGGCAAGGTCCTGCGCCAGGTCAAGAATCGAGTCCCGAGCAAGCAGCCGGACGCAGTTCAGACCGGCGCGGCTCCGGTCGCTGCAGCGCCTAAGCGCGCGACCTCCGCTCCCGGGTTTCAGCATGCGGGGCCTAGCGCCAAGGGACGACCGACCGATGTCAACGAGGAACAGCGCACACTGAAGTCAAGTTGGGCCAAGCACGATCCCGACGCGCTGGACTCCTACCTGGTCAGCGGGTTCCAGAACCCACAGGTCAACGCGCAGAGCATCATGGCGCGTCACTTGCTCGTGGACGTTCTCTTCGACGACGACTTCAGCGACCTGAAGCACCGCGAGATGGAGCACTGCGTCAAGGCGACCAAGGCACTCCACAAGCGCGCCGACGAGCTTGGTGTGACGATGGGCTCCTACCTCGATGACGCCAAGCGGGCTGAGGTCCTCGAAGTGGCCGAGGCGATCCGCCCATGGCAGGGCGAGTTCGAGAAGGAATGGGCGGCAACGCTCGCGGACCGGACTGTGGATCAGCCACGCAAGGTTCTTGAATTCGCGTGTGGCTCGGCCAACGACTACCGCTTCTTCCACCGTTATGGCATCGCCAAGCATCTTGACTACACCGGCGTCGACCTCAACGACAAGAACATCACCAACGCCAAGCGCCGTTTCCCCGGTGTGGACTTTCAGGTCGGAAGCGTGCACGAACTGCCGTATGCCGACCGTAGTTATGACGATGTCGTGGTGTTCGACCTCTTCGAGCACATGTCGATCGAAGCGATGGAGAAGGCCGTCTCAGAGGCTTGCCGCCTGGCGGACAAGCGTCTGCTCTTGACCTTCTTCAGCATGACAGACGCTCCCGAGCACCACGTACGTCCAGTGCGCACGTACTTCTGGAATGTCCTCAGCCGCACCAAGGTTCAGGAACTCATCGAGGAACAGTTCGGCCCGGTCGAGGTGATCCGCATTCGCGACCTGATCCTCGATGACTTCGGGTACGACAACTCCTACAACAAGAACGCCTGGACGTTCATTGCGAAGCGCCGCGCCTAGGACCTGCAGGACCTAGAACCTACTTGTCCAAGAACTTCTCAAAGCCCTTCGGCAACTTGAGGTCGCTCAGGTCTTTTTCGTCCTGATCACCCAAGTTGCCGAAGGCGCCGGACATCGCGGCCGTACGCGCCGCATCGGCCTTCTCAGCGGCCGCCTTCTCTTGCTGTGCGCGCTTGGCCGGGTTGCCGCTCTTGCCCTTTTTCTTGACCTGCTGTTTTCCGCGCTTGCCGCCGCCGGGGCCTGCGCCTGGCATACCGGGCATACCCGGCATGCCGCCGCCACCGCCCTTGCGCATCTGCCGCATCATCTTCTGCGCCCCTTGGAAGCGCTCCAGCAACTGGTTGACCTCGGAGACGGTCGCACCGGCACCGCGGGCGATACGGGCTCGGCGGGAACCGTTGATCTGCTTGGGATGCGTGCGCTCGAACGGCGTCATCGACCGCACCATCGCCTCGACCCGATCGAACTCGCGCTCGTCCAGGTCGGCCAACTGGTCCTTCATCTGGCCCATGCCGGGCATCATCCCGAGGAGCGATTTCAGGTTGCCCATCTTCTTGATGGCCGCCATCTGCTCCAGGAAGTCATCGAAGGTGAAGTCTTCCTCCGCCATGAACTTGCGGTGCATCTCGGCGGCCTGGTCGCGGTCAAACGCTCGCTCGGCCTGCTCGATGAGCGTGAGCACGTCACCCATGTCCAGGATGCGCGATGCCATCCGGTCCGGGTGGAAGACTTCGATGTCTTTGACCTGCTCGCCCACCGAGGCGTACATGATCGGCTTGCCCGTGACAGACGCCACCGACAATGCCGCACCACCACGGGCATCGCTGTCGAGCTTGGACAACACCACACCGGTGAAATCGACGCCTTCGGAGAAGGCCACAGCGGTGTCGACCGCCGCCTGTCCGATCATGGCGTCAATGACAAACAGCACTTCGTCGGGCTGGACGGCGTCGCGAATGTCGCGCGCCTGGACCATGAGCCCCTCATCGACGGCAAGCCGACCGGCGGTGTCGATGATGACGACGTCATAACCGCGCAGGGTGGCCTGACCGACGCCACCGCGAGCCACGGCCACGGGATCGCCAAAGGACCGGGTGCCTTCGCCCGACTCGGTCACCGCGTCGTGACCGCCAACGTTGCCCCGCTCGGGTGCGAAGCACAACGCGCCCGCCCGCTCAGCGACAACCTCCAGCTGGGTCACGGCGTTGGGTCGCTGCAAGTCGGCCGCGACCAGCAGCGGGTAGTGACCCTCGTCCTTCAGGCGACGCGCAAGTTTTCCCGCAAAGGTGGTCTTACCCGATCCCTGCAGACCGGCAAGCATGATGACCGTC
>NZ_AQXW01000002.1 GCF_000376825.1 Demetria terragena DSM 11295 | reverse complement strand
TACGGGGGGTTTGGTGTTGTGGTGTGTTGTTTCAGATATTGTATAGTGGACGCGTATTCATGCTTTGTTTTGTTCTTATGGTTAATTATGGTCAAGTTATCGGCTTATTAGTACCGGTCAGCTACACACATTACTGTGCTTCCACGTCCGGCCTATCAACCCAGTAGTCTGCTGGGAGCCTCTCCACCCAAAGGGTGTTGGAAACCTCATCTTGAAGCGTGCTTCCCGCTTAGATGCTTTCAGCGGTTATCACTTCCGAACGTAGCCAATCAGCCGTGCCCTTGGCAGGACAACTGACACACCAGAGGTTCGTCCATCCCGGTCCTCTCGTACTAGGGACAGGTCTTCTCAAGTTTCCTCCGCGCGCAGCGGATAGGGACCGAACTGTCTCACGACGTTCTAAACCCAGCTCGCGTACCGCTTTAATGGGCGAACAGCCCAACCCTTGGGACCAACTCCAGCCCCAGGATGCGACGAGCCGACATCGAGGTGCCAAACCATGCCGTCGATATGAGCTCTTGGGCAAGATCAGCCTGTTATCCCCGGGGTACCTTTTATCCGTTGAGCGACGGCGCTTCCACAAGCCACCGTCGGGTCACTAGTCCCGACTTTCGTCCCTGCTCGACATGTCTGTCTCACAGTCAAGCTCCCTTGTGCACTTACACTCAAAACCTGATTGCCAACCAAGCTGAGGGAACCTTTGGGCGCCTCCGTTACCTTTTAGGAGGCAACCGCCCCAGTTAAACTACCCACCAGGCACTGTCCCTGAACCAGATCATGGTCCGAAGTTAGGAGCCCAAAACGACCAGAGTGGTATTTCAACAATGACTCCCGCCCCCGCTGGCGCGAGGGGATCAACGTCTCCCACCTATCCTACACAAGCCGTTCCGAACACCAATACCAAGCTATAGTGAAGGTCCCGGGGTCTTTCCGTCCTGCTGCGCGTAACGAGCATCTTTACTCGTAATGCAATTTCGCCGAGTTCGTGGTCGAGACAGTGGAGAAGTCGTTACGCCATTCGTGCAGGTCGGAACTTACCCGACAAGGAATTTCGCTACCTTAGGATGGTTATAGTTACCACCGCCGTTTACTGGCGCTTAAGATCTCAGCTTCACACCCGAAGGTGTTAACCGGTCCCCTTAACGTTCCAGCACCGGGCAGGCGTCAGTCCGTATACATCGAATTGCTTCTTCGCACGGACCTGTGTTTTTAGTAAACAGTCGCTTCTCCCTGCTCTCTGCGGCCCCCACCCCTAACCCGTAAAGGGTTTCAAGGTGGAAGGCCCCCCTTCTCCCGAAGTTACGGGGGCATTTTGCCGAATTCCTTAACCACGATTCACTCGATCGCCTTAGTATTCTCTACTTGACTACCTGAGTCGGTTTAGGGTACGGGCGGCTCAGACCTCGCTAGAAGCTTTTCTCGACAGCATAGGATCACCCTACTTCCCACATATGTGGTCACCATCAAGCCTGACCCAAAGACACCACGGATTTACCTATGGCATCGGGCTGCACTCTTGGACGTGGACAACCATCGCCACGCGGAGGCTACCTTCCTGCGTCACTCCATCGCTTACCTACTACAAGATCGGGTCCCACGCACCCCCACGCCCCGTCCCTCGAAAGGAACTAAGACACGGGTTAGGGTGGTTAGCATCACCTGGTTCAATATGAGCGGTCTTTCGCCGGTTCCGGAATATCAACCGGATATCCATCGACTACGCCTGTCGGCCTCGCCTTAGGTCCCGACTTACCCAGGGCAGATTAGCTTGACCCTGGAACCCTTAGTCAATCGGCGCACGGGTTTCTCACCCGTGATTCGCTACTCATGCCTGCATTCTCACTCGTGTAGCATCCACAACTAGCTCACGCTGCTGCTTCACCCGCTACACGACGCTCCCCTACCCAACCGCACCCCTGAACCACGAAGGCTAGGGTAAAATGCGGAAGCCACAGCTTCGGTGGTGTGCTTGAGCCCCGCTACATTGTCGGCGCGGAATCACTTGACCAGTGAGCTATTACGCACTCTTTCAAGGGTGGCTGCTTCTAAGCCAACCTCCTGGTTGTCACAGCAACTCCACATCCTTTTCCACTTAGCACACGCTTAGGGACCTTAGCTGATGATCTGGGCTGTTTCCCTCTCGACTACGAAGCTTATCCCCCGCAGTCTCACTGCCACGCTCTCACTTACCGGCATTCGGAGTTTGGCTGACGTCAGTAACCTGGTGAGGCCCATCAGCCATCCAGTAGCTCTACCTCCGGTAAGAAACACGTGACGCTGCACCTAAATGCATTTCGGGGAGAACCAGCTATCACGGAGTTTGATTGGCCTTTCACCCCTACCCACAGCTCATCCCCTCAGTTTTCAACCTAAGTGGGTTCGGTCCTCCACGCCGTCTTACCGGCGCTTCAACCTGGCCATGGGTAGATCACTCCGCTTCGGGTCTAGACCCGGCGACTCAAACGCCCTATTCGGACTCGCTTTCGCTACGGCTACCCCACACGGGTTAACCTCGCCACCGAGCACTAACTCGCAGGCTCATTCTTCAAAAGGCACGCCATCACCCACCACAAGGGCCGGCTCTGACGGATTGTAAGCACATGGTTTCAGGTACTATTTCACTCCCCTCCCGGGGTACTTTTCACCTTTCCCTCACGGTACTAGTCCGCTATCGGTCACCAGGGAATATTTAGGCTTAGCAGGTGGTCCTGCCAGATTCACACGGGATTCCACGAGCCCCGTACTACTTGGGAACACACAAACGAAGTCACACACATTTCGGTTACGGGGGTAACACCCTCTACGCCGCGCCCTTCAAAACGCTTCACCTATGCGCACGATTTATCACTCCGCGCCGGCATGTCAGTACCAGCAATGCACGTCCCACAACACCCACTCCGCAACCCCTGACAGGTATCACACGAAACAGGTTTAGCCTCATCCGCTTTCGCTCGCCACTACTCACAGAATCACTGTTGTTTTCTCTTCCTGTGGGTACTGAGATGTTTCACTTCCCCACGTTCCCTCTACACGCCCTATATATTCAGGCGCGAGTAACACCCCATGACGGGTGCTGGGTTTCCCCATTCGGAAATCCTCGAATCACAGTCCGGTTATCGACTCCTCGAGGCTTATCGCAGATTCCTACGTCCTTCATCGGTTCCTGGTGCCAAGGCATCCACCATGTGCTCTTAAAAACTTGAACACAAAAAACAAAGATGCTCGCGTCCACTATACAATTCTCAAACAACACACACCCCACACACACAACCCACAAACCATGAGCCACACATGCGAAACGCACAACAAAGAAAACACCACACCAACCCCCACACCCCCCACAAAACACAAGGGAAGCGCAAAGAATTGGTCCGCATGTTCTCTCAGGACCCAACAACGTGTCGACACCCAACCAGCGAACACCACCACACGCTTTCCAACCCAACCCCACAACAGCAGGACCAGGCGTACTCACCCACAGCAGCACCCACAACCAGGCACCATGATTGATGATCTATCCACGCCCGCGCTCACACCCGACAACCGGACATGACCACACGAGCAAAAACAACAAACCCCACACCCACCCCCACAACGGAGGCGAACATGAGGAGTGCTCCTTAGAAAGGAGGTGATCCAGCCGCACCTTCCGGTACGGCTACCTTGTTACGACTTAGTCCCAATCGCCAGTCCCACCTTCGACCACTCCCTCCAGAAAACTGGTTAGGCCATGAGCTTCGGGTGTTACCAACTTTCGTGACTTGACGGGCGGTGTGTACAAGGCCCGGGAACGTATTCACCGCAGCGTTGCTGATCTGCGATTACTAGCGACTCCAACTTCATGGGGTCGAGTTGCAGACCCCAATCCGAACTGAGACCAGCTTTAAGGGATTCGCTCCACCTCACGGTCTCGCATCCCTCTGTACCGGCCATTGTAGCATGCGTGAAGCCCAAGACATAAGGGGCATGATGATTTGACGTCATCCCCACCTTCCTCCGAGTTGACCCCGGCAGTCTCCCATGAGTCCCCACCATTACGTGCTGGCAACATGGAACGAGGGTTGCGCTCGTTGCGGGACTTAACCCAACATCTCACGACACGAGCTGACGACAACCATGCACCACCTGTGCACCAGCCCAAAAGGAAACCACATCTCTGCGATCGTCCGGTGCATGTCAAGCCTTGGTAAGGTTCTTCGCGTTGCATCGAATTAATCCGCATGCTCCGCCGCTTGTGCGGGCCCCCGTCAATTCCTTTGAGTTTTAGCCTTGCGGCCGTACTCCCCAGGCGGGGCGCTTAATGCGTTAGCTGCGGCACGGAACTCATAGACTGAATCCCACACCTAGCGCCCAACGTTTACGGCATGGACTACCAGGGTATCTAATCCTGTTCGCTCCCCATGCTTTCGCTTCTCAGCGTCAGTAATGGCCCAGAGACCTGCCTTCGCCATCGGTGTTCTTCCTGATATCTGCGCATTTCACCGCTACACCAGGAATTCCAGTCTCCCCTACCATACTCTAGTCTGCCCGTACCCACTGCAGACCCGGAGTTAAGCCCCGGGCTTTCACAGCAGACGCGACAAACCGCCTACAAGCTCTTTACGCCCAATAATTCCGGACAACGCTCGCACCCTACGTATTACCGCGGCTGCTGGCACGTAGTTAGCCGGTGCTTCTTCTCCACCTACCGTCACCCCGAAGGGCTTCGTCAATGGCGAAAGGAGTTTACAACCCGAAGGCCTTCATCCCCCACGCGGCGTCGCTGCATCAGGCTTTCGCCCATTGTGCAATATTCCCCACTGCTGCCTCCCGTAGGAGTCTGGGCCGTGTCTCAGTCCCAGTGTGGCCGGTCACCCTCTCAGGCCGGCTACCCGTCATCGCCTTGGTAGGCCACTACCCCACCAACAAGCTGATAGGCCGCGAGTCCACCCTTGACCAAAAAATCTTTCCACCACGCACCATGCGGCACGCAGACATATCCAGTATTAGACCCAGTTTCCCAGGCTTATCCCAGAGTCAAGGACAGGTTACTCACGTGTTACTCACCCGTTCGCCACTAATCCGCGATACAAGTACCGCATCATCGTTCGACTTGCATGTGTTAAGCACGCCGCCAGCGTTCGTCCTGAGCCAGGATCAAACTCTCCAAAAAAGAAAATCAAAAACCCGGCCGAATCAACGGAAACAAAAAAAGTTTCACAATGATCAACCAAACAAACATTTGGCATCAATCACTCGACACGCTGTTGAGTTCTCAAAAAACATGCACCCACGCGCACCTGAATCTGCAAGATTCTGTGGTTGTGAGCAACTCGCCCAACTTACCCGAAGTGCGACACCCTCGTCAAACTGGTGAGGATCTTCGCTCTTGGTGTTGGGCCCACTGATGTGCTGGAGTCCCAGCCATCCAATGGAGTGTCATCCGTGGACCGGCCAGCCTGGCGGCTGTCCGTGCCTCCTTGCGGCGACAAAGAGAACACTACGGCACCGATCGCGACCACACCAAATCGGGGTCGCTACCCCCGACGGGCCGCGACCTGATGCTTCCGGCCCCGCTTGATGAGCGCCACGCGCCCATGGAGGAAGTCGCCCTCCTCGAGGGCGTAGTCGGGGTCGGCGAGCTTGGCATTGTTGAGGGATATTCCGCCGTCAGACAGCAAGCGACGGGCCGCGTTTCGGCTGTCTGCGACGCCCGTCTTGATGAGGACGTCAACGATCGTGTCCCCCGCGTCAGCCGGTCCTCCTGGCAGCTCTGCAGTCGCGTCCAGCAGCGTCCGCTCGTCGAGCACGCCGACGTCACCCTTGCCGAACAATGCAGCTGACGCCGCCTCCACGGCGGCCGTCGCCTCAGCACCGTGGACCAGGGTCGTGACGTCAGTGGCTAGGCGACGCTGTGCGGCTCGTCGGAACGGCTCATCAGCCACCTGGTGTTCGTACTCGCCGATGTCCGCGGCACTCAGGTCGGTGAAGACCTTCATGCGGTCGATGACGACGGCATCCTCGGTGTTGAGCCAGTATTGGTAGAAGGCGTACGGGCTCATCAGGTCCCCGTTGAGCCAGAGCGCGTTGCCTTCGGACTTTCCGAGTTTGCGGCCTTCAGCGTCGGTGATGAGAGGTGTGGTCTGCGCGTGAACACGCGCTCCTTCGGCACTGTGGACGAGATCAACTCCGCTCAGCAGGTTGCCCCACTGATCGCTCCCACCTACCTGAAGCGTGCAGTCGTACGTCCGGTAGAGATGGAGGTAATCCAGACCCTGCAGCAACTGGTAACTGAACTCGGTGTAGCTGATCCCCTGATCGGACTCCAGGCGCCGCGCGACGATGTCGCGCTTGATCATCGAGTTGACCCGGAAGTGCTTACCCACGTCGCGGAGGAAGTCGAGCGCACTCATCGGCGCCGTCCAGTCCAGGTTATTCACCATGACGGCGGGGTTGTCCCCCTCCAGATCCAAGAACGGCCGTACTTGTTCTTGGATTGAGGCCACCCACTCAGCGGTCTGCTCCTTGGTGTGCAGCACCCGCTCTGAAGTGGGCCGAGGGTCGCCGATTTGCCCGGTCGAGCCGCCCACCAGACAAATCACCCGGTGGCCGGCCCGTTGCAGGTGCCGAAGGACGATGAGCTGGACCAGATGTCCGATGTGCAGAGATGCCGCAGTGGGGTCGAACCCGCAATAGACGGTGACCTGTCCGCCGTCTATTGCTTCCCGCAAGGCGGCCTCATCGGTGGACTGCGCCACCAGGCCACGCCATTGCAGTTCGTCGAAGACCTTGCTCACTGTCGGTCGTCCCTTCCGTCCGTGTTGCCTGCCCACGCGCGCAGGCTCTCGGCCCGCGCACGTACATCAGCCAACTGCTCTCGTACCCGATCTGGTGCAGTGCCGCCCTTGGCCGAGCGGGAGGCGAGCGAGCCCGGCACGCTCAAGACCTCGCGCACCCCAGGGGTGAGGCTATCGCTGATGGCCGCGAGGTCGGCGTCACTCAGATCCCACAGTTCGATGTTCCGTTCTTCGCAGGCCTGGACGCACGCGCCCGCCAGCTCGTGCGCGATCCGGAAGGGCACACCTTCGCGTACGAGCCACTCGGCGATGTCGGTGGCCAACGAGAAGCCCTGAGGGGCAAGCGATTCAAGACGCTCAGCATGGAAAGTCAGAGTCTCGAGCATGCCAGCGAAAGCAGGGAGCAGCAGTTCGAGGGTGTCGACGGCGTCGAATACCGGTTCTTTGTCCTCCTGAAGATCCCTGTTGTAGGCCAGCGGAAGCGCCTTTAGCGTCGTCATCAGACCCGCCAGGTCCCCTACGAGACGTCCCGCCTTCCCACGCGCAAGTTCAGCCACATCGGGGTTCTTCTTCTGCGGCATGATGCTCGAACCGGTCGAGTACGAGTCATGCAACGTCACGAAGGAGAACTCCTTGGTGGCCCAGAGCACGACCTCTTCGGCGATGCGGGAGATGTTCACTGCCGCCATTGCCGACACGAAGGAGAACTCGGCGACGAAGTCGCGGGACGCCGTTCCGTCGATCGAGTTGTCGACCGAGCGCGAGAACCCCAACTCGGCTGCGACTGCTTCGGGGTCCAACCCCAGCGACGATCCAGCGAGAGCGCCTGAACCATAAGGCGATTCGTCCGTACGGCGGTCCCAGTCGCGCACGCGGTCGACATCACGAAGGAGCGCCCACGCGTGGGCGAGGAGATGGTGCGACAACAGAACCGGCTGCGCGTGCTGCAGATGGGTACGCCCCGGCATCGCCACACCAAGGTGCGTGTCAGCCTGGCCCGTCAGGGCATCGACGACGTCCAGAAGCAGGCCAGCGACCACGCGGCCGTGCTCGCGCAGATACATCCGGAACAGCGTGGCCACCTGGTCGTTCCGTGAACGCCCAGCCCGCAAGCGGCCACCGACCTCCTGCCCCGCGCGTTCAATCAGGCCCCGCTCCAGAGCCGTGTGCACGTCCTCATCAGAGGCAGCAGGCACAAAGGCCCCCGAATGCACATCGGCCTCAAGCCGGTCAAGGCCGGCGAGCATGGCGGCCAACGTCTCGTCATCTAGAAGTCCAGCCGCGGCGAGCACTCGGGCGTGCGCCCGGGAGCCAGCGATGTCCTGTGGTGCAAGGCGCCAATCGAAGTGGGTGGACTTCGACAATGCGGCGAGGGCGCCTGCCGGGCCGCCGGAGAACCGCCCTCCCCAAAGCGCCGTGGGCTGATCGGTGGGTGGGGTGGTCACGCTTCTCCTTCGGATAGGGCGAGCAACAGGGTTGCCACATCATCGGCCGTGTGCCCGGCACGCGGAATGATCACGATGGTGTCGTCACCGGCAACAGTGCCAAGCACCGGGGTCAGGGCTGTGTGATCGATTGCCGACGCGAGAAAGTTCGCTGCTCCCGGCGGGGTGTGGACGACAACGACCTGACCGTTGCTTTCGGCGTCGACCAACAGTTCGGTCAGCACCCGGCGCAGCCGGCTGTCGGAGTTCGTCAATCCGTCGGCGCCAGAACGCATTTCACGCTCCGGCCCGTCTGAAGGAACTGCGTAGATCAGGCGCCTGCCATGGCGGACCTTCTCAGCTCCGATTTCGCCAAGATCACGCGAGAGAGTTGCCTGTGTGACCTCAACGCCCTCGTTGGCTAGCCGATTCAACAACTCGACTTGGGAGTGCACCGACTCCCGCTGGATGATGTCCGCGATCAGTTGGTGCCGAGCCACCCGAGTCTGCGCAATCACGTCGCATCCTTGTGCCACTCCAGCAACTGAGCGAGCAACGCCTTCTGGACATGGAGACGGTTCTCTGCCTCGTCCCACACCGCAGACTGTGGGCCATCCAGCACCTCCGCGCTAATCTCATAGCCCCGGTATGCGGGCAGGCAATGGAGCACAGTGGCCGCTGGAGCCGCATGGCTCACCAGCTCCTGGTCGAGGCTGAACTTGGTGAATGGCGACCCCTCGCCCTTGCGTTGTTGGGTCTCATGCTCCGCGCCCATCGACACCCAGGTGTCCGTGATGACCACATCGGCACCCATCACAGCAGCGACGGGGTCGTCCGTCACCATCACCGATCCGCCTGTCTGCGTGGCGATCTCGTGGGCTCGATCAAGAACCTCAGCAGGAGGCTGGTGCGAGGGCGGGCCCGCCACGCGGACGTGCATACCCGCAGTTGTGCCGCCAAGCAGGTAAGAGGCTGCCATGTTGTTGGCGGCATCTCCGACATAAGCCATGGTCAGTCCCCCGAGCTCCCCCTGGTGCTCGCGGATCGTCAGCAGGTCGGCGAGGATCTGACACGGGTGGAAGTCATCGCTGAGGGCGTTGACGACCGGCACGCCGACGTGGGCCGCCATCTCCTCAAGTCGCTTCTGGTCGTATGTGCGCCACACCAACGCCGCGACTTGGCGACCCACGACCCGAGCGACGTCTGGGATGGACTCCCGCGTCCCGATCTGGGCAAGACCACCGTCGACAGCCATCGGGAAGCCTCCGAGCTGGGCGATGCCCACCGAGAAGGACAACTGGGTCCGCAACGTGGGCTTGTCAAAGATCATGGCGACCGCGCGCGGCCCCTCCAACGGACGTTGGCTAAAAGGCTGCGCTTTCAGCGCCATCGCGCGATCAAGGACGGCGCTCTGCTCGCTCGGCGTGAGGTCATCATCGCGCAGAAAGTGGCGCATTATGGAGCTCCGCATGAGGTGAGGGCTGGGCCGAACGCCGCGACAAAGCTGTCGATTTCGGTGTCGGAGATGATCAGCGGCGGAGCCAGGCGCAGTGCGTCTGGTGCCACCGGGTTCACCAAGAACCCCTGCTCGCGTAAGACCCCCGCCGCGGCAGCAGCGATCGGCTCACGCAAGGTGATAGCGCGTAACAGGCCAACGCCGCGGACTCCCGTCACGAGCGGATGGTTAAGCGCCAGGACGCTGTCGCTCAAGTGCGTGCCGCGCGCGATGGCCGACTCGCGAAGATTCTCAGCATCGATGGTCTCCAGCACGGCCAGCGCGGCCGCCGCCGCAAGCGGGTTGCCACCGAACGTGGTGCCGTGCTGGGTTGCGGTCAGCAGATCTGAGGTCTCCTGCCCGAAGGTCACCAACGCACCAATCGGCACTCCCCCGCCCAGGCCCTTAGCGACCGTGATGGCGTCAGGCACGATCCCGGAGGCCTGAAAGCCAAACCAGTGGCCCGTACGCCCGATGCCTGTTTGGATTTCGTCGATGATCAGCAGCGCACCATGCTGCTGAGTGAGCGCACGCGCTGCCTGCAGATACTCAACGGCGGGTTCGATGACACCGGCCTCGCCCTGCACTGGCTCCAGGAAAACGGCGGCCGTGCGTTCCGACACCGCCGAGGTCAACGCGTCGATGTCGCCGTACGGGACATGGCCGACGCCAGGAAGCAATGGCTCGAAAGGCTCCCGGTATGCCTGCTTGTGGGTCAGCGCCAGCGCTCCGGTGGTGCGTCCATGGAAGGCGCCCTCGGCGGCGATGATCTCGGTCCGGCCCGTACGCCGCGACAGCTTGATCGCCGCCTCGATGGCCTCCGCGCCGGAGTTGGCAAGGAAGACCTTCGAGGCCTTGGGTGCGTCCGCGATCTCGATCAGTCGCTCCGCGAGCCGGATCTGACCCGGGCTGGTGAACAGGTTGGAGACGTGCAGCGCCTCACTCACCTGCTTGCTCACCGCCGCGACCAAGGCCGGATGGCCGTGCCCGAGGGCGTTGACAGCGATCCCACCGATCAGGTCGAGATAGCGCCGCCCATCGATGTCGTGCACCACACACCCCTCCCCATGGGACAGCACGAGCGGTGGAGTTCCAAACACTCCGAGCACGCTCTGGGCATAACGCTCGAGCCACTGCTCCGACTGCGGGGTTGCCTCAGGCGTGGTCATGAGCTGTCCTTTGTTGCCTCGTCGGGAAGGATCATGGTTCCGATCCCTTCGTTCGTGAAGACTTCGAGCAGGAGCGAGTGCGCGACTCGGCCATCGATGACGTGGGCCTGCGGAACTCCGCCTTGAACAGCGCGGATGCACGCGCCGAGCTTTGGCACCATTCCGGCATCGACCGTCTTGACCAGGTCAGCCGCCTCGGCCAGGCTCATCTGGGCCATCAGACTGTCGCGGTCTGGCCACCTGGCATAAACGCCCTCGACGTCAGTAAGCACGATCAGCTTCGCGGCGTCCAGCGCCAGGGCCAACTCGCCTGCCGCGGTATCGGCATTGACGTTGAGGACCGCCCCGTCGTGGTCCAAGTCGGGGGCCACGGACGAGATCACGGGGATGCGTCCGGCATCCAAGAGGTCCCGCACTGATTCGGGATTAACCGACTCCACGTCACCCACTAGGCCGAGGTCGATGGCGGAGCCGTCCGCTGCAGTCTGCCGACGACGGGCACCGAACAAGGCCGCGTCCTCCCCCGACATTCCCACCGCAAGCGGCCCGTGCTGATTGATCAGCCCGACGAGTTCGCGAGAGACCTGGCCGGTCAGGACCATCCGCACGACGTCCATGGCCTCAGGCGTCGTCACGCGGAGGCCGCCACGAAACTCGCTCTCGATCCCGAGGCGGTCGAGCATCTGCTGAATCTGCGGCCCGCCGCCGTGCACCACGACGACCCGAAGGCCCGCGTAATGCAGGAAGGCAATATCCGCCGCAAAGGCCTCCTTCAGGTGCTCGTCCGTCATGGCGTTGCCGCCGTACTTCACCACGACGAGTACATCGCGGAAGCGCTCCAACCAAGGCAGGACTTCCACCAAGGTTTGCGCCTTCAGGGCTGCGGCCGCAAAGGATTCGGTGTCGCGCGTCGTCATCGATTCACGCCTTCTCAGGTGCTGTATGCGGAGTTCTCATGGACATAGTCGTGGGTGAGGTCGTTGGTCCAGACCGTCGCCGACTCTTCACCGGCGTGCAGGTCGACCACGACGTGCACCTCGCGTGGCGTGAGGTCGACCAGCGCGCGGTCCTCTCCCACACCACACCCTCGACACACCTGTACGCCGTTGACCTCTACGTCGAGTAGGGCCGGATCGAACTCCGCCGCCGTCGTCCCGACTGCGGCCACCACGCGGCCCCAGTTCGGGTCATTGCCAAAGATCGCGCACTTGAAGAGGTTGTTGCGCGCAATCGCCCGAGCCACCAGAAGCGCGTCCGATTCCGTTGCAGCGCTGCGGATTTCGATCGCAATGTCGTGATTGGCGCCCTCGGCGTCGGCAATCAGTTGCCGGGCAAGATCAGCGCAACAGGCCGTGACAGCGGCAGCGAGCTCTTCGCGAGAAGGTCGGATGCCGGAGGCTCCCGATGCAAGCAACAGCACCGTGTCGTTGGTGGACTGACAACCGTCGGAGTCGATGCGATCAAAGCTCACTGCAGTCGCCTCGCTGAGCACCGTGCTGAGATCGCCGGGCTCCACTTCGGCGTCAGTTGTCACGACAACAAGCATCGTCGCCAGGGCTGGGGCGAGCATCCCGGCTCCTTTGGCCATTCCTCCTACGGTGAATCCCGCTCCATCAACCCGCGCTTCTTTAGCCACCGTGTCGGTCGTCATGATCGCCGTGGCGGCATCACGCCCACCGGATGTCGCGAGTTGAGCCGCTGCCAAGTCGACTCCCGCGAGAAGCCGTTCCATCGGCAACCTCTCGCCAATCAGACCGGTCGAGCACACGGCAACATCGGCCGATGAGATCGCGAGCGTCTCGGCCACGACCTCCGCCGTGCGATGTGTATCGAGGAACCCCGGTGCACCCGTGCAGGCATTGGCGCCTCCAGAGTTGAGAATCACCGCATCGAGGCGGCCATCGCGGACGGTCTCCCTCGACCAGGTGACGGGCGCCGCTTCGACCCTATTACTGGTGAACACCGCGGCCGCAGATCGTTGCGGCCCGTCGTTGACCACAAGTGCGACATCTGGCCGACCACTGGGCTTGAGCCCTGCAGTCACTCCGGCGGCCCGAAAGCCTTGGGCAGCAGTCACACTCATGTCAGGATCCCTCTAGGTGCAGTGGCGTCATAGTGATGGTGGAAGTGGTCACGGCGCGATCCCGGCCTGAGGTAGGCCGCGTCCTTCGGGGAGACCTAGCGCAAGATTCATGCTTTGGACCGCCGCCCCAGCGGTGCCCTTAGTCAAGTTATCCACGGCAGCCACCACGACGACACGACCCGCATGCTCGTCGACGATCACCTGGACCTGCACCATGTTCGAACCCAGCACAGCGCCCGTATGAGGCCATACCCCCTCGGGCAGCAAAGTGACGAATGCCTCTGTGCCGTAAGCCTTTTCGTAGGCAGCACGAACTCGTTGTGGGTCAACGCCGTTGGCCAACTTGGCAGTGCAGGTAGCCAGGATTCCGCGCGGCATGGGAGCCAGCGTCGGGGTAAAGGACACCGTCACTGGTGATCCGGCCGCCACGGTGAGGTTTTGCTCAATCTCCGGACTGTGGCGGTGCCCGCCACCCACGCCATACGGGCTCATCGCCCCCATCACCTGACTGCCCAGCAGGTGCGGCTTCAGAGCCTTGCCCGCACCGGACGTCCCACTCGCAGCGACCACGACCACGTCGTCGGTCTGGACCAGCCCACCTTCGAAGGCGGGAGCCAAAGCCAACGAGACCGCAGTCGGGTAGCACCCAGGTACCGCGATCCGCTGCGATCCGACCAGTTCGGAGCGCTGTTTCGTTCCATCAGCGCGCACGAGTTCAGGCAGGCCGTATGGCCACGAACCGGCGTACTCGGTGTCATAGAACGCCGCCCACGCATCCGCGTCACGCAACCGGAAGTCGGCGCCACAATCGATGACCACCGTGTCAGTCGGCAGCGCAGACGCCAGTGCGGCGGAAGCGCCGTGGGGCAACGCCAGAATCACCACCTGATGGCCCTCAAACGCCTCGGCGCGCGTCGCCACTAACTCCCGGTCAGCCAGGGGCGCAAGCGCCGGAGCGTGTGCACCGAGCAGGGTTCCCGCATTCGACGACGCCGTGAGCGACCCGATCTCGACATCAGGATGGCCCAGCAGGAGGCGTAGTGCCTCGCCGCCTGCGTACCCACTGGCACCGGCAACACCGACAGTAATCATGTGGATAAGCATACATAGTCATGCATGCCTATGCGTAGCGGCTCGGTCAACCTCATCAGGCCCGTTGCACCGCGCCATGGTCTCGCGCTGCAGCAGCAACGGCCGCGTCGCGCAGCGCGTTGACGTCTTCGGTTTTGAGCGTCCTATCGGGCGCCCGGAACACTAGCCGGAAGGCCAGGGACCGTCTCCCCTCGCCCAACTGGTCACCTACGTACGTGTCGAACAGGGTCACGCTCTCCAAGAGATCGCCTGCACCTGACCGCAGGCTCCGCTCCAGCGCCAGGGCGCTCACCGTCTCGTCGGCGACCAAGGCAACGTCACTGGTCGCCGTCGGGTGATGGCCAAGCGTCACAGCCTCGACGACAGCCTCGCTGGCTTCGACGAGCACGGCAAGATCAAGCTCGCCAGCGACCGTACGATCCGGCAACTTGAAGCGCTGGACGACCTTGGGGTGGAGCTCACCCACTGCACCGATTCGCGTTCCGTCCGACAGCGAGAGCACCGCACAGCGCCCTGGGTGGAACGGTGCCTCGTCGCCCGCCGCCACATCGATGTCGAGGTGTAGCGCCTCCGCGATCGCACGACCCGCGGCGAGAGCGTCACTCCAATCGGCGTCCCGTCCGGTTCCCCACCAGCCTGATCGCTCGACTTGGCCGCAGAGCGCGAAACTGAGGTGGCGTGGTTGGTCGGGAACGGCGTCGATGATTTCCTGCACCGCTGCCGCCCCGGGATAGCAGCCGACGTCGTAAGTAGTCGCCTTTGAATGCGCACCGGTGGAGATCTGCCCAAGCTCGAAGAGTGCTAGGTCTCCCGCCCCGCGAGTGACATTGCGACGAACCACCTGGAGCAGGGTCGCCAAGAGCGAGGTCCGAAGCAGCGGCTCTTCCTCCGAGAGCGGGTTCGTCAGCCGGAGCGCCGAACGCCGCGGATCATCATCCGAGTAGCCGAGCGAGTCGAACACCGCAGGCGAGACGAAGGGCGGGCTCAGGACCTCCGAAAAGCCCTGGCCAGCCAGGAGATTGGCCACCAATCGGCGCACTTGCTGCTCGTGGGTCAATCCGCGACCACCCGGCGGGGTGGGCAGGACTGAGGGGATCTTGTCGTATCCGTCAATGCGCGCGACTTCCTCGACCAGGTCCGGTCCGGTGGTCACGTCCGGACGCCAGGTCGGCGGCGTCACGATGAGGCGTCCGGCGTTTTCGTCGACAGCGCAGCCGATCTCACGCAGAATCTCGACCACACGTGCGGTCGGGTAGGCGACGCCAACAAGGCGTGTCGGCAACTCGGGATCCAACTCGATGCTCGCTGGCGACACGGGCTTGCCAACATCAGTCACGCCAGTGTCGTGGGAGCCTCCGCCGAACTCGACGAGAAGCTCTGCAGCGAGTTGCGCCGCCGCAGGGGCGATCAGCGGATCGACGCCCCGCTCAAATCGACGGGAGGCCTCGCTCGACAGACGGTGACGGCGGCTACTGCGTGCGATGGATTTGGAGGCAAAGTGCGCCGACTCGATCAAGACGTCGGTCGTGCGTGCGCTGACCTCGCTGCTTTCACCGCCCATGACACCAGCAATCGCGAGCGCACGCTCTCCCCCGTCAGTGATGAGCAAGTCCTCGGGCGATAGCGCCCGGTCAACGTCGTCGAGGGTGGTCAAGCGCTCACCGGAGCGAGCACGGCGGACCACAATGGGACCGGTCACCGTGGCCAGGTCGAACGCATGGAGCGGTTGGCCGAGCGCCAGCATGACGAAGTTCGTGATGTCGACCGCGAGCGAGATGGGTCGCATGCCTGCCTCGGTGAGCCAGGTCTGCATCCACCGCGGGGACGGCGCCGCCGGGTCGATACCGCGGACGATACGGGCGACGTAACGGTCACACCCAGGAAGTCCGCCGATAGGCGCCTCGTCGCGGAGCTCGACCGGAAAACCATCGTCATTTGCTGTGGGCGCACGCTCCCCCGGACCCTGCGCTGGGTCAGTGAACGCCGCGCCAGTCGCGTGGGCGTACTCACGGGCAATCCCGCGCAGGCTGAAGCAGTAGCCACGGTCGGGGGTGATGTTGACCTCGATCGTCTCGCGGTCCAGTCCGAGCAGAGGAATGGCGTCCTGCCCTGGGACAAGGGTTTCGACAAGCTCAACCGGCGAGGAGGGCTCAACCGGCGAGGAGGGCTCAACCGGCGAGGAGGGCTCAACCGGCGAGGAGGGCTCAACCGGCGAGGAGGGCTCAACCGGCGACGAGGGCTCAACCGGCGAGGAGGGCTCAACCGGCGACAGGACGATGATGCCGTCGTCGCGGGTGCCGGGCAGGCCTAACTCGTCGGCCGAGCAGATCATGCCAGCGCTCACGTGCCCATAGGTCTTGCGGGCCGCTATAGCGAAGCCCCCGGGCAGTTCGGCTCCGGGAAGCACGACGACCACCAGGTCACCGACGCCGAAGTTATGGGCGCCACACACGATGCCTTGGGGCTCGCCGGTTCCGTTGGCATCACCGACATCGACGGTGCACCAATTGATGGTCTTGCCGTTCTTCTGCGGCTCCGGCTCTAGGGTCAACACCTTGCCGACGACGAGCGGTCCGGTGACTCCGCCACCGGTGATGCCTTCTTCCTCGAGGCCCACTCGGACCAGGTCAGCCGCGACCTGGGAACCGGTTGCGTCCTCGGCCAGGGCGACGTACTCGCCCAACCAGTCGATGGGGACGAGCATCAGACCTCCAGTCCGAACTGTGCGTTGAAGCGGACATCGCCCTCGAACATGTCACGCATGTCGGACACGCCCGTGCGGAACATCAACGCGCGGTCGATTCCCATGCCGAAGGCGTAGCCGGTGTAGCGGTCGGGGTCGATACCGCAGGCGGAGAGCACGCTGCGATTCACCATGCCGCAGCCACCCCATTCGATCCAGCCCGTTCCAGAGCAGGTCCGGCACTCCGGATTGGTGCCGTCACAGACGAAGCAGCGCAGATCCATCTCCGCGCTGGGCTCAGTGAACGGGAAGTACGAGGGACGCAGCCGCGTCGTGATGCCTGCGCCGAACAACTCAGACGCGAGCCGGTCCAGCGTGCCACGAAGGTGGGCCATCGTCAGGCCCTCATCCACGGCGAGGCCCTCGATCTGGTGGAAGGCCGGCATGTGCGTCGCGTCGAGCTCGTCGGTGCGGAACACCTTGCCTGGGCACCCGACATAAAGGGGTACGCCGCGCTCCAGCAGCGCACGCGCCTGCACCGGAGACGTGTGCGTGCGCAAGACCAGCCCGTCCTCGGGCGGATCGATATAGAAGGTGTCTTGCATCTGGCGGGCCGGATGATCGGCGTCGAAGTTCAGCGCATCGAAGTTGAACCACTCGGCCTCAACCTCTGGCCCGTCGGCGATTTCCCAACCCATCCCGACGAACACATCCGCGATGCGCTGCGCCATCAACTCGACCGGGTGCCGACGACCGAGCGGGCGACGCGCCGGGACCATCGTCACGTCGACGGCTTCCTCCCGCAGAATGCGTGCGTCCCGCTGTGCCTCTAGCTCCGTCTGACGTTGCTTCATGGCCTGACCAACTCGGCCACGCGCTTGACCGACACGCTTCCCTGCTTCGGCCTTGGCCGTGGGTGGGAGCGCTCCGATCTCACGGTTCGCGAGCGCCAAGGGGCTTTTGTCGCCCTGGTGCTGGGGGCGGATTGCCTTCAACTCTTCCAACGAGCCAGCACCGGAAATCGCCGCAAGAGCGTCGGTCACCGCCTGTTCGATGGTGTCCGGATCAAGGGCATTGACCTCGACCGGGTCGTACTGCGTGTTGGGGCCCGACATCGCTCTCATTTCACCACTAGGCGGCACAGGCCTGACGAATGTGGTCGATTCGCAGGCAGATCGGCAGAAGTCTATCGACGGGCCGTCGGCTGCTTCACCTGGTTATCGCGCGGCCTCGGCGGAGGCGTACAGGCACAGCGTCGCGGCCATCGCCAGGTTGAGGGACTCGGCCTGACCATAGATGGGCACCCGCACGACTCGATCGCACCTGGCGCGCAGATCCTCGGGTAGCCCCCATGCCTCATTACCCATGAGCCAGGCATGCGGAGTGGTGAGGTCAACGTCAGGAAGCAGATCCGTACCGGACCCGTCCGCGGCGAAGACCAACAATTCATGATCCCGGGCAACGGCCAGCACCGACTCGGCATCAGCGCCTCGGCTGATGGGCAGGTGCCACAGCGAGCCGGCTGTTGAGCGGACGACTTTGGGGTTATAGATATCGACGCTGTCCGCGGTCACGATCACCGCGTCGGCGCCGGCTGCATCCGCCCCGCGAATTACCGTGCCGGCGTTTCCTGGGTCGCGCACATTGCTCAGGATGATGACGCGGCGAGCGTTCGAGAACGCCTCAGCGAGCGGAACGTCGATACTCCGGCAGACCGCCAGAAGCCCCTGCGGATGCTCGGTGTCAGCCATGGCCGCAAGGACGGCGGTGCTGGCCGCGTGCACTGATACTCCGGCCCGGCCTGCTACCGCTAGGAGGTCTGGATAGCGGTCCAGTCCGGTGTCATCGACATAAATATCGATCACGCTCTCGGCCGCACACCGAAGTGCCTCCCGGACCGCTTGCGGGCCTTCGGCGACGAATCGCCCGGCCCGCTCACGTGCCGAACGCCGACCGAGCGCACGTACTGACCGCACCCGCTCTGCGCGGGGGTTGGTCAGCACGTCGGCTCGATCGGCGTTCAGTGTCGTGGACGAGCTCAGGCAGCCGAGGAATCGGCGTTGGCGGCCGGCTGCGCGGGCACGTTGGCCTTGGCGAGCTCCACCAGCTGGGCAAAGGCCGGAGCGTCGTTGACGGCGAGCTCGGCGAGCATGCGACGGTCAACCTCGATCTCGGCAGCCTTCAGGCCCTGAATGAACCTGTTGTAGGTCATGCCGTTTGCGCGGCATGCCGCGTTGATCCGCTGGATCCACAGACGACGGAAGTCGCCCTTGCGAGCCCGACGGTCGCGGTAGCTGTAACCCATCGAGTGGGTGACCTGCTCCTTGGCCTTGCGGTACAGGCGCG
This sequence comes from Demetria terragena DSM 11295, assembly GCF_000376825.1. Classification (NCBI taxonomy): domain Bacteria; kingdom Bacillati; phylum Actinomycetota; class Actinomycetes; order Micrococcales; family Dermacoccaceae; genus Demetria; species Demetria terragena. The sequence goes on along the minus strand of NZ_AQXW01000002.1, from coordinate 185,423 downwards.
ACCGCTGACCGCGGTAGCCACTGGCCTGTTCCAAGACGGTGCGGCGCTTCTTATGGGCGTTTACTGCCCGCTTCACGCGTGCCATGTCTCAAATCTCCTGGTTCGTTGGTGGTGAAGGGGGCTTACTTGCCCAAGAGGCGCTTGACCTTGGCCGCATCGGCCGGCGCGACGACGATGTCCGGAACCAGACGACGGCTGTGCCGCTTGCTGCGCTCCTGGAACTTGTGCACGTGGCGGGCGCGCTGACGCTTGATTTTGCCCGAACCGGTCACCTTGAACCGCTTCTTCGCACCGCTGTGCGTCTTCATCTTCGGCATCTGCCGATCTCCTTCTCATCCTCGATGTGGTGACACATCGAACGTGGGTGCCGCTCATCGCGGCAAGTTCGTCGGGGACGCGACTATCGTCCCGCGCGTTGGTCAGTCGGCTGACTGCGGTTGCGCAGCCTGCGCCTCAGCTTCACGCTTGCGGCGACCCTCGGCGCGAGCCTCGGACTTCTTCCGCGTCGGGCCAAGCACCATGATCATGTTGCGGCCATCCTGCTTGGGCTTGCTCTCGACAAAGCCCAGTGCCTCAACGTCCTCTGCGAGGCGCTGCAGCAGTCGGAAGCCCAACTCTGGGCGGGACTGCTCGCGTCCGCGGAACATGATGGTCACTTTGACCTTGTCACCGGCCTTGAGGAAGCGCTCGACGTGGCCCTTCTTGGTGCCGTAGTCGTGCGGATCGATCTTTGGCCGGAGTTTGATCTCTTTGATGACCGTGTTGACCTGGTTCTTACGAGCCTCACGGGCCTTCATGGCAGCTTCATATTTGAACTTGCCAAAGTCCATGAGCTTGGCCACCGGTGGCTTAGCCATCGGTGCCACCTCGACCAGATCCAGATCTGCCTCGGCGGCTAGTCGCAATGCGTCCTCGACGCGGACGATGCCGACCTGTTCGCCGTTGGGGCCAACGAGCCGCACTTCCGGAACCCGGATGCGCTCATTGATGCGGGTCTCAGCGCTGATGTCTGCTCCTTCTGAGTTGCTGAAATTGCTGTCCAACAACGAGGAAGGCTCCCCGCCGCTGGAGTGCGCGAGGAGCCTCAAAGGTGCAATGGACTGTGTTGCCCTGACGGGCTCACAATCCTTCACCGGGACCCGGCGACCAGTGGTCAACGCGGGTGGAAGCGGGGCTTCTCTTGCACATCCGTGAACAGTGCGGTGCACGGATCGGTGGCCCAACCTTAGCACCGGGTCGACACACGTCGAAATCGGTACGCCGGAAGTCTAGGCAGCCAGCGCGAGGCGCTGGGCCCGCCGACGCTCACGCAGCATCACGCTGCCACCACCCAGTGCAATTGCCAGACCCACCGCGCAGACCACCAGAATCGCAACCTGGTAACCCCCGTGATCGATCGCGACCCCCGCGAGCGGAGCAGCAATGGCGGAACCCATCGTCATGGACGAGCCATGCCACCCCATCGCTTCGCCTCGCGCGAGCGCCGGGACCGCACGACTGACCGCTTCAACCGAGGCCGTGACAGTGGGCGCACAGAACACGCCAGCAATCAGCCCGAGAACAGCAACTGCGCCGGCCGAGGAAGCCCACGCCATAGGCACCGAGGTCACCGCCAGCGCCGCCAACAACAAGAACGGCGAGAATCCACGAGACAGCGCCCCATAGGTCACCCCGCCGAGAATCGAACCAAGGCCCCACGCCGCGAAGATCACGCCCAATTGGCCCTCATCACCCCAGTCCTTGACCGCGGCGACAACGGCAACCTCGCTGCCGACCAGAACGATCGTGGTCGCGGCGGCCGCAAGACAAAGCACCACGAATCGCGGGCCCAACCACGACGAACGCGCAACTGAGGCGGCCGGCGCATCCACCGGGCCAGCCTGTTGGTCCCCTTCTTCACGCAGTGGCGGATTGAGAATCCACAACGTCACACTGCCCAGGAGCGCCAGCATCTGCACCATCAGTAGCGTCCACGCCGTCCCGATCTGGGTGGAGATAAGCAACGCCAGCGCCGGGCCGGACATATAGGCGAGCTCGACCGTGACGCTGTCCGCCGACAGTGCCGTGCGCCGGTCCCCGCTCGGCACGGCCGCGATCACACCCTGGCGGGCGATAGAGAAGATCGGCACGACGAACAGCCCGGCGACGCCGACCATGATCAGCAGCGGCCAATAACCCACGAAGGGCGCAATCGCCCAGGTCGTCCCCGTGATGACAATCGAGGGGATCAGCACCCGCCGCAGACCATAGGTGTCGAGCAACCGCCCACGCCACGGCCCGCTGATCGCGATAGCCAAGGTCGCTAATGCCGACACGACCCCTGCCTCAGTCCAGGACCGTCCCAAATGGTCGGTGACGTGCAACATCAGCAGCACGCCCGTGCTGAAGATCGGCACTCTCAGGAGCAAGCCCAGCAGCAACATCTGGCGGGCCCGCGGGTAGGAAAAGACGCGACGGTAGGGGGCGAGGGACATGGACGTTATTATTCCATATCGAAATGTTCTTAGTCGAAGGAAATATCGCCCGCCGGCGGAGACTTTCGTCACCTGATCTCGTGCGAGGTGTTCCCGAAGCCTGGCCGTGATTGGCTGCCTCCATGAGCACTCCGCTTTTCCACCTCGCCCTGCCCAGCGACTGGGAGGAGGCCCAGCGCCGAGGCGTCTATGAGATCTCCACGCGCGGGGCAACCTTGACGCAGGTGGGCTTCATGCACCTGTCCTATGAGCATCAGTGGCCCCAGGTCCGCGCCGCGTTCTACGGCGACGTCGAGGAACTCGTGTTGCTCACCATCGATGCCGAGCAGATCGAGGCCGACGTCGTGGTCGAGGTCGGCAATCCGCAGACCGGTGAGGAGTTCCCACACCTCTACGCACCCCTACCTGTGGCCGCGGTGCGTGAGGTGCGGGTGTTGTCGGGCGACGCGGAAGCACTCCGCGAAGACCACTAAGCCCACTCGACGCGCGCGCCGAGTGCGGCGTACTGCTCGCGGACCCGCCTGCCCGCAGCACCGTCGCCTGGTGCAAGTTCGTCGTCAACCGCGATCTTCCAGTCCGGGTACTCGCCGGTCAGCGCCCACGCAGCCTGGCGGGCGGCGCCCAGGCCGACGTACTCGGCGGAGGCCGGGATGACCACCGGCGCATCGAAGATGGTTGAGGCCAGTGCGCGCACGGCTTGGGACTTGGACGCTCCCCCGATAAGGAGGACTCGGTCGATGGAAATCCCTTGTGCCGCAAGGCCGGCCGCGCTGAATTCCAGGTTGCACAGCATGCCTTCGACACAGGCCCTGGCCACATTCTCTGGGGTGGCATTGGTTCGGGTGATGCCGCCCAGCAGGCCTGTAGCGCCCGGCAGGTTCGGCGTCCGCTCCCCGTCGAGGTACGGCAGCATCGTCAGACCACCCGCCCCCGGCTCAGCCCGCATCGCGAGTTCGTCCAGACCCGCGAGATCGGTGCCAAGCATCGAGGCGCCCGCCGTCAGCACCCGTGCGGCATTCAAGGTGCAGACCAAGGGCAGGTGTCCCCCGCTCGCACTCGCAAAACCCGCGACATAGCCGCGCTCATCGGCCACCGACTCGTCGTGGTCGGCGAACACGGTTCCGCTCGTGCCCAGGGACAGAACTACGTCGCCAGGACGAAGTCCGAGCCCCAGCGCAGCGCCCATATTGTCGCCCGTGCCTGCCGCCACGATCCGGCCGTCGCTAGTCTGCCCAGCGCGTTCGCTTGGCCCCAAGACTTCGGGAAGGTTCAGTTCCCGACCGAACGCCGCGCGCACGATCTCCGGGCGATATTCACCTTCGCGCGCTGACCAGTAGCCGGTTCCCGAAGCGTCTCCGCGGTCTGTGGTCCAGCGCTGAAAACCGTTGCCTTCCTGAAGGATTCGACCAGTGAGCCAGTCGTGGGGCAGAACGACGGTGCGTACCTTTTCGGCATTCTTGGGCTCATGCTCGGCGAGCCACCGCACCTTGCTCACGGTGAAACTTGCCACCGGAATCAATCCCACCGCTCCGGCCCAGAACGAAGCACCACCGAACTCGTCAATCAGATCCGTTGCGGCGTCTGCTGACCGGGTGTCGTTCCAGAGCAGCGCATCGCGCACCAACTCGTCGTCATCGTCGAGAGTGACCATGCCGTGTTGCTGGCCAGCAACCGAGATTGCTTCGACGCCGTCGAGGAGGCCATCAGCGGTGGCCAACTGGTACGCCTCCCACCACCGACCAGCATCGATCGCCGTACCGTCCGGGTGGGCAGCTCGCCCTTCGCGAAGCACCGTGCCGGTCTCGGCGTCACACACCACAACTTTGCAGGACTGGGTCGACGAATCGACTCCAGCAACCATTCGACCCATCACACCCGGCCTCTCATCGGCACGACCACAGTTCAGCGTCAGTCTCGCAGAGTCGCGACAACCCGTTCGGTCGTAGCCCGTGCCCCGTGCTCATGCAGTGAGTCGAGGTGGCGCAGATAGGCCGCGGTGAACTCGGGACGATCGGCCAGGTCGCCGAACAACGTGGTGTCCCGCAGGAACGACAGCGGATCGTCGCCGCGAGCTGCCGCGGCCGCCATCACGGCATCCTTGCGGTGATCCACGATGTCAATCGACTCCCCCGCCTCGTCGACACCCTCGGCATACCGAGCCCACGCCGCGACCACGAGCGCCGAGCGTTCCGGAACTCGCCCTTGATCCAGGTTCTCCCGAATCACCGGTACGAGCCACTTCGGAATGCGGTCGGAACTCTCAGCGCACAACCGGGCCAGCGTGTCCCTGACCTGAGGGTTGGCGAACCTCTCAACCAAGGTCGTCGCGTAGGCGTCGAGGTCCACTCCCGGGACCTCAGGCAGGGTCGGTACGCCCTCGCCCCGCATGTAGCCCCCCAGGAACTCCACGAACAGCTCGTCTTGGCACACCTCGTGGGCATACCGGTAGCCCGCCAGATACCCCAAGTAGCACAGCGCCTGGTGGCTGGCGTTCAGCAGTCGAAGTTTCATCAACTCATAGGGCACAACATCGTCGACGACCTGGACGCCGACCCGTTCGAATGCGGGCCGCCCTGAGGTGAAGTGATCCTCCAACACCCACTGGGTGAACGGCTCACACACCACCGGCCACCCATCAGTCACACCCAACTCGGCTGTCTTCTCGATGTCCTGCGGTGTGGTGACCGGTGTGATGCGGTCGACCATGCCATTGGGAAAGGCCACGTGCTCGAGCATCCAGTCCGCCAGATCTGCGTCCTTCAGGCGGGCATACGCCGTCATCGTCTTGCGCGCGACGTCACCGTTACCGGGCAGGTTGTCGCAGGACATCACGGTGAACGGCGCAGTCCCCGCGGCACGGCGCCGTTGGAGTGCCTCCACGATGAAGCCAAATGCGGTCGCCGGGGTCGAACCGGGCTGCAGTTCAGCCTGGATCGAGGGGTGCTCCCCGTCGAACTCGCCGGTGGCCTGATTAAGCAGATAACTGCCCTCGGTAATCGTGAGCGACACGATTCGGATAGCGGGGTCAGTCATCGTGTTCAGGACGGCTTCCGGGTCACGAGGCGCGAGCAACATGCGCTGGATGCTCCCGATCACCCGCGCCTCGAGCGCCCCGTCAGGAGACTTCTGCACCAAGGTGTAGAGCCCGTCCTGAGCATTCAGGGTGTCGACGATGCGCTCGTCGTGGGGCAGCACGCCTACCCCGACGATGCCCCAGTCCAAGCCCTCGCCTTCGTTCATCAGGGCATCGACGTACATCGCCTGGTGGGCACGATGGAAGCCGCCGACGCCAAAATGCACGATGCCCGCGGTGACCGCGGAGCGGTCGTATGCCGGCTGTTGCACGTTCCCGGGCAAGTCACCAAGCGCCTTGTTAGACAAGGTAATCGGCGCATTCATCAGCGAACAGCTCCCATCGAAAGACCCTGGACCAGTTTGTCCTGTGCTGCGAATCCTGCCGCAAGAACCGGCAGCGACACCACCAGCGAGGCCGCGCAGACCTTGGCCAGGAAGAGTCCTTGACTGGTCACAAAACCAGTCAAGAAGACCGGCGCGGTCTGTGCCGTCGTGCTGGTCAGCACGCGGGCCAGCAGCAACTCGTTCCACGAGAAGATGAAGCAGATCAGCGCAGCAGCCGCGATGCCCGGCATGATGACCGGCGCGACAATTTCGCGGAGCGTACGCGTGACACTCGCCCCATCGACCTGGGCGGCCTCCAGCATCTCGACCGGGACCTCAGCCAAGAATGAGCGCAACATCCACACCGCAATCGGCAGGTTCATGCCGGTGTACAGAATGATCAAGAACCCGATGTTGTCCAGCATGTGCAAGTTCTGCGCAATGAGATAGATCGGGAGGACACCGGCCACGATCGGGAGGAACTTGGTCGACAAGAAGAAGAACATGACGTCGCTCCACTTCTCGACCGGCTTAATTGACAGGGCGTACGCCGCCGGCAGGGCCAGAATCAGCACCAGGATCGTCGACACCACGCTCGCGGTCATCGAGTTCAACAGCGGCGGCCACGGGTTGGAGTCGAAGAACGACTTGAACCCGTCCAGGCTCAATGGCGCGACGATGGCGGGCGGGTTGCTGGCCGCGTCCTCTTCGCTGTGAAAGGAGGTCAGGACCATCCACACCACAGGCAACACAAAGGCCAGTCCGATGAACCAGGCCAGCAGGGTGAGGAAGATCCCCGACCGTGGCTTCTTGACCTCCGATGGGGCTGCAGGCTTACGGGCCCTCGTCATGGTGCTCATCGCGACTCCTCCTGGAACAAGCTCAAGACCGTCCTCAAGGCGAACGTCGCGATGATGATGGTGCCGAGCACCACGACGACTCCGGCAGCGGACGCACGGCCGTAATCAAGCGCCGTGTAGAACGTTTGGTAGATGTAGTACGGCAGGTTGGCCGTGCCGAGCCCACCTGAGGTGATGGTGAATACATGGTCGAAGTTCTGCACCACGTAAATCGCCCCGAGAAGTCCGGACAACTCCAAGTACGGCCGCAGGTGCGGGAGCGTCATGTGGGTGAAGATCTGCCACGGCGACGCCCCGTCGATCCGGGCGGCCTCCACCACATCTAGCGGTCGGCTCTGCAGGCCGGCCAGCAAGATGAGCATCATGAACGGAGTCCACTGCCAGACAATCGCTGCGCCGATCGCGATCAGCGGATTATTCGTGATCCAGTCCGGCTGTGGAGCGTTGTCGCCGAAGATCATCGTGAGCATGCCGTTAAAGAGGCCGTACTCGGGGTTGTAGAGCGCGTGCTTCCACAGCAGCGCCGCAGCCACGGGGACGACCAGGAATGGCGTGATCATGAGCGTTCGGACCACACCGCGCCCGCGGAACTTGCGGTCCAGGAGAAGCGCGATTCCTAGCCCCAAGAGCAGTGACGTCAACACGACGGTCGTGGTCAACACGACGGTGACGAAAATCGCCTTACGGGCGTTGACGTCGGTCAGGACGGTGACGAAGTTTCCGAAACCGGCGAAGCCACGATCGTTGGGGTAGTAAGCGTTCCAGTCCATAAAGGACACGATGAGCGTCCCGATGAAGGGCAACTGGGTGACCACGATGAGGAAGATGAGCGCCGGAAGCAGGGGCGCCCGTCGAGCCCACCGGCCAGCCTTGCTCAGCGCCGGGCTGGGCGTCGACGGGGCGGTGTCGGTGCGTTCTTCTTGAGTGGCAGCGGTCATTTCCCTTCCCTCTCCTGATAGGGCTTTGCCACGTCTTTCGCGAGATCTTGACCAAGGCCGAGGGCCTCGTCCACGGTCTTACGACCGGCGATCGCCGAAGAGATCTCCTGACTGAGCTGTGTCCCGAGTGAGGGGAACTCCGGGATGGTGACGAACTGGATCCCGGGCGCAGGTCTGGGCTGGACGCCTGGATTATTCGGATCCGCGCTCTCGATCGCCTTCCTCGTCGCCGCCGAGAAGGCACCGGCTTCCTTGAGGTAGCGCGGGTTGGCATAGGTCGAGGTGCGCTTGCCCGAGGGGACTTTGCTCCACCCGAGTTCTTCGCCGACCAGGTTCTCGTATTTCTTGGAACTCGCCCAGGAGACGAACTTCCAGGCCTGCGACTTCTTGGGGCTGGCCTGCTCGATGGCCCACGCCCAGGCAAAGAGCCAGCCTGAGCTGTCAGTCTTCATCACAGGCGCTGGCACGTAGCCGATCTTGCCCTTGACCGGGGAGCTCGCCGCCTCGAGCGATCCTGCGGCCGACGTGGCGTCGTACCACATGGCCACGTTGCCCTGCGTCATGTTGTTGAGGCACTCGGTGAATCCGGCCTGAGGTGCGCCAGCCGGTCCATGCTTGCGGGTGAGATCCACATAGAACTTGGTGGCGTCGGTGAAGCCCTTGTCGTCGACCTTGGCGTTCCACTCTTTGTCGAACCAGGTGCCACCGAAGGTATTGACCACGGTGGTTAACGGCGCAAACAACTGGCCCCATCCGGGCTGACCGCGCAGACAGATGGAGCGCATACCGCGCTCGGCTCGGTCGACCTTCTTCGCGATATCGGCGACTTGAGTCCACGTGGGGTTCTTGGGCATCGTGACGCCCTTGGCGGCGAAGACGTCCTTGCGATACATCATGAACGAGGACTCGCCGTAGAAAGGCTGGCCGTAGACCTCGCCGTCAACCGACAGCGCCTTGCGCATCGGCTCCAGGATGTCGCCTTGGTCGAACTCTTTGTCGCGTTTGGTGAACGCGTTCATTGGTGCGACCCAGCCACTCTTGGCGTAGATCGGAATCTCAAAGTTGCTCAGCGTCGCCACGTCGTACTGACCGGCCTGGCTCGAGAACTCCTGGCTGGCTTTATCGCGCAGGTCGTTCTCCGGGAGGACGGTGAAGTTGACCTTGATCCCGGTCTCCTTCGTGAACTCTGGCGCCAACTTCTGCAGATCAACCATCTGCGGGTTGTTGACCATCAGCACATTGATCGTGTTGGAGCCGCCTCCGCCGACGCCACCGCCCCAGCCAGCGCAGCCGGACAACAGCAACGCCGCCGAAACGGGCATCACCACCATTGATTTCGCCCTATGCACAGGACCTCCTCTTCACGCCACGATGGCGCTCTCACACCGGTTCACAAGGGACCCGCCAGGCCGTATGCTCAAATGAGCGCACGGTGCACATCTGAGAGAAGTGTGCCAGATCACGTCGCCGAGCGGTGCGATCTGCCGACACCGTCCGCATCGTGATCGGAGAAGCATGTGAGCGAGAGCCACCGGCACCTTCTGGCGACGGTCGCGCGTCGGTACTACCTGGAAGATCGATCCAAGGTGCAGATCGCGCACGAGTTGTCGATGAGCCGCTTCAAGGTCGCTCGGCTTCTCGTCGAGGCGCGCGAATCCGGCGTCGTGCGTATCGAAGTCGACCCGCCAACCGGAGTGGACGCTGATCTGTCCGACACCATCCGCGAGCGATTGAACCTGCGCCGCGTCATCGTGGTCGACAGCGCGGAGCAGACAACAGCAGCACGCCGTGCCGCCGTTGCGGCCGCGGCGGCCGATGTGCTCGGCGGCTGCCTTGGCGCTGACGATATTCTGGGGCTTCCCTCATCACGCACGGTGGCCGCCGTCGTGGGCGTCTTGCCCGGCCTCCCACCCATCGAGGTGGTGCAGTTGACGGGCGCACTACGCACCGGGTCAGACCACGATTCATCGCTTGACCTCGTGCGTGAGGCCGCTCTGCTCGGCGGCGGGACGGCTCACCAGTTCTACGCCCCCTTTGTGGCCAGCGATGCCGAGGCCGCGCGCATCCTGCGTGATCAGCCCGACGCCAAGGACACCGCTGGCCGTGTTGCGGACGTCACTGTGGCAGTGGTCGGCATCGGCGCGTGGAAGCCCGATGACTCCTCGCTGTTCGATACAGCGACCTCAGCCGAACACCGAGAACTTCGCCGTGCCGGAGCCATCGGCGAAATTGCTGGAATCTTCCTCGACGCCAACGGCATACCGGTTCAAGCAGCAGTCGCTGAGCGACTCATCACTCTTCGACCGCACGAGTTGCGGGCGATCCCCCACGTCATCGGGATTCCCTTCGGACCGGAACGTGCGGCCATCGTCCGGGCGGCCGCGGCCGGTGGATTTATCGACACCTTGATCTGTGACGGCGCACTCGCTCGTGCCGTCATTGAGACATTGGACCTCGAAGTGTCGGACCCCTCACATCACCCGCCGTCGCCCCGTTAGAGTCGTGCCCGTGGCTGATCACTTTGACCTTGTCGTCCTCGGAGCCGGTCCTGGTGGGTATGTCGCGGCAATCCGCGCCTCCCAGCTCGGACTCAAGGCTGCTGTCATCGAGAAGAAGTACTGGGGCGGTGTGTGCCTCAACGTGGGCTGCATCCCGAGTAAAGCGCTGATCAAGAACGCTGAACTCGCACACACGCTGACCCATGAGAAGAAGAAGTACGGCATCGAGGGTGACGCCACGATGTCGTACGGACCGACCCACGAGCGCAGCCGGGCGGTCAGCGCCGGCATCGTCAAGGGCGTCCACTTCTTGATGAAGAAGAACAAGATCACCGAGATTGACGGATGGGGCACCTTCACTGGCCCCAAGACCATCTCGGTCGCGGACGCCGACGGCGGCACCCGCGAAATCACCGGCGACAACATCATCATCGCTGCGGGCGCGGTCACCCGCATGCTTCCTGGGGTCGAACTCAGCAAGAACGTGGTGACCTATGAGGAGCAGATCCTCGACCCCGAACTGCCCGGCTCCATCGTCATTGCTGGGTCCGGCGCCATCGGCGTCGAGTTCGCCTACGTCATGAAGAACTTCGGCGTCGACGTCACGGTTGTGGAGTTCCTCGACCGAGTCGTACCCACTGAGGATGAAGCAGTCTCCAAGGAGTTGCTCAAGCACTACAAGAAGTTGGGGATCAACGTCCTGCTCGGCACCAAAGTCGAAGGCGTCGAAGACACCGGCTCCGGCGTCAAGGTGACCGTCTCCCCCGCCGACGGTGGGGAGCAGAAAACCCTTGAAGCAGACAAGTTCCTCTCCGCAATTGGCTTCGCGCCACGCGTCGAGGGCTACGGCCTGGAGGCCACCGGCGTTGAACTGACTGACCGGGGTGCAATTGCCATTGACGACTACATGCGTACCAACGTCGATGGGGTCTACGCCATTGGCGACTGCACCGCGAAGTTGATGCTCGCCCACGTCGCCGAAGCGCAGGGTGTGGTCGCGGCCGAAACGATGGCCGGAGCCGAAACAATGCCCGTCGACTACGCGATGGTTCCGCGAGCGACCTACTGCCACCCACAGATTGGCTCCTTTGGGCTTTCCGAGAAGCAGGCCAAAGACGCCGGCTACGACGTCAAAACGGCAACCTTCCCGTTCAGCGCGAACGGCAAGGCGATGGGCCTTGGAGACCCCGTGGGCTTCGTCAAGGTCGTTGCCGACGGCAAGCACAACGAGTTGCTCGGCGCGCACATGATCGGCCCCGACGTGACGGAATTGCTTCCCGTCCTCACCCTTGCGCAGAAGTGGGATCTGACGGCGGACGAAGTCAGTCGCAACGTGTTTGCGCACCCCACGCTCTCTGAGGCCGTCAAGGAAGCCGTCGAGGGCATCGCCGGTCACATGATCAACCTTTGACCCCACTACGGCCCGTAACGGCCTTCGTTCTGGGTGGCGGTGGCATCCTCGGGGCGACACATGTTGGCGCGATCCGCGCTTTGCTCGACGACGGAATCGTGCCCGACATGGTCCTTGGCACCAGCATTGGTGCGGTGAATGGCGCCTTCGTGGCGGCCGACCCCACCCAGGCAGGACTCCAGCGCCTCCACGCTTTATGGGACGAATTGGCCGCGGCCGCACCATGGCGGGACCCGTTGCTGCGCGCGCCGAATCGGCCACGGACACCGCGGGCCACTCGCCCGCGGCGGGGTAGGTCCCATCTCCTGCGGCCAGGTCCGTTCCTGCACTTGCTAGACACCCACCTTCCGGTGGAGCGGATCGAGCAGATGCCGGTGCCCTTCCAATGCGTTGCGGCGAGCATTGAGAACGCCTCGGCTCGCTGGTTCAGCTCCGGTCTCGCGGCCCCAGCCATCCTCGCTTCCTGCGCCGTGCCCGGGCTATTTCCCAGCATCGAAATCGACGGCGAGCACTACCTCGACGGCGGCCTCGTGCACTCGATCCCGATCAGCCGAGCCCTCACCCTCGGCGCAACCCGCGTCTTCGTGGTGCACGTCGGGCGGGTTGAACAGCCACTGAAGCCGCCCCGGTGGCCGTGGGAAGCAGCACAGGTCGCCTTCGAGATCGCACGCCGCCATCGCTACGTCGAAGAGATGGCGGCGCTGCCAAAGGACGTCGAGGTCCACGTCATGCCCAGTGGTGTCGACGACGCACCGATGATGTCTCTGCTCCATCGGAACCCGCGCTATATCGCCCGTCGCATCGAGAGCGCCCACAAGGCTGGCCAGGACTATCTGGCCCAAGCGCTCGGCACCTCCGGCGGGCCACCATGAGCCTGCCAGTGCCGCCCAAGGTGGTGCGCCGAATTCTGCGAGACCCGCTGTGGCCGTTGCTGATTGGCACCCTATGTCTCCTGTTGGGACTGGCGGCAATTCCGTGCCTGCTCCTCGCGCCTTTCACAAAGCGACACCGCGCACTTCGCCTTGTACGCGTCGGGTTGGCGAGCCTGGTGCTCGACTTACGACTTGTCTTCGGGTGCTGGCGGCTCTGGTTCGTTCATCCCCCGTGGAAACGAGATTCCACGGTCTGGCGTCAGGCACACGTCGACCTTCTTGGACGCGCGCTGCAGAGCTACATCGACATCGTCGCGCGCACGACGGGACTGCGGCTCCGGACCGATGTCGATATCCCAGAGGCCACCGACCGCCAACCGCTGTTGGTTCTCGCGCGGCACGTCGGCTCGGGTGACTCACTGATCGTGGTTCATCTGGTGGTTAATGTGTGGGGACGCCAACCGCGCGTCATGCTGAAACGCTTTCTGCTGTGGGATGCGGCCGTGGACCTCCTCCTTGGACGTCTGGACTGCTACTTCCTCCCACCGCGCCACCTGCACGTCACCGAGCGCGACCGCCAATTGGAGGCCTTCGCGCGCTCACTCGACTCTGCCGACGCGTTGATCTTGTTTCCCGAAGGTGGCAACTGGTCGAGAAAGCGGCACGCTGAGTCGATGGAATGGGCTGCGCGGCAGCATAATTCGAGACTTCGGGATTGGATCGCCGACCACCCGCGCGTGCTGGCGCCGAGGGCCAAGGGAACACGCGAGATGCTTGAGGAGAACCCGCACCTCGCACCCGTGATCGTCACCCACCGAGGTCTGGAGAGCACTGGATCGCCTCGCCAGATCTGGTCGTCGTTACCGCTGCGCGACCCTGTCGACGTTCTTGCGCGTGCGGTCGAACGCCCACCGAATCATGACCTGAATGACGTCGAACAATGGCTCCAGCACTACTGGTCCCGAATCGACCGCTGGGCCAGGAACCTCCCATCAGGTCCCCGGCCCTGACCGGTCTAGCGCAGCGACCTCGCCCGCCCCTTGATCGGCACGGTCAGGCTGGACTTCTTCGGGTCGATGAGCAGTTCGTGCTCCGCTGCCGGAGTACGGGCACCGCCGGGTGCCACCCGGACCACCAAGACGATGCGCTGCCCCTTGGAGATCACTTCTTCCCCAGTTCCGATCGTGAAGGAAGAGGTGCTCCACACGTCGGGGCGGTGCGGGCGCATGGTCCGGTCGTCGACGGACAGTTGCGTCGGCCGCTTCGCCGAGGTACCCGTGAGGGACCAATCGTCGACCTCCGCGAAGTACTGGTCTTGCTTCGGGACGCAGTGGCGGTCGGTCTCGCTTGCGCTGCCGACGCACAGTTCCTCACCATCCATGTAGCCCGCGTCGAGGTAGCGCCGTTCTTTGCCGACCTTGAACGCCTGCACATGGATCGCTGTCTCGGGCTGCGTGCTCTTGTGCCGCACAGTGAGCGACAGGTCGCCGCTGACGGTCACCTCGTGCCCCAACGGATTGCTGACGAACACCGCCTGTGTATCGCGATGTTTGGTCAGGTCCTTCGGTGACACCGCTGATTCCCCACGAACCAGCACGTCACGGTCAGCCTTGGGTCGGCTGGCGCTCGTTAATGTCCCGGCCGTGGCGCCCTCGGTATTTCCGAGCTTGAGGGTGACCTCCTTCGCCTTTGGATGCGGCCAAGTCGAGTATTCCTTTCGTTCTCCGTCGCCGCCGATGACCGTGACCTCCGGGTGTGTGCTCATTACGCCGTTATCGAGATCATGCAACCAGTAATCGAACCATTCACCGAGGCGTTCATGAACCGAGGGATCCACGGCATGCCAGTTTTGGTGGCCCAAGGGGTGGACGAGAAGTCGACGAGGCACGTCACGCGCCGCGATCGCCTTCCACCAGGACGTGGCGTTTTGCATTGACACACGGTCGTCCGAGACGCCATGCATCTGGAAGACACTCGCTCGAATGTTGGCTGCGGAACGAATGGCAGTGCGCTCATCCCAGAATGCGTTCCGGACGTAGCGAGGATCCTCCGCCCGAGCAGCGAGGGCAGGCAGTGCCGTCTCCCGACAGTAGGGGTCGGGAGACGGCACCTGATCACCGTTGGACCCCTTGACCATCTCCAGCACGTGTCCGCCGCCCGGATCTCCGCTCGAGGAATTATCCAGATACAAGTCACCACCGGCGCCCGAGGGGACGATGGTCTCCAGTCCCTTGACGCCCGTCGCAGCAACCCCGATGGCATTGATCCCACTGGCGGAGTGGCCAATCATGCCGACCTGCCCGCTGGACCACCCGGCTGCCGTTGGCTTTCCGTCGTGGGTCTGCGCCTCCCCCAGGCCAGTCAGCCACTCCACGACCTTGCGAACACCCTGGACCTCACGCGGGCCGCCGAAGTAGTCATGGCATCCAGTCGAGCGGAAGGTGCCAGGGGCATCCACGAAGGCCACCGCGTAACCACGCGGAACGAAGTAGTTGTCCAGCCACTCGGTGGGTGCGGTCAATCGATTGAAGTTCTCGTCAAATGCGCCCCGCATGCTCGAATGTGTCCCTGGGATGACGGAGTTGTACGGCGAGGTCGTCACGATCACAGGCAAGTCGTGCCCGCTCTCGGCCGCTTCTTTGGGCCGCACCACATCGACAGCAACCCGGTCGCTCTCACCGTCCGCGTCGGTGTCCTGGCCAGCGTCGACGTACACCGTCTCCCAGATCGCGTCCTCGTACGAATACACCGGAGTCGTCCGGTGACCGGAGATGTGAGGCGGCGACTCAGCCGAGTCGCCAGATGTGGCGACGGCCGAACCGGCCGCCGGCAAACCCAGAGCTGTCACCAAGAGCGCGGCAAAAATACGTATTCTGCGGGAGGGTGAAGTGGACATTCTGAATCCTCTTTCGAGTCCGAATCGATGAATGCACGCTAGCGCCCCGGTGACAGGCGAGAGGATTTTGGCAGCAGTGAATTGGCGGCCGTGGCCGATCAGTCGCTCGGATGGCTCCGGGAGCCGCGCACGGCGAACGCAAGTGCGTCGATCCGGGCCCGGACCTCGCCGTCGGTCGCCAGTTGTTCCCCCACTCGCGTGGCGATCTCCTGAACCCGGGCGGCGTTCAGGCCCTTATCGTCTCGGAACCACACACTGGCGCGGCGTGATGCGTCGTGCGCAACCGATTGCGCTCCTGGTTGAGATCGGCTAACCTCGCGGTAAATCTGGTCCAGACTGCTGATGGGAACCACTGTGGCAACAACGCGCACGCTCGGACTGATCGGGCTCGGGGCCATGGGCGCACCCATGGCGTCCCACTTACTCGAGCACCATGGCCGCGTAGTGATTACCGGACGCGAACGCAAGTACGCGGCCCTTGAAAATCTGGGCGCAGAGTGGGTAGACACTCCGGTCGCAATGGCTGAAATGGTCGATGCGGTATTGGTCATGTTGCCCGACCTGCCCCAGCTCGAAGAGGTGCTCTTCGGGCCGCACGGACTATTGGCCGCCGGTCGACCGCTACTTCTCATGGTCGGGTCGACGACTTCGCCAACGCGACTACGCGAACTTGCCGACGACCCGCGCCTTGAGAATGTGCGGGTTGTGGACTGTCCTGTCTCCGGCGGGGTCGATGGTGCGACCTCAGCCTCGTTGTCGATCATGTTGGGCGGTTCCGAAGATGACACCGTCGAGGCTGCGTCATGGTTGAGCCCTTGTGGTCGCCCGGTACACCTGGGCCCGCTGGGCGCTGGACAGGTCGCCAAAGCCTGCAATCAACTCGTCGTCACGTCGACGATCTTGGCCCTAGGCGAGGCCAGCGTGCTTGCCGAACGATCGGGAATCGATCTTGGCCGACTATGGGACCTCCTGTCCGGCGGATATGCGGGCAGCAACTTACTACAAGCGCGCCGCGATAAGTTGGTGGCCGGCGACTACACCGCGTCTGGTGTGGCACGTTACGCCGTCAAGGATCTCGCCTTTGCCACCGACGTCGCCCAGGCCACCCAGACTCACGCGATGCTCCTCCCGACTCTGGTCGCAGCCTTCGATGAGTTAGTCGAGCGTGGATTTGGCGATTGCGACATCGCAGTGACGCGTCGATTTGTAGAAGAGCGCTAATACAAATGGTGCAAGTGTGCCAGGCGTGTGGAATGCACAACCGATTGCTTGCCTGGTCTAGTTCACTGCGCCAGACAAATACAAACCTGTCCGACCCTTGGGCAGCGGAAGGGATCGAGAGAGATGCTTAACGGGATTCGAGTGCTCAGTTTCACGCACTTCTTGCAGGGGCCGTCGGCCACTCAAATGCTGGCGGACCTCGGTGCTGACGTCATCAAAATTGAGCCTCCCCGTGGGGCGTTCGAACGATCCTGGTCTGGCCCCGATGCCTTCCGTGATGGCGAAAGTATCTTTTTCTTACTTGGCAACCGCAACGTTCGAAGTCTCGTTGCCGACCTCAAAGATCCGGCGTGGCGTGAGGTCGTCCTACGTCTCGTCGACGAGTCTGACGTTCTCATCGAGAGTTTTCGACCCGGTGCTATGGAGCGAATGGGGCTCGGCTCAGATGAACTACACGAACGGAACCCACGACTGGTCTATTGCTCGTTGTCCGGGTACGGCTCAACGGGTCCATATCAAGACCGCCCCGGTCAGGATGTTCTACTCCAATCAATGTCAGGAATCGCCGCGGCGACTGGCGGCGAGGCCCAACCGCCGACCCCGGTGGGCGCTTCGATCGTCGATCAGCACGGCGCTGCGCTCGGCGCCTTCGGCATCCTGGCCGCACTGCACGGACGGGAGCGAACCGGTCGCGGCTGTGTGGTTGAAAGCAATCTGCTCAGTGCCGCACTCGACCTGCAGATCGAACCCTTGGCATACTTCGCCAACGGCTGGGAAGGCACCCGCAGCCATTCCGGGGTTTCCTCGCCCTACTACAAAGCTCCGTACGGCGTCTTTGCTACCGCAGACGGGCACCTAACACTCTCCTTGAACTCCTTAGCCCTACTAGCTGAGGTATTTTCCGACGAGTGGTTCACATCGGTCAGTGAGGAAGAGTCCTATCAACGCAGGGACGATGTCAATATGCGAATCACTGAGCACCTTGCCCAGCGCTCGACAGCCGAGTGGGAGAAAGTTCTCGCCGATCACAAAGTGTGGTTTGCGCCGGTCAACTCATATTCCGACGTCCTGTCTGACCCCCAGGTAGAACACAACGGATCTTTCATCGAATTCGAGCATCCTGCAGCCGGTAAGACCAAAGTACTCGGGCACCCCGTCACTTACGACGGTGTGCGACCTGAGGTACGAAGCGTCCCGCCCTCACTCGGTTCGGCGAACGAAGAGATCCTCAACAGTCTTGGGCTTAGCAGCACTGAGATCGCGACACTGCAGCAGAAAGTAGGTCTGCGATGACCGCCGAGGAGTGTGGCATTAAGGTCGTGGACTCCGATGGGGTTCGTGATATCACACTCGATCGGCCCCGTCAACGCAACGCTCTCGATTTGACGATGCTCGATGCTTTGCGTGATGCGTTAGTCGCCAGACCCGACGATGTAAGCGCCATCGTGCTCCACGGTGGAGATTTCTTTTGCGCAGGTGCCAACATCAAGGTGTACTCCGCAGGAAGCTTAGCTGCAAGTCACCGACTGACAATGGCCGCGGCTGCCACGACCGAAGCCCTTGCGACGGTCCCAGTTCCGGTGATCGCCGCGGTCGAGGGCATGGCGTTGGGAGGGGGCTTCGAGATCGTCCTGGCCTGTGACCTCGTCGTGATGGGCCAAACCGCTCAACTTGGCCTTCCTGAGATCACCTTGGGTTTGGTTCCCGGCTGGGGCGGCACCCAGCGTTTAGCGGCTCAGATCGGTGCCCGACGCGCCAAGCGGGTAGCCATGTTCGACGAGCGCATCGATGCTGCCACGGCCCTCGCCTGGGGCCTGGTCAATGAGACTGTGGACGACGGCTCGGCGCTTTCACGATCACACGAACTCGCGGGCAACCTCACCGCACGGTCAACCACCGCGCTGGCCGCACTCAAGCGGCTATGCGGCTCGGTCGAGGCAGACCTCAAGCTAGCCGAGGAACGATCCACGCTTCGCGAACTGTTGATGAGTACTGATGGTCAGGAGGGAATCGCCGCATTCGTTGAGAAGCGTAAGCCCCGATTTGGCGACTCCAGAGATTTGAGGCAAGAGCGATGACGACACCGTCCATACCTGGCTGGCAACTTCTGTCCCGCACAAGTGCAGTGCCTGACAACGTTCCGGTACTCGCTGAGGTAGACGTCCTAGTGGTCGGAGGCGGCGCGGCGGGAGTCGCTGCGGCAACTGTCGCCGCCGAAGCAGGGCACAGCACCATGCTCGTGGAGCGTTACGGCTTCTGCGGCGGCGCCGCGGTGGCGGGCATGTCGAGCACGATCTGCGGGATGTACCTGAGCCAGCAAAACCTGGGAACTCCCGAGCAGGTTGTCTTCGGGTTCACCGAGCGCTTCAGATCTGCCATCGCTGAGCGTCGTGGGCTCACACCTCCGCAGATCTACGGGAAGACGTACACCGTCACTCATGACCCGCTCAAGTGGCGCGAGACTGCCGACCAATTCCTCGAAGATGCAGGGGTTACGTGCTTGTTCCACAGCGCCGTGACCGGCGTGATTGTGGACGGAAATACCTACACGGGCGTGATCTTGGAATCCAACGCGGGTTCCAGTGTCGTGCTGGCCAAGCGAATCGTCGACGCATCCGGCGACGCCGCAGTACTTGCTCGAGGTGGCTACGACTACTGGTTTGGAGACGATGGCACAATCCAGAACCCGACGATGTTCTTCCGCCTTGGAAACGTTGATATGGAGGCCTTCAGTGACTTCTGGGGCCCAGACACGATCAGCCCCCCGAAGGTCTCCGATCTCATCGATCAGGCTAATGAACACGGATTCACCCTCCCTCGCCGTAAGATCTGGATCTTTCCGAGCACACGTCCCGGAGAACTCATGGTCAACGCAACTCGCCTTACGGGAAGGAATGGGGAGATGCTCAATGTCATCAACCCATCCGACTTCACGGAAGCAGAGATCGGTGGGCGGCACCAAGTCCGCTCCTACGCCCGTTTTCTTGCGGAATCCATCCCCGGCTTAAAAGAATCTTTTGTGGTGGATACCGGGGTTGAGGCGGGAATCCGCCAAACGAGGACGATCGCTGGAATGACCACGTTGACCAACGAGGACGTTGTAGGCTGCGTGAAGCGCAGCGATTCGATATGTCGATCACCGTGGCCGATCGAATTGCATTCCGGAGACCGTCCCAAGTTGCATTGGCTCCTGGACGATTACTATGACGTCCCCTACGGGGCATTAGTTCCAGCCGTAGCCGAGGGAATCATCATTGCTGGGCGCAGCCTTAGCGCCCAGCACGAAGCACTTGCCTCCGCCCGAGTGACCGCTCAGTGTTTTGAGTATGGCCACGCCGCAGGCGTGGCAGCGCACCTATCGCTCGAAGGCGACCTGGCCATCCGCGATCTTGACGTGGGTGCAATTCAGAAGCAAATGCTCAATCGCGGAAGCGCACTGTCCTAGCCGCAAGCAACCGGCGAATAGGTAGGATACTGTGGAGAACTGGTCACAAACTCTGAGCACCGGCCCGCTGCTCGGCATCGCGGCCGCCGCGGTCATCCTGATATTAGTTCTTGTGATCAAGGTCAAGATGCACGCATTCTTTGCCTTGATCATCGCTTCCCTCCTCACCGCGCTGGCGACTGGCATCCCCCTCGATTCAATCGTCAACGATGTCATGATCAAGAGTTTCGGAGAAACGCTCGGCCCGATTGCGCTGCTTATCGGGCTCGGGGCGGTCTTAGGTCGCCTCATTGAATCTTCTGGCGGCGCGCGGGTGATAGCGGAACGAATGGTCGATATCTTTGGCGAGGATCGGGCCGCCTTTGCCCTTGGAGTCAGCTCACTATTCCTCGGATTCCCCATTTTCTTCGACGCTGGGCTTGTCGTCATGTTGCCGATCATTTTCGCGGTTGCCCGACGCATTGGCGGTAACAACCTCCTCCTCTATGGCTTTAGTGGCGCAGTCGCCTTCTCCGTAATGCACGTCTTCTTGCCGCCACACCCAGGTCCCGTGGCGGCAGCCGACACGTTCGAGGCAGACCTTGGCGTGGTGATGCTTCTTGGCCTCATTGTTGCCGTACCCACCTGGTACGTCACCGGATACCTATGGGCAAAGTTCATAAATTCCCGGTATCCCATGATTGTGCCGAACATCTTTGGCGTCGAGGACCCAGATCAACCCGAAAACCCCCCGAGCCTGCGTACGGTTTTGACAATCTTAATCTTGCCGATCGCTTTGATCTTTATGAATACAAGTCTCAGCGCGCTCGGGTCAGCGGGAAAGGTTGACCTTGACGATACGTGGGTGAAGGCGCTCATGCTCATCGGGACGTCACAAGTAGCATTACTCATTTCCGCAATCATTGCTCTTTTGGTACTTGGTCGATTTCGCGGAGTTGAGGGGTCCGCTCTGGAAAAATTGGTCGATCGAACGCTCGGGAGCGTTGCGGCCGTCATCTTGATCACAGGCGCGGGAGGCATGTTTGGTGGGGTTCTTCGGGCATCCGGAGTCGGCGACGCACTCTCCCAAACGCTGTCGGACACAGGGATGCCACTTATCTTCGCGACATACTTGATCGCGGTGATCTTAAGAGTGGCTCAGGGGTCGGCGACGGTGGCATTAGTGACGACAGCCGGCGTCCTGGCCCCTGCGGTCGCGACGGCAAATTTCGGTGTCATTGATACCGCTGCCGTTACGCTGGCCGCTGCTGCCGGTTCGGCATTTGCCGGGCACGTCAACGACTCAGGATTCTGGCTCGTGGGCCGCCTCATGGACCTCGACGTCAAGACCACGCTGAAGACCTGGACAGTCCAACAGGCACTGGAATCCGTCGTCGGCTTCGCGCTCGTGCTCGCGATCTACGCGGCGTTCTGACGCGAGCCAGGACTACGTCGTCACTCGAAGACGTTCTCACTCACCTGGGCGGCGCCGTGGTGTCGCGGATTAATAGCTCTGGTCGCGGCTCACCGACCACGATGTCCGCCAGGTCGGCTCCAGCAAGGTGCTCCAGAAGAGCACTGGCTGCGACCGATCCGAGTTCGCGGAGCGGCATCCGCACCGTGCTAAGACGTGGGTGAATCGTCTCTGATACCCAGGTGGTGTTGATCGCGAGGATCGAAATGTCTTCGGGAACGTGTAGTCCGAGTCGCTGAACTGTTGCGAGAACGCCGAGTGCTGCGTTCACACTCGCGACCAACAGAGCTGTGGGTGAATCCGCTCGACCAAGTCCGGTGGTGAGACCCTCGAGTTTTTGAACAGCCATGGCTCCGGCGGGAGCTTCCCACCCCGCTGAAATGACCCATTTATCGAGCACCGCGAGGCCTCCAGCGGCCATAGCCGCACGGAAACCGTCCTCACGGCGACGAGCGCTGTCGTGCGCTGTCGTGCCCGAGATCATCGCGATACGGCGGTGCCCGAGACTGATCAAGTAGTCGGTCGCGATCTTGGCACCGGACTCGTCGTCGAGGATCACAGACCCGATGTGACTCGGCACTCTGGAGTTAATAGTGATCGCCGGCAAGCTCGGACGCAGCAGCTCAGCCAGCATCTGATCGTCGTAATCCTCCCGGCGCTGGATCAAGATTCCGTCGACTCGCCCCTCCCGCACCAACCGATTTAGCCGACGATTGGGCCTGTCGTTCGGGTCGATCTGGCCCAGGAGCACATCCGTGTTATGGCGACTCGTCGCATCCTGGACGCCTGAGAGCAGTTCGGCAAAAACTGAATTATTCACATCAGGGACGATCAGTCCGATCGCCCCTGACTTCGATTGACGAAGGGCCTGAGCTCGAGCGTTGGCCACGTAATCGAGGTCCGCGGCAGCTTCAAGCACGCGCGCTCGGGTCGCCGCGCTCATCCGGGCATTGGCATCCCCGCTGATTGCCCTTGACGCGATCGACTTCGAAACTCCGGCCGCACGCGCGACGTCTGCCAGGCTCGCCACACCCCTGAGTATAGGGGCTTACCGTCCGGAGCAGAGTTCGGTTGTGAGCAATCGGTTGCGCACCCACCATGCGGTGTGCTTGACTCACTCATCGAGGCCAGTGTGGTCTACGTCATATCTATCTGGAAGGTCGTGCAATGCGTTCAGACGAGAGGTTCCTGGTCACCGGGGCGATGGGATGCATCGGTAGCTGGGTAGTCGCTCAGCTAGTGCGTGAGGGGGTCTCCGTGACGACCTTCGACCTGTCCGAGGACGATGCTCGCTGGCAGCTTCTGATGGATCCAGACGAGCGAGAGTCGGTAAACCGTGTCGTGGGTGACCTGACAGATCCAACCGCCGTGGCCGACGTCATCGCCGACGGTCAAATCACCCACATCGTGCACCTCGGCGGGCTTCAGTTTCCCTTCTGCCGAGCCAACCCGGTCCTTGGTGCGCAGGTCAACGTTCTAGGCACGGTTAACGTCTTTGCCGGCGCACAAGCCGCTCAACACGTCCGTGGACTGTCGTATGCGAGCTCGGTCGCGGTATTTGGACCAGCGGCGGACTACCCAGACCGCACTGTGGCGGACGACTCACCATTAGACCCACGGAGCTTCTACGGAACCTACAAGCAGGCAAACGAATTCACGGCTCGCGCCTTTTGGGCTGACCAAGGTGTTGGCTCGGTGGGCCTGCGGCCGCCGATCGTGTACGGAATGGGCCGCGATCAGGGCATCACCGCGGATCCAAGCCTCGCCATGCGAGCCGCAGCAACCGGTCAGTCTTTTGACATCAAGTTTGGCGGGACTATCGCCCTCGGGTATGCCGGGGATGTCGCCGCGGACTTCATCACCTCGGCGCGAGCAGAGGTCGACGGTGCCCTCGTGCACAACAACAGGGCTCGCTCGCACACTGTCGATGAGGTCATCTCAGCCATCGATAACGCGGTAGGCGTCAAAGGCCTCATCTCCCGCGGTGAAGCGACAGCGGAGACGGTCGAACACGTCGACGACCAATCGGTCGAATATCTGCTTTCCGAAGCTGAGCTCACGACTCTCATCGAGGGCGTCCAGGAGTCGGTTGCAGGATTTCGTCGAACCGCAGACTCAGCCTAACTCCGCACATTTCTGATATTTCTGACATAGATCCAGGAGCACCCCATGATCCTCACGTCCTATCTTTGCGATGGCGTGGAGCAACTCGTCGTCCACACCAAGTCCGGTGACGTTTTTGCCTCAGACCTCGGCGGTCCGAGCACGCTGGCCGGACTGATCGAGGCGGGCCCGGATGCCACAAGCCGACTACAAACCTCCGCAGCGACCTACGGCGGCCCTCCCGCGAATCTCGAAGGTGCGCAGCTGCTCGCCAGCGTGCCGAAACCCACCAATGTCATCGCCATCGGGCGCAACTATGCCGAACACGCCGCAGAAGAAAACGCCGACAAGCCAGCGGCTCCAGAGATCTTCCTCAAGCACACATCATCACAGGCGGCGCACCTACAGGACATCGTCTGGGATCCGACGTACACGAAAAATATCGACTGGGAGGCAGAGCTTGGGGTGGTGATTGGATCTGCAGCGCGCAACGTGTCGGTCGACACGGCTCTTGATCACATCCTTGGCTACACCGTATTCAACGACGTGTCTGCACGTGACATCCAGTTCGCCGACCTGCAGTGGGCGCGGGGAAAGTCGCTGGAGACATTCGGGCCGTGCGGTCCCTCGATCGTGACCGCCGACGAGGTCCCGGACCCGCAGAATCTGGCGATCCGCTGTTTGCTCAACGACGAGGTCATGCAGGAGTCGCACACGTCGTTGATGTACTTCCCTGTCGCGGAAATCATTAGTTACTGCTCGCGAGCGTTCACCCTTCAGCCAGGTGACCTCATTGTCACAGGAACTCCAGGCGGGGTTGGAGCCTTCCGCACACCACCGGTCTGGATGCAGGACGGCGACACCGTGGTAGTCGAAGTCGACGGCGTAGGCCGCCTCGAAAACCGTTGCGTCACCCAGAAGGCCTGAGTTAGATGACCGGGCGTTCAGGCGGGCAGCAGAAAACCCTCCGCTCGCAGGACTGGTTCGACAACGCCGACGAACCAGGTTTGAGCGTGCTCTATCTGGAGCGGTTCATGAACTACGGCTTGAGTCGCGAAGAGTTGCAGTCCGGGCGCCCGATCATCGGCATCTCGCAAACCGGGTCTGACCTGGCACCATGCAATCGACACCACCTGCAGTTGGCCGACCGCCTCCGCGCCGGTATTCGCGATGCTGGGGGAATCCCGATGGAATTCGGCGTACACCCGATTCAGGAGACTTGTCGGCGGCCAACCGCTGCGCTGGATCGGAACCTGTCGTACCTGAGCCAAGTCGAGGTGCTGCACGGGTACCCCTTAGACGGCGTGGTGTTCACCACCGGATGCGACAAGACCACCCCGGCCGCGCTGATGGCTGCGGCGACGACCGATCTTCCTGCCATTGTGTTTTCCGGCGGCCCGATGCTCAACGGTTGGCTGGACGGTGAGCGCGTGGGCTCGGGCACGATCCTCTTCAAGGCGCGCGAGAAATTCGCGCGCGGAGAAATTGACGAAGAAGGCTATTGGCGCATAGTCAGTTCGGGTGCGCCATCAGCCGGACATTGCAACACCATGGGCACTGCGTCGACGATGAATTGCCTTGCTGAGGCCCTTGGTATGAGCCTCCCGGATTGCGCTTCCATTCCCGGACCTCACCAAGCACGCGCGGAGATGGCGTATGAAACCGGACGCGCAGCGGTGGTCGCCGTGCTTGAGGATCGACGCCCAAGCACAATCATGACGCGCGCAGCATTCGAGAATGCGATACGAGTATGTTCTGCGATCGGTGGCTCCACTAACGCTATCGTTCATTTAAACGCAATCGCCAGCCTAATGGGCATAGAGCTGTCAATGCGTGACTGGCAGCAAATAGGCCACGACATACCGCTCCTCGTGAATATGCAGCCCGCCGGTGAGTACCTTGGCGAAGAATTCTGGCGCGCAGGCGGAGTACGCGCTGTTTTGGCCGAGCTTGCGAACGCTGGACTCTTGCACACTTCGGCACCGACCATCTCGGGTGAAGGCATCGGAAAGGGAGTAAAACCGTCGCGCGACCGCGAGGTCATACGCTCCTTCGATAACCCACTTCTCACGAGCGCTGGCTTTAGAGTCCTCAGCGGAAACATTTTTAACTCGGCGATCATGAAGTCAAGTGGCATCTCGGCAGAATTTCGTAGCCGCTACCTGGAAGACCCGAAAGACCCAGACGCATTCACGGGTAGCGCGGTGGTTTTCGAGGGACCCGAGGATTACGCTAGTCATATTGACGACGTCGATCTCGAGATCGACGAGAACTCGATTCTGGTCATGAGGGGCGTCGGGCCGATCGGTCACCCCGGGTCGGCCGAGGTCGTCAACATGCAGCCACCCAAGCATCTCCTGAAGCAGGGTTTCTCGTCATTGCCGTGCATTGGCGATGGCAGGCAATCCGGCACGTCGGGCTCCCCCTCGATCCTGCACGCCTCTCCCGAAGCGGCAGCAGGTGGCAACCTTGCGCTCTTGCAGACCGGTGACCGAATCCGGGTCGACTTGGCCAAGGGCACGGTCAACGTCGACCTAGATCCCGCAGAGCTCCAGGAACGACGCGCCCGACTTGAGGCGGCAGGCGGCTACGCGGTCCCGCCGAGCCAGACGCCGTGGCAGCAACTGCATCGCGACCACGTCAATCAATTGGACGTTGGCATGGCCTTCGATCTCGCATCTGATTATCAACAGGTGTGCGCGCTGACGTCCCTTCCACGCTTCAATCACTAGAGAGGCCCGCTCATGCGCGTGCGTTTGGCTGACCCCAACCTCCACTCCTTCGAGCAACTGCTGCGCGACCGTTTGCCTGACGACGAGTTCGAATGGCACAGCGACGGGATGTCGATGACCGGTGTTGATGTATTCATCGGCCCCCAATTTGGCCGGGCCGAGGCCGAGACCTCTGACCGCCTGCGACTCGTCCAGGTCGTCGGCGCGGGCACTGACGGCATCGCGCTTGAGTCGTTGCCGAAGGGAACCACGTGCGCGAACGCATTTTGTCATGAACAATCGATTGCGGAGTATGTCGTCGCCATGGCTGTGCTGCTGCGACGTGACCTCCTCGCGCAAGATCGCGCCTTGCGAGAGGACACCTGGTCAACCCCCGTATATCACCCTGCGCTGCCGCACCGCAGCGACCTTCGCTCGGCACGCGTGGGCCTCGTCGGTTTCGGCAATATCGGCAAGGCCGCGTGGCAGGCATTTGCGGCGCTTGGCGTGCAGGAGGGCTACGCGGTGACCCGCTCCCGCCCCGCTACCAACTGGGCCGCCGGGCACCCGCAGTGGTCACCAGTCGATGCCCTCGATGACGTGTGTGAGGCTGCCGACGTGCTGGTGGTCAGCGCGCCGCTCACGCCAGAGAGCCGCGGCCTCATTAGCCAACGACGTCTGGAACTTCTGGGGCCGCAAGGCGTCCTTATCAATGTGGGCCGTGGACCTGTCGTTGACGAAGCGGCACTCTTCGAGGCCTTGAGGTCAGGCAGCCTTGGCGGAGCTGCTATCGATGTCTGGTATTCCTATCCAGCGGATGGATCCCAAGGCGCTCCGTCGGCGCTGCCCTTCGCAGATCTGCCGAATGTTGTGATGACTCCACATACGTCTGGGCTAACACTCCAGACGTTCGCAGCACGGATCGAATGCGTTGCGGTAAACATCGAACGCCTACGCAGCGGACAGCCCTTAGAAAATGTCATAGTCAATGGAGAGAGCCAAGCATGAGCGCGGTCAATACAGCCCCGAAAGTGAGCGACGAGACGATTCGTCGCGCTGCATTTGCGAGCGCTATCGGAAGCGCTGTGGAATACTATGATTTCGCAATCTACAGCGCAGCGGCGGCCCTTGTATTCAACAAACTGTTCTTCCCTGAATTCAATGATGCGGTGGGAGTTCTGGCGGCATTTGCCACCTACGCGGTCGGCTTCCTGGTACGCCCGCTAGGTGGTCTGTATTTTGGGTCGCGAGGAGACAGGTTCGGCCGGCGTGGCGTACTTATGGCAACAGTGCTGTTGATGGGTGGCGCCTCGACCGCGATTGGGTTGCTTCCAACCTATGAAAGCATCGGGATACTCGCGCCGATCTTATTGGTTGTGCTACGTATGGTCCAAGGATTCGGAGCCGGGGCTGAGCAGTCCAGCGCGACCACGCTGATGTCAGAAATGGCCGCTGACAATCGCCGCGGCTACCTGTCGGCCATCCCCTTCGTCGGAATCTGGTGCGGCCTCTTGTTTGCCACTGGAAGTTTCGCCTTGATCGGCCTTGCCGACGATGAAGCGATCCAGGGCGGCTTATGGCGCATTCCATTCTTAGTCAGCATCGTTCTCCTCTTCGTCGGCGTATACATCCGGAGGCACCTACCCGAAACGCCCGAATTCGAGGCATTGGAGAAGACGGCCAAAACGAGTGGTCGACCCATTTCGGAGCTCCTGGCTACGGAGCGTCGGGGTCTCTTGGTGGGCTTCGGCGTCCGTATTGGCGAGGCTGGACCGTCTAACCTGTTCAGCAGCTTCTCATTGAGTTACCTCGCGATGACGGTAGGCGTCGCGGCGTACGTTGGTCCACTAGCGATCTCGGTCGCTTCGGCCTGTGCAATCGTGACGCTGTTGATATCGGCGAAACTAGCCGATCGGTTCGGCAGACGACCAGTGCTCTTTGCGACGTCGTTGTTCCAAGTTGCGTGGGCGTTCCCCTGCTTCGCACTGATGCAGACGGGCAACACCGTCATCATCATCCTGGCAGTTTCACTCGCTGTTTCGTGCGGAGTCGCCGGCATGCAGGGAGCGCAGTGCGCCTATCTGACGGAGCTGTTCGACGCTCGCCACCGAATGGCGGGAGTCGGAATCGCTCGTGAATTCAGCGTCGTACTGGTCGGCGGCACCGCACCGTTCGTTGCCAGTGGCCTACTGATCCTCTTCGACAATCACTGGTGGCCAGTGGCGCTCTACATCGTGTTTCTGTCGCTCGTTACTTTCGTGGCTGCATACTTCGGCCCAGAGACGGCACGACAGCCACTGCGTAATGCGGCGGCGCCTGTCATGGCAGGTGAGGACACGATCGCCTGATCGGTGTTGGCTTCGGAATCACACACCCGCCGCGGGGCCAGACAGGATGCTGAACGTCACGGCGTCGATGCGTGCGCGCACTTCGCCATCAGTGGCAAGGCGCTCCCCCGCGGCGGTGGCGATCTCGCGTATCTGTTCAGCGTCGAGACCGTGCCGGAGAGTGAGGACGACGCGCAGGCTGCCCGCCGCGACGTCGTCTGCCGCCTCACAGGACGCAGCGAGGACTCGTTCGTCCGGAGTGACCGCAGCCCGCACCGCCCGCTGAACGATCGGATCGCTCGCCGAGGGCAACCACTCGCGCTGCTGCGCCAGTGCCCACACCATGCTCGGGCGTAAGGTCACCTGCCTCGGGCCCGCGACATCGACCACCATCACATCGCACTGCTCGGACACCGCAGCCTGTGCCGCGCGAGCCGCCGTCACCGGAGTCGGGCGAGCATCCGCATCCCACGCAGCCAAACTGTCAGTGCCGGTGAACACCGGTAGCGCTCGCTCACCATCAGGTGCCTGCAAGGTCACAGCCGCCATGTCGGTCGATTTCTCGACCGTGAGACCGACGGCGTCGTCGGTTTCCTGGGCCGCCGCGACAATCGGCACCAGAAGCCTGGCATTCACGATCGCCCCCATGAGTCGAACGTCGTCACCGGCAACGAGCGCAGCGCGAAGATCGGGGTCAGCCTCGCCGGTATCGCGGTCGAAACCGGTGCTAGTGAGGGCCCTACCGCCGAAACTCTGGCCAGCAGAATCGGCTTCGGTCACGGCCGGCCCGCCACCTCAAGTGCATCGGGCAGCGTGAACGCGTGGCGATAGAGCGCCGACCCCACGATGGCACCTTCAACTCCATTGGGGACGAGCTCGCGAAGCACACGAAGGTCCTCAAGGGTCGAGATACCCCCCGAGGCCACCACGGGGCGCTCGGTCTGGGCACACACCTGTTTCAGAAGCTCGACGTTAGGGCCTTGCAACATTCCGTCCTTGGCCACGTCAGTGACGACGTAACGACTACATCCTTCGCGGTCGAGCCGCTCAAGCGTCTCCCACAGGTCGCCACCATCACGTGTCCACCCACGCGCGGCCAAGGTGGCGCCTCGCACGTCGAGGCCGACCGCTACGCGATCGCCATGCTCGGCGATTGCGGCGGCCGTCCATTCGGGATCTTCCAGGGCGGCGGTGCCCACGTTGACCCGCCGACACCCGGTCGCGAGCGCAGAACGCAGCGTGGCGTCATCACGGATCCCGCCGCTGAGCTCGACCTGGATATCAAGGCGTCCCACGATCTGCGCCAGCAGTTCATGGTTCGATCCCCGACCGAAGGCGGCATCCAAATCGACGAGATGGATCCACTCGGCACCCTGCTCTTGCCAGTTTCGGGCGGCGTCCCAGGGGTCACCGAACTCTCCGCCCGTACCCGCAACACCCTGGACGAGCTGAACCGCACGACCCTCCGCGACGTCTACAGCAGGAAGCAGTTCGAGGCGTGCCTCAGTCATGAAATATCTCCTTGGTCGATCACAACTGGCGGAGCCAGCGGGTCAGCAATTCGGCGCCTGCATCACCGGACTTCTCCGGGTGGAACTGGGTCGCAGCGAGCGCACCGTCTTCGACAGCTGCAAGGAACGTGTCCCCATGCCTGCTCCACGTGGCCATTGGCCGACCACCCGACCGGGTCGGCGCCTCATCAGCGGCGAATGAATGCACGAAGTAGAAGCGCTCCTGGTCGAGTCCGTCGAACAGGTCACTGCCCGGCGCAGGCTCCACCTGGGACCAGCCCATATGCGGCACCACCTGGGCGCGGAGTCGATGGATCTCCCCCGACCACACACCCAAGCCCGGCTGAGGCGCACCCTCAGTCTCCTCGGCGGAACCTTCGAACAGGACCTGCATACCGACGCAGACCCCGAGCACCGGCGCCCCCACACCGATCCGGTCACGGATCAGGCGCGGTCCATCGACGGCCCGCAAACCGTTCATGCAGGCGTGGAAGTTTCCGACACCGGGGACATAGAGCCCATCGGCCCGGGCCACTGCGTCTGGTTGTGCTGTCAGAGTGACATCGGCACCGACACGCTCCAGCATGCGTACGGCAGAGCGCACGTTGCCGCTGCCGTAGTCCAGGACCACAACCCGCCGGTTCACGGGCGCGGCTCCCGACCGAGGTCACGATTGATCTCGCGAGCCTCCTGGATGTCCCGATCGAATCGATCCACTCGACGACGCTCTGGGGTTACCAAGACTGCATCCTCCTTCGTCGCGGCACCTGCTCCGCCCAAAAACTCTGCGCCCGGAAGCCCTAGTGCCGTCACCACGTCAATGAGGGTCTGGCGGCAGGTCCCTTCCCGTCGCCCCAGCAGGGCCAGGACCGACCCTCGCTCAGACTCATCGAGACCCGCAGCAGCGAGTAGGTCGCGCACATTCGCCGAGGCGTAACCGGGAAGTTCCATGGCTCCTTGATCCGGCGCCCAAGCAAGCCACCGGTCCGACTTTGGCCCCGCCTTGGGTCGCACGACCACGACGGCCTTCTCCGGCTGATCCATCACCGCAAAGGCGATCATGGGACGCAATGGACCTGGCACCGGCCGTGCGCTCAGCACCGGAATCGCCTCGTCGTAGGGAGCCGCGGCGAGGGACTGGCCTGCGGGAACAACGGCGGTCCAACCACCCAAAGGAACGACATAACCCGGCACCGTGCCCCGCCCCAGCCATGAACTCACCTTGCTGGGCGCTGCGCGAGACAGCAGCAGGCCCGGAAGGGTGGCGGCAGCGGACGGTTTCGGCACGGCCCTACAGAGCGCCTTTCGCGCTGGGCACGCCGACCACCCGCGGGTCGGGAGCGATGGCCGCGCGCAGCGCTCGCGCCACCGCCTTGAACTGGCATTCGACGATGTGGTGAGGATCCCGCCCGGAGATCAGCCGGACATGCAGCGCAAGGCCAGCGTTGTAGGCGAGGGTCTGGAAGACATGCTGAGTCATCGACCCGGAATAGGTACCGCCGATGATGGCGTATGCCTGGGCGTCGGGTTCCCCGGAGTGCGCGACGAACGGGCGCCCGGCGACATCGACCACCGCTTGGGCCAACGCCTCATCCAGCGGCACCATCGCGTCGCCGAACCGGCTGATGCCCGACTTGTCACCAAGTGCCTCACGAATGGCCTGCCCCAGCACGATGGCGGTGTCTTCAACGGTGTGATGACCATCGACCTCAACGTCACCTTCAGCCTTGACCTGGAGGTCAATCAGGCTGTGCTTGCTGAAACTCTCAAGCATGTGGTCGTAGAAGCGGACGCCCGTGCTGATGTCATAGGTCCCCGTGCCATCGAGGTTGAGGGTGAGGTCAACCGAGCTCTCCGAGGTGCTGCGGGAAAGCATCGCGGTGCGGGTCATGGTGTCTCCTCGGACGCTTGCTGTCGGTGACCGGGCGCGAGGTCAGCAAGCGCCGCGAGCACCTCATCGGTTTCAGCGGGTGTTCCAGCCGTGATGCGAAGGTGATGGGGAATTCCGACATCGCGGACCAATACTCCCTGGTCGAGGAGAGCCTGCCAGGTCTGCTGTGCATCGGCGAATCCACCGATCAGGACGAAATTTGCGTCGCTAGCGACCGGCATAAACCCCAGGGATCGGGTCTGCTCAACCATGCGATCACGCTCGGTCTTGATGGCCTCGACCATCTCCAGCATGGTGTCGGCGTGGGAGAGCGCAGCCCGTGCCACCGCCTGGGTCACGCTGGAGAGGTGGTAGGGCAAGCGCACCAGTCGAAGCAGTTCGGTCAGATCACCCGCCGCGGCGAGGTAGCCCAGTCGGACTCCCGCGAAGGCGAAGGCTTTGCTCATGGTTCTGGTGACGACTAGCCGTTCACGTCCCTGCAGCAACGTGACTGCGCTCGGAGTACCCGGGCGCGCGAACTCGGCATAGGCCTCATCGACCACCACCACCGCGTTCGGTGCCGCGTCGTACACCGCGGTCACGATCTCAAGCGGCAGCGCCGTGCCCGTGGGGTTGTTCGGCGAGCACAGGAAGACCAAGGACGGGTCGTGCTCGTGGGCCTGCCGGACGGCCTCATCGAGGTCGATATCAAAGGCACCCGACTCGAGCGCACCACGGCGCAGGCCATCGACCCAGGCCATGCCCGCACCCTGCGCAATGATCGGATGCATCGAGTACGAAGGGGTGAAGCCCAACGCGGTACGCCCTGGACCCCCAAATGTTTGAACCAGGTGAGACAGCACCTCGTTACTTCCGTTGCCTGCCCACACCTGGTCAATGTCGAACTCCACACCGGTGGTACGCGTGAGGTAGCCCGCCAACTGCTCTCGCAGCATGGTGAACTCACGGTCGGGGTAGCGATTCAGGCTCGGCGCAACAGCGCTGACCTCGGCCACGATGGCGTCGACGACAGACTGCGGGACGGCATAGGAACTTTCGTTGGTGTTGAGCGCAACGGGCACCTGGAGTTGCGGCGCGCCGTACGCCGTCCGCCCACGCAGGTCTTCGCGCAACAGCGCGCCAACCTCACTCATCGGGAAAGCGTGCGGTCACAGCCTGCCCGTGACCGGGCAGGTCCTCAGCCTCGGCAAGAGTCACCACCGAGCGGGCGACCTCGTGCAGGGCCTCGCGGGTGTAGTCCACGACGTGGATTCCGCGCAGGAACGACTGCACGGACAACCCAGAACTGTGGCATGCACAGCCACCGGTGGGCAGCACGTGGTTGGACCCGGCGCAATAATCGCCCAGGCTGACGGGCGCGAACGGACCGACAAAGATCGCACCCGCATTGCGGACCCGCCCGGCGACCGCGGCCGCATCACGAGTTTGAATCTCCAGGTGTTCAGCAGCGTAGGAATTCACCACCCGAAGGCCGGCCTCGACATCATCGACCAGGACCGTCCCGGATTGTTCCCCGACCAGCGAAATCTCAATGCGCTCACGGTGTTTGGTGTGCTCGACCTGCCGTTGGACCGCGCTATCGACCGCATCAGCAAGGGCCGGGCTATCCGTCACCAGGACCGCTGCTGCGAGTTTGTCGTGCTCGGCCTGACTGATCAGATCGGCAGCGAGGTGCTCGGGATTGGCCGTGTCATCGGCCAGGATCGCGATCTCCGTCGGCCCGGCCTCTGAGTCGATGCCAATCAGCCCTTTGAGGAGACGCTTGGCAGCCACCACGTAAATGTTGCCTGGCCCGGTGACCAGGTTGACGGGTTCGCAGACAGTCGTGCCATCGGCTTCCCGAGCGCCGTAGGCAAACATGGCGATGGCCTGGGCCCCGCCCACCGCGTAGACCTCATCGACGCCGAGTAGTTCACAGGCTGCGAGTACGCCCGGGTCGGGATAGCCGACATAAGGCCCCGTATTGGTGCGCTGAGGAGGACTCGCCACGGCCAATGACGGCACACCCGCCGCCTGCGCCGGGACACAATTCATGACGACCGAGGACAGCAAGGGTGCCAAGCCCCCCGGCACGTAAAGACCGACGCGATCAACGGGGACCCAGCGCTCGGTGACCGTGCCACCGGGCGCAACCTCAGTGGTGACGTCCGATCGGCGCTGATCGGCGTGGACGGTGCGGGCGCGAGACACCGACTCGGTGAGCGCTGCCCGAATATCTGGGGACAACTCGGCGAGCGCACGGGTCAAAACCTCGCGTGGCACCCGCAGCGCCTCGGGGCGGACGCCGTCGAAACGCTCCGAGAGATCCCGGATCTCATCGGCGCCACCATGCTCCACTGCCTCGCAGATTGGGCCTACGACCTCCAGGGCCGCCTCGACGTCGAATGCGGCACGGGGCAAGGTGTCGCGCAGACCGCGGGCGTCCAAGGACGTCAGCGCATCTCCACGCAAGTCAGTAAGGCGTAGCACGGGCCCAGTCTAGAGAGACTCGGCTACATCCCGTAAAACACCCGGTCCACCACGGCGCGCGCATGCCGGGCGGACCTGCGGTAGTCATCGTGCACCTGGGGCCCGGACGCGGGCGGGTATCCCAGAATCCTGCCAATGCCGTCACCATCGCGCACATCGCTGGGCAGCGCATCAACGGCACGCCCGCGCCACAGCACCGCGGCATTGCGAACCCGCGTGGCAAACGTCCATGCGTCCAGCAACGCATCGGCCTCTTCGGGATCCAGGAGACCGGCAGCGGCCGCCGCCCGCAAGGGCGTCAGGGTTCCGGTGTGCCGCAGCGCTGGAACCGCGCACGCATGCTGCAACTGCAGCAATTGCACTGTCCACTCGACGTCCGAGAGTCCGCCATGGCCAAGTTTGAAGTGCGTCTTGCGATCTCCGCCGCGCGGAATGCGCTCGGCTTCCATCCGTGCCTTGAGGGTACGAATCTGACGCACGGCCGAGCTTGAAATTCCGTCTGCGGGCCAGCGCAGCGGGTCAATCAGCGCCGAGAATTTCTCCCCCAGCTCTGCGTCTCCCGCCACCGGTTTGGCGCGCAGCAACGCTTGCGCTTCCCAGCCCTCGCTCCATCGTTCGTAATAGGCGGCATACGAGTCCAGGCTGCGGATGAGCGGCCCGGATCTGCCTTCCGGGCGCAGATCGGCGTCCATCTCAAATGCGGGGTCCGGTCCGCCGAGGGTCGCCAGGCGAGTCAGTTCAGTCACGACCGCCAGCGCCTGTTTTCCGGCCGCGGTCTCGTCAGTACTGGGAAGAGGCTCGTAGACGAACATGACGTCAGCGTCGCTGCTGTAGCCCATCTCGCGGCCGCCGAATCGACCCATACCGATCACTGCGAGCCGACACAGCGGCTCATTCCCACCCGTCACTCCGGCGATAGCAATGTCGAACAACGACTGCAATGTCGCTCGGGCGATATCGGTGAGCGCGTCCTCTACTCGCTCCAGATCCACGGCGCCGAGCAGGTCGGCCACGGAGACGCGCACCAGTTCGGTGCGGCGAACGCTACGCACGGCATGAGCTGAGGCTTCGGCATCATCGTGTCGGGCGGCCGCCCGGCGCATCTGCTCGGTGATGACGTCTCGAGCTCGCGGCTCGAGCGGCTCGCCCGAACCCAGCAGGCCCACCGATGACGGCGACCGCTCGAGCATGGCGCCGGCATAGCGGCTGCGCGCCAGGACTCTGGCGAGTTGCTCTGCAGCGCTCCCCTCGCGCAAGTGCATAAGGAACCACGGACTAGAGCCAAGGTCTTCACTGATCTTCCGGAAAGACAGCAGCCCGGCGTCGGGGTCAGCTTCTTCGGCAAACCACTGCAGCATCACCGGAAGAAGGGTGCGTTGCATCACGGCCCGACGACTCACGCCGGTCGTGAGTGCCTGGACGTGGCGAAGGGCTCCAGCTGGGTCCTGAAAACCCAATGCGGCCAATCGTTCTCGCGCATCTGCCATCGAAAGACGGGCCGCGTCGTCATCAAGCCTTGCGACCGCTGATAGGAGGGGGCGATAGAACAGGCGCTCATGCATACGGCGCACTTCGCGAGCCTGATCCCGCCACAACTTCGTGACGGCCTTCGCTGATTCTGACCGCAGACCGACCGACCGGCCGAGCCGGCGCAGGTCCGCTTCGGCGGTGGGCACCAGGTGGGTGCGCCGCATCCGGTGCAATTGGATGCGGTGCTCCAGAACCCGCAGGAGACGGTACGCATCGTCGAGGTGATGCGCGTCCGTGCGGCCGACGTACCCGCGGGTGGAGAGCGCTTCCAGCCCGGTCAGTGTTCCGCGGAATCGGATCAGGTCATCCGTCCGCCCGTGCACCAACTGCAGAAGTTGCACGCTGAACTCGATGTCACGCAAACCACCTGGACCCAATTTGAGCTGTCGAGGCGCCTCGGCTGCAGGCACGTGTTGCTCGACCCTGCGGCGCATGCTCTGCACATCACCGACGAAGTTGTCGCGCTTGGACGCCTGCCACACGAAGGGCAGCACCGCCTCCAGGTATGCCTCGCCCACGCCGGAGTCGCCCGCCACATGCCGGGCTTTGAGAAGCGCCTGAAACTCCCAGGTCTTGGCCCACCGTTCGTAGTACGCACGGTGACTGGCAATCGTCCGCACCAACGGCCCCTGCTTACCTTCGGGGCGAAGCGCAGCGTCTACCGGCCACAGGGTTCCTTCCCCGGTCGAGGCCGAACAGGCCCGCATCATGGAGGTCGCGAGCGCGGTGGCGACGGTGAGCGCATCGTCTTCTTCGACGCCCTCTGCGGGTTCGGCCACGAAGATCACATCGACATCGGAGACATAGTTGAGTTCGCGCCCCCCGCACTTACCCATACCGATGACCGAGAGCCGACACGAATCGGCGTTCTGTACCTCGTCCCGGGCCACGTGCAGCGCGGCCTCGAGTGCGGCTGCCGCCAAGTCGGCCAGGGCCGCGGCAATCTCCGGGAGAACTTCCCGCGCGTCGGACGTCAGGTCGACCGCGGCAATGCGCACAATCTGGCGGCGGTAGGCCACCCGCAGTGCGTCGTACCGCGTCATGTCTGGTGGCCGGGCGTCGATGTCGTCCTGCACCATCCGGGTCAGTGCAGGTGCGTCGGCGAGTTCGGCGTGGCAAGCATCGTGCCAGTGCTCAGGATGTCGGACGAGGTGATCGGTCAACGCGCTGGAGGCGCCGAGCACCTGAAGAAGTCGGTCGCGTTCGAGGCCACTGTGCTCCAACACGTCGGCCAGCGCAGCCTGCTCGGACGTCGACATGACCTCGCGCAACCGCACCAGGCCAAGGAGCGCCTCGTCCGGGTCTGCCACTCGACCGAGTGCCTCGACAAGGCCGTCTTGGCTACCGTCCGCAACACCACCGACCTGGAGTTCGTCGAGCAGACCAAGCGCCCGCTCGGTATCGACCAGACCGGCTCGCGCGAGCGTGCTGGCGGGGCCTTCTCCTGCGCGGCGAGTACTCACCCCGGCGCGCTCACAACTGCTTGAGGTACTGATCGAGCTCGAACTGGGTGACCTGCTCGCGGTAGGACGCCCACTCGGCCTGCTTGTTGCGCAGGAAGAAGTCGAAGACATGCTCGCCGAGAGTTTCGGCCACGAGCTCGGACTCCTCCATCTCGGTCAATGCGGCATCGAGCGAGCCCGGCAACGGTTTGATGCCCATGGCTCGCCGTTCGCGGTCGGTCAGGCCCCACACGTCGTCCTCGGCCTCGGGCGGAAGTTCATAGCCTTCGGCGATTCCTTTGAGGCCGGCGGCAAGGAGCACGGAGTAGGCGAGGTAGGGGTTGGCCGCCGAGTCAATAGACCGCACCTCGGCACGCACGCTCTGTTCTTTGCCTGGCTTGTGCATCGGCACTCGCACCATGGCGCTGCGGTTGTTGTGCCCCCAACAAACGTGGGCCGGCGCCTCCCCACCGCTCCAGATCCGCTTGTAGGAGTTGACCCATTGATTGGTGACCGCGCAGATCTCTCCGGCGTGCACCAGGAGGCCAGCGATGAACTGCCGCCCGGTCTTGGACAACTGGTACGGCGCGCCTGCCTCATAAAAGGCGTTGGAGTCTCCATCAAACAGCGACAGGTGGGTATGCATCGCCGAGCCTGGTTGCCCGAGTAGAGGTTTCGGCATGAAGGATGCGAAAACACCGCGTTCGAGCGCGGTCTCCTTGACGATCGCGCGGAAAGTCATGATGTTGTCCGCAGTCGACAAGGCATCGGCATAGCGCAGGTCGATTTCGTTCTGCCCAGGCCCGCCCTCGTGATGGCTGAACTCGACTGAGATTCCCATCTGCTCCAGACGGGTAATCGCGGCCCGCCGAAAGTCGTGCGCCGTCCCATACGGCACGTGGTCGAAGAAGCCGGCTTGGTCGACCGGCACAGGGGGCTGCCCGGGTTCTACGTCTGGCTTGAACAGGTAGAACTCGATCTCGGGGTGGGTGTAGAAGGTGAACCCCTGCTCGCTCGCGGTGTTCATCGCTCGGCCGAGGACGGTCCGCGGATCGGCGGGGCTCGGGGTCCCGTCAGGCATCCGGATATCGGCGAACATCCGTGCGGTGCTGGGACTTTCGCCCCGCCAGGGCAAAACCTGGAAGGTCGAGGCGTCCGGAAGAAGCAACATGTCGGCTTCAAAGACCCGAGCAAAACCCTCGATGGAGGACCCGTCGAAGCCGATGCCCTCCGCAAAGGCACCCTCGAGCTCGGCGGGGGCGATGGCTACCGACTTCAACGTGCCGAGCACATCGGTGAACCAGATGCGCACGAAGCGAATGTCTCGTTCTTCGATAGTGCGCAGGACAAACTCCTGTTGACGATCCATAGGTGAATCCTGCCGCATCATCGGCCAGGAGCACAGCAGCCCCGGACCAGTCGGTCCGGGGCTGCCCTACATGCTCACGTGATCGGAGCGGTCTTCCTACCGCTTACGCATCTCCCCAACCTTGGGGAACTGCACCGACACGGTCGTGCCGTCCTTGGTCTGGCCCTTCACCAGGATCTTGGTCCCGGTGCCGGCCACCTTGGTCGAGTGGTACTGGTTTGACTCATACCAGTACGCATTCGGGTTGGTGTCATCGAAGACCTTGACTCCGGGCTTGGACTTGATGTTCGCCGCGAGCCCGTTCTTGTGCAACGTGAAGGCATCGGTCTTCGTCGTGCCGAACGTGCTGTCGTAGGACTGCAGCGTCGTCGATGTGTCGGCCCCATCTGGCCACTTCATCGGCTTCGGGTTGGCATCAACGGGAATGACCTGACCACCGCCAGGGTGCTTTGCGACGTTGTTGTCCTTGTAGGCGTTGTTGACGTACCAGATCAGCAGACCGTCCTGGTAGGGGTAGTGCTCGACCACGTCCGGACGAGTGCTGGCGTAACCGCGGGAATACGGACCCGTCTGCAAGGTGGTGTCATATCCGCTGTAGCGCCGGTGCTCGGCCAAGTAGTAGTGCGTGAGCACCTCGGTGTGCGAGCCCGTCATCCGAATGAAGCCAGACGAGGTCCAGTCGGAAGCCTCGGACTCCACGTCATCGGTGGCCTTCGCGCCGTCGATGGTCACCGTAATGTCGTCCAGGAACGCGCCAGCCTCGTTGAGTCCGCTGTCGGTCTGGTAGAGGAACCGGAAGTCAATCTTCTTGCCGGCATAGGCCGACAGGTCAAAGGACACCTCGCTCCATTCCTTCTTCGCTCCGGTCACCGGCTCACCGATCGTGGTCCAGGTCTTTCCACCGTCGGTAGAGACCTGGCCGTAGAGGAAGTCATAGTCGGCTTCGATGTCGTACCACACGGCCGAACTCACGCTTGCGGCCTTCTTGCCAGTCAAGTCGATCGAGCGGGTGAGTTTGGCGTTGCGATTGTCGCTTCGCCCGGTCCACCACTCGTACTCACCTGACTTCGGCGTGTTGTAGTCAGTGGTGACCGACTTGTCTGGCAGGGAGACAGCCACTGCCTGTGGCTTCTTCGCGTCGTCCATGTCTGCTGGACCAAGATCGACCTTGCCCGAGTGGCCGTACTGCAACGTCTTCACGTCCGACCAGCCGAGCTGCAACTTCTCCCAGGCGCCCATATAACCCGGTGTCGTTCCCGTGGTGCCCTTGCCGTGTCCGAGCCACGAGCCGGAACTCATCAGTGTCCAGTAGCCCGTGCTGTTGCTCACTCCGGCGCCGGAGGTGTCATACAGGTCCGGCAGGCCGAGGTCGTGGGCGTACTCGTGCGCGAAGACGCCGAGCCCGCCATTCTCTGGCTCGGTGGTGTAGTCGCGGACCCACATCCCGGTGTCGCCAATCTGAACGCCGCCAGCCTTGTTGGCTCCGGGCCCAATCTCGCCGCCTCCCGTACCGACCGACCAGCGGTGGGACCAGATCGCGTCGTCGCCTAGCGTGCCGCCGCCTGCTTCTTCACCTTCACCGGAGTGAATGGCCTGGAAGTGGTCGATGTATCCGTCGGGCTCGTTGAAGTTGCCGTCCTCGTCGTAGTCGTAACGGTCCCAGACGTCGAACTGCTTGAGGTATTTCTTGATCTCGGCCTTGGACTTGCCAGCCTTGACCTGCGCCTTGTGCCAGGCCGTCAAGCTATCGCCGACGAATGCCCAGTAACGCTCCTGTTCCTCCGGCTCCCCACCCTTGTTGGAGCCGTAACGCGCACCGTTGTAGGGCACCGTGACCCAGTCGCTCACGTCGCCTTGGATGTGGTGGCGCCCCAGTGACTGCGCTTTGTAGAAGGTGCGCATCGACTCATCGGTGTCGCTGAACATCAGGTTCTTGTAGTGCTTGCGGTTGAAGTTCTTCTTCCAGTACTTCTCGTTGTCGTCCGTCGCCGTACCGTCGATCTTCTTGTCCGGCTTCGCGATCTTGTTGTGCACCGGGCCGGGGGTTCCGCCTTCGGCGGCTCGTGCCTTGGTCCCAAACTCGGCGAGCACCGTGAAGATGTTCGAGGTCTCGGTGGGCTCGTACTGGACATAACGCTTCTTCGCGCCGTTGTGCTTGGCACCACCATGTGCTGCTCGCTGAGCAGACGTCTGCTTGCCGTCATCGACCTCTAGCACGCGTACGCCGCCGATGGTCTTGGGCTTGATCTTGCCCTTAACGTAGTTATCGACTGCTGTCTGACGGACAAGACGCTGCTTGTCCTGCAACGGGTCCGGGTAGTCGTGCTTCTTGACGTGCTGTCCGTTGGCCTGCGGCGGACTTGCCGAGCCGTCGGAGTCGGGAACCGCGCCAGCCGATCCGGCAATGGTGGCTACCGACAGTGCCGTCACGGCACTACTCGCAGTCACCAGCGCAAGAAATCGTCGCGTCACTGGGATCTCCTTCGTGAGAGAGGACACTCACAGCCCTACGGGGCGCGAGCCGTTTGAAGTTTGACCCATGGGAGAACCGCGTTCACTCTGATCTCAGAAGAATTTAAGGTTTCTTTAACTTTGCGTGGAGCGGGGCGCGGCTCGCCACAGCACCAAGGCCGCAGCCAGACCGACCCCGCCGCAGGCAGCGACCCCGACTCCGAGCGTCCACACCGCAGTCAGCATCGCCACGGTCGCGGGACCGCCAACGGCACCCAAGTCGGACAGCACCCGCCAGATTCCGAGGAATTGAATTCGGCCACGGGCCGGCGAAAGGTCAGCTCCAAGGGTCATGACCATGCCGGATCCGATGCCGTTGGCGAAACCCAGAACACACGCGACCGCCGTGAAGGCGAGCGGGGCCGAGGTCAACGGAATCGCCAACAAGGCCAGGCCCATCAGCGTCATGGACGGGACAGTGACCCATCGGCGACCCCACACGTCCATCACCTTGCCCGCTGGATAGAAGACGAGCATGTCCACGGCGTTACTCACGCCGTACGCCAGGGAGGCGGCCGCCGCCGTCATCCCGATCTCGTCGGCCCACAGTGGGATGACGACCTGCCGCGCGGAGCGCACGACCGCGACCAGCACGATGCCCATGCCCACGGTCAGAAAGACTCGGCGGTGATCGCGCAAGATAGTCCAGGCTGATACCGATTCGTGGTGGCCCGCGCGCGCTTCAGACACAAGATCTGGCATCGCCATCGCGCACAGACCAGCAACGACCAGCGCGACCACGCAGACGGCGTACGCACCCCGCAGGTCCACAAAGTGAATGGCTGCGGCACCGATGAACGGACCGCCAAAGAACCCGATCCGCATGATGCCGCCCAGCGTGGATAACGCACGCGCACGGAAGGCGATCGGTACCGCATCCGTCAGATAGGTCTGCCGGGCAAGAAAGAAGACTGACTGAGCGGCACCGAGGAGGAGCGCACCGACTGCAAACACCACGAGGCCGGGCGCGAAGGCCGAGATCACCGCAGCAAGAACCCCGCACAGCGCGGCGCCGACGATGGCTTTTCGTTCGCCAAACCGGCTCGACAAGAAGGCCGCAGGCACGTTGAACAGCAGCGATCCGACTTGGATCAGGGTGACCAGGCCAGCCGCTACCGACAGGCTCGCTCCGAGGTCGCGCGCGACCAACGGCATGACCGGCAGGATCGCACCCTCGCCCAGGCCAAAGAACAAACTGGGTGCATAGGCGGGAATGGCGAGTCGTCGGAAGTCGAACGTCTCAGGAACCGCCACCGCGACAGGCTAGCGACTCACCTCAGATGGTCACGTCGAGGAGGTGCCTTCATTCCACTCGCGGTCTTCGGCATCCCACGCTTCAGTCTTCTGCTTTGCCGTCGCCAACGCGTTGCGGGCTGCGTCCTCGGTGTCGTACGGCCCCATCAAATCGGCCTTGGGGTCGGTCTCGCCGTCCTTCTGTACTTGGCCGTTCGTGAGGTTGTACCAATACGCCATGGGTGTCACC
This sequence comes from Demetria terragena DSM 11295, assembly GCF_000376825.1. Taxonomy (NCBI): domain Bacteria; kingdom Bacillati; phylum Actinomycetota; class Actinomycetes; order Micrococcales; family Dermacoccaceae; genus Demetria; species Demetria terragena. Next base: position 142,609 of record NZ_AQXW01000002.1, on the reverse strand, counting down.
TTTCACTTCATGTGGCTGAGCCCGTACAGCAAACACCCTAAAGCCACGGCGGCTCAGCGACGCTAGGCCGTCACGACTTCGACGCCGCATTGACCGATGTCCCGCCGGACATCAGTGGGCAGGCCCTCGTCCGTGACGAGCACATCGATATCCGAAAGGTCGGCATAGGTGAACACCGATGACCGGGTGAACTTCGTGTGGTCGGCGAGTAACACTCGGCGCTCGGCGGCCGCGATCATGGCTCGTTTCACTGCCGCCTCAGAATCGTCCGGCGTCGACAGTCCGTGCTTCACCGAACACGCATTCGTCCCGAGGAAGGCAACGTCGACGCGCACCTCGGCAAGGGCTCGAAGCGCCCAATGATCGACCTCCGCCATCGTGGTGGGGCGTACCCGTCCACCCACTGTGTGCACTGATACCAACGGAAACCCAAGAAGGGATAACGCGATAGGCAGGGCATTGGTGACGACCGTGACCTGCGCGGTCTGCGGAAAAGCGTCCGCGAGCGCCGCAACGGTCGAACCGGCATCGAGGAGCACCGCGCCCTGGTCGGGCACCAAAGCTGCCGCGGCTTCAGCGATCCGACGCTTCTCCTCAGATTGGACTGTCCGCTCGCTCACGTCCGGCTCATAGGACAGGGACTCCACCGGAAGAGCACCACCGTGTACTCGACGGAGCAGGCCCCGCGACTCAAGCATCACCAGATCTTTGCGTACGGTCTCGTGCGTCACACCGAGGTCGTTGGCGAGATCGACGGCACGTACCTGTCCGGCCGAGCGCAGCATGCGCACGATCCCGGATCTGCGCTGAGCCGCCGACCGGAGATCGCCGCCGTGGTGATCGGTCACCACCGAATGACGACTTTGATCTGCTCGCCACTTATCGCGTCCCGAAAAGCCTGCGCTGCCTCCGCTTCCGGGCGTTCGGAGGTGACTATGCGGTCGGCGGGGACCGCCCCTGACTGCAGCAGTTCGATTGCAGCGCGGACGTCTTGCGCGACATACGTCGCGCTTCCCTGCAGGCGAATCTGCTCATCCTGGACGATTGGCAACGGCACGACGAGGTCGTCGGTGGGTACGCCCACGATCGCGACGGTTCCGCCCTTACGGGCCAACTCCACGCCCTGGGCCACCGTGGGGGTGATCGCCACGCAGTCGAACACCACATCCGCGCTTTCGCCGAGAGCCGCACGTATCTGGGCGGTCGCGTGTGGCGCCGCCGCGTCGACGACTGCGTCCGCTCCCAGTTCCGCTGCGAGCGCGCGCTTGGCTGCAAGTGGGTCGGTCAGCACAACCCGCCGCGCGCCCGCTGCACGTGCGGCCGCGAGCGTGAGGAGGCCGATGGTTCCGCCACCGATGATCGCCACGCTGCGCCCCTCCAACGGTCCGGCGATTCGGACGGCATGGACTGGCGTCGACAGTGGTTCGATCAGCGCTGCGGTGTGATCGTCGAGCTCGTCCGGGACGTGGTGCAAGCGCCTAGCCGCAATGGTGAACAGTTGCGCCATTCCACCCTGCTCGTGGCCGCAGCCGAAGAACTTGAGGTTCTCGCAGAGATTCTCATCCCCGCCCCGGCACTGCTTGCAATCCCAGCAGGGCAGTGTCGGCTCGACCGTCACGCGCTGCCCGGGAGAAAAGTCGGTGACCTGCTCCCCCACCGCGTCCACGATGCCCAGGACCTCATGCCCGGGCGCATAGGGCAGCGGGACATGTGGGTGGCGTCCGTGCTGAGCGTGGGTGTCCGACCCGCAGACTCCCACGAGCACCGTACGGACCCGTACCTCCTGTGGGCCGGGTTCGGGCATGGTCGCCTGCTCGGTCACTACCTCGCCGTGGCGATCGACCACAATCCGCCGAATGTCAGCCATGGATGTCCCTCTTCTCTCGTGGATGCTGCTCTAGTCGATGCTGCGTGGGGGCGTGCCGGTGGCGATGACCTGGGTTTTCAGACCTTGACCGGAGCGCACCGCCTCGAGGGCACTGCGGTATTCCTCGAGGGCAAACTCTGCGGTGATGATGCGGCGGGGATCAAGGGCGCCATGACTGAGTAGGTCGACAGCACGCTCAAAACTGTTCCGCACCGACATCGATCCGGCAATGGTGATCTCATGCTGATAGACGCGATGAGGATCAATCTCGACGCGAGTTCCGGTGTGCGGCACGCCAAATTGCAAGTACGTGCCGCCCTTGGCGACCCGAGACAGCCCGTCCTCGATGGCCGCCGCAACTCCGGTGCAATCAATGACCGTGTCCCAATCGCGACGATCAGCCTCATCCGACGACGCCACGGCTAGATCTGCACCGGTCAGGGACTCCACGCCGAGCCGGCGCTCAGCGCGCGGCTCGACCACGGTGACGGAAGCCGCTCCCGAGGTACGCGCCATGCCAGCGATCAGAACACCCATCGTGCCCGCCCCATAGATCAGGTAGTGCTCAGAGGGTCGGCGTGGGAGTGCGTCCATGCCGCTGATCGCGCAGGCCAACGGCTCCACCAGGGCGAAGTCCTCCAGACGTGCCGCCTCGGGAATGCGCACGCAATTCCCTTGTGGCGCAACGGCATACTGTGCGGCGCCGCCATCAGCGGTCACACCGATCGCTGCCCAGTTGTCGCAGAGATTGCTTCGCCCTTGCCGACAGTAGCGGCAAGCATGGCACGGCAATGACGGATCGACCGCGACACGATCTCCCTCCGTGATGAACGAGACGTCGGCGCCGAGAGCTACCACCACTCCGGCGAACTCGTGCCCGGGCACGATCGGGAAGCGTGGCGCGAACTCACCGTCGAAGATGTGCAGATCAGTGCCGCACACTCCGCACGCGGCAACCTCGACGACAACTTCACCCGACCCTGGAGTTGGGTCCGGAATCGACTCAATCGAGATATTCCCCGGTGTGGTGACAACAGCCGCCTTCATGGGTTCACCTTCTGTCGTGGAGTGGGGCCGACTGTGAGGACTCGCACCTCGGCATCGTCGCGGAGGCCGGGTCGCTCGTCGACCGTGGTCGGCGAGAGGCAGGCAGACCTGCCCCATCGCACCGCTCGAGCGAGTCGTTCCTCCGTCGCGCCGCCATCAGCGAACCAGCCGGCCAGCAGTGCATCGCCAGCGCCGGCTGTGTTGATGGGCTGGAGCGCGGGAGCGCTGCCGAACAGCACCCGCTCGCCGTCGGCATACAGCGCCCCATCGGCCCCGAGGGTGACCAGGAGCCGGGTGCCGTGATCCACAGCGAGCGCGTGCGCGGCGTCGGCTAGCTCAGTCGGCGTTGCCGAGGCCGCCACCGCGGAACTCACCGCGCCAAGTTCGGCTTGGTTCGGAGCGGCCAAGTCCACACCCTCCTGCAGCGCCACACGTAGTGCGTCTCCGGAAAGGTCCACCGCACAACTGAATTCGTGGCGGCGCGCCAAGCGTACGAGCTCGCGCACCAGCTCTGACGTGGCACCTGGTGGAAGAGAGCCGCACACCACCAGCCACGACCGCCGGCCAGTGGCACCAGTGTCACTCAGGGCCTGGTCGACTTCCGATAGAAGGCGCTCCTGCTCATGCTCTTCAAGGACGCCGCCGGAACCGTTGACCTTGCTGACACTCTGGTCGGCGGCTAGTACCGAGGTATTGATCCGCGTCCAGGCCCCCTGCGCTGCGGCCCGGTAGGCCACCCCGTCCGCATCCAGAAGATCGACCAGGCACCGTCCGGTGGCCCCGCCAACCGGGAGAACCGCGACCGTCGGCACGCCCACCGCGGTCAATGCGCGCGAGACGTTGATGCCTTTGCCACTCGCCTCCAAGGTCGACGATTGCGCTCGGCGCAGGTCGGCGTCTTCTCCGCCATCCACGCCCATCGTGTACGTCAGGTCCAAGCCAGGATTGGCCGTCACCGTGATGATCGATGCGGGTGCGTTGTCCTCGCTCACCGTGCGGCCATCCCGATAATGCTCAGGAGGCGCGCTACCTCGGCGGCCATGGCTTCTCGACCCGGCAGAAGATACTTGCGCGGATCGACGATCGACTCATCGTGGCCCAGTGTCTGACGAACCGCCCCCGTGAAGGCGATATTGAGGGCGGTGCCGACATTGATCTTCACCATGCCTGCCCGCACTGCCGCGGCGAGCGTCTCGTCGGGCACTCCTGAGGATCCGTGCAGTACGAGTGGGACGGGCAACGCTGCCGCGAGCCGTCCAATGAGGTCAAGGTCGAGTGTCGCCGTACGGTCCAGCATCGCGTGGGAACTGCCCACCGCGACGGCGAGCGCGTTCACGCCTGTGGCCCGGACGAACTCAACGGCTTCGGCCGGATCGGTGCGCACCCCGGGCGCGTGTGCTCCGTCCTTTCCGCCGATCTTGCCGAGCTCAGCTTCGATCCAGATGTCGTGCTCGGCACCCCAGCTAGCGGCCTCGCGAGTGGTGGCAACGTTTTCGCGGTACTCGAGGGTGGACCCGTCGTACATCACCGAACTGATGCCCGTTCCTGCTGCTTGGTGCAGCAAGGACTCGTCCTGGATGTGATCCAGGTGCACGGCCAGGCTGGCCCGTGACTCCTGGGCGAGCGTGGCGACCGCAGCGGTCAAGGGCCGTAGCCGACCGCCGTGAAAGCGGATCGCATTCTCACTAATTTGCAGAATCGCGGGCTGTTGCGCCTCGCGCGCTCCGTCGGCAATGGCTTCGGCGTGCTCGAGGGTGATCACGTTGAAGGCACCGACGCCCTGACCCGCAGCGCGAGCGGTGTCGATGATCTCAGCGGTCGTGACGAGGGCCATCAAAGGCTCCTTCTCGGTAATGTCCAGAAGATTCGACAGGCAAATTCATGACGCGTCTCAGCCCTCGGCGACGGGAAAGTCGCTCGGGCGGGCGTACGTCCCGGCCGCCAGGCCAGCCATGAGAGCGGCGCCTCTCGCGCCCGCTTCGGTCACCGCGACCCGGTCCACTGGCCCGAATGCGGCGCGCTTGGCGGCCATGAGTGCCGCGCTGTTCGACCATCCCCCTGTGACCACGAGACGACCGCGCGGACCGGCCGCCCGACTGATGGTCTCGCTCAGCGCGTGAGCCTGATCGGTCACGGTGCGGATGGCAGCCGACCAGACATCCGCGGGCTCTTGAGAACCGGCGATCACCACCTCGTCTCCGGACGCGCCGACCTGAATGCTGGTGGGTGATGAACCCCGCCCGTTCGCCTCGACGTCAAGAGCCGCCATCTGTTCCCGAGCGACGCCGAGCCGCTGCATGACTGTCTGCAGTGTCAACCCGCCCTCGGTGGCACCTAAGACACTCCACCGGTCGGCGACCACGTGCCACCCGACGGTGACGCCCGCGCCGGTGAGAGCATCCAATGCGGCCTCCGTCAGGTCCGGCGGAATGGTGCGCACCAATGCCTCGGCCGTTCCACAGGAGTCGAGTTCGGCGTGATCGCTCGTCGCACCCACACCGACGGCGGCCGCTTGATGGTCGTGCCCGGCGACAGTCAGGACGGCGCCCCGAAGTTGCGACACAGGGTGGTCGACCCCGATAGTGCCAGCGGGAGTTCCGGCCGGGACCACGTCAGCCAAGATGCTTGGGGTCGCGCCAGACCATTCCACGGCCTCGGGCCACAGTTGCTTCGAGCGCAACCCAAGCCAGCCCGTGCGCGAAGCGAGCGACAACTCGGTGCCTGGATTTCCGCCGAGACCACGCACCACCCACTCGGCGATGGCGTATCTGCGGGCCGCCGTTCGTACCTGCGGAAGGTGGTCGACCATCCACCGGTGCTTGGTCAGGCTCCATTGAGTCCACACCGGCAGGCCCGTCATCTGGCTGAACGATCTCCCGCCGAGTTGAGCCACCAGGTCGTCGAGTTGCGCAACGTCACGCCGGTCGTGCCAGGCAATCACGGGAGCCAGGACCCTCCCGTCGCGATCGACCAGGACACCAGCCTCAGCCATGCTCGCCACACCCACCGCGACGATCCTGGCGTCTGGCACGTGGTTAACCGCCAGTTCCAGCGCTTCGTGGCTCGCGCTCAGGATCGCGGCGGCATCAGCCTCGACGCCATCGGGGGTGCGAATCCACTGCGTCGGTCGACGGCTGTGGGCGACCTCCACGCCGGCGGCGTCCACCAACGCCACCTTGACTGAGGAGGTTCCGACGTCAAGCCCGGCGAGTAACTCCTGCATTCGCACGCATCCTGTGTTGGATCTGGTTGGATTTACTTGGATATCATCGTGGCGCGGCAAGCGCCGCGTCAAGCCGCACCTTGTACTCTCACCGGATGCCGACCTCCACCCCCATCCGACCGGGGCGCGTGAGCCCGCTCCGAACGGTCCCGGATCGCATCACTCGACCGCCCTACGTCGGCCTCGACGAGCCGCCCGCACCGCGCCTGCCTGACGTCAAAGACGCCGAGACCATTGACAAGATGCGCATCGCTGGGCGCCTTGCAGCCCAGGCCCTTCGGGCTGCTGGCGATGCGGCAGTCCCGGGAGTCACTACCGACCATCTCGACCGGGTCGGCCACGAATTTCTGCTGGACCATGGCGCCTATCCCTCCACGCTGGGATACCGCGGCTTTCCCAAGTCGCTGTGCGCATCCGTCAACGAGGTCGTCTGCCACGGCATCCCAGATGACCGGCCGCTGCAGGACGGCGACATCGTCAAAATCGACATCACCGCATTCATCAACGGCGTCCACGGCGACAACTGCGCCACCTTCATCGTCGGCGAGGCCGAACCGCAGGTCACCGAGTTGGTCGAGCGCACCAAGCAGGCCATGCTTCGGGGAATCAAGGCCGCGATGCCCGGGCGGCAGGTCAACATCATTGGCCGCGTTATCGAGTCCTATGCACGCCGCTTCGGCTACGGCGTCGTCCGCGACTACACCGGGCACGGCATTGGCGACGCCTTTCACTCCGGCCTGGTGATCCCGCACTACGACGCGGCGCCCCTCTACACCGACGTCATCGAACCAGGCATGACGTTTACCGTCGAGCCGATGCTCAACCTCGGAACACCAGAGTGGGATCTGTGGGATGACGGCTGGACCGCGGTCACCAAAGACCGTCAATGGTCAGCTCAGTTCGAAAACACCATTCTCATCACCGAATCCGGTCCTGAGATTCTGACCCAACCCTGACGTACGCTCGCCGCAGCCTGCTTGTTTCGTGAAGGAGTCACCCATGGCCAGCACACCACACCGTCCGCTCGGCATCGATGTTGGCGGAACCGGCATCAAGGGCGCGCCGGTCAATCTCGAGAAGGGCGATTTTGCTGACGAGCGGCTGCGCATCCCCACTCCGGAAAACTCCACACCGGATGCGGTGGCCGGGGTCATCGAGGAGATCGTCGATAACTTTGCCGATCAGATTGGCGACGAGGCCATCGGGATCACCATTCCCGGCGTGGTGCAAAACGGTGTTGTGCGCACCGCCGCCAACATCGACAGGTCGTGGCTGGATTACCCCATCGAGGACACGCTAGAACAGCGTCTCGGTCGCGATGTCACGGTCTTGAATGACGCCGACGCTGCCGGGATCGGCGAATGGCACTATGGCGCTGCGGCCGACCTCACGGAGGGCTTGGTGATCGTCACGACACTCGGAACCGGCATCGGGAGCGCCATGATTCATCATGGGGTACTCCAGCCGAACACCGAGTTCGGGCATTTGGAGTTGGACGGCGAGAACGCCGAGAAGCGCGCCGCCAATAGCGCGCGGGAGCGGGAGGACCTCTCTTTCAAGGAGTGGTCCAAGCGCCTTGAGCGCTACTACCAGCACCTGGAGTTCCTGCTCTGGCCCGACCTGTTCGTCGTGGGCGGCGGAGTGTCAAAGAAGTCCGGAAAGTTCTTGCCACGCTTGGACATTCGTACGCCCATCGTTCCGGCCCAGTTGCTCAATGCGGCCGGCATCGTGGGCGCAGCACGCGAGGCGCACGACCGAGCGGCCGGCAAGGGCGCCGTACGCCCCTAGGTTAAGCCCGCCGTGCCGCGCGGGCTGACCGCAACGCCTGCATCGTGCCCTTGGGGTTGGCGGCCGCGGACTTCAGCGCGGGTACGCCCTTCTTGAGTCCACGCCGCACCATCGGCAACGCCTTGGCGAATGCTGGATAGAACGGGGACAGCGGCTTGTCCCAGGTTCCGATCAGTCGATCCTCATGCTTGGCGAACTGCCGCTTGAAGTCCGAAATCCCATCGTTGAGAAGGCCATTGAAGTCATATCGATGCACGCCTTGCGCCTTGACATGGGTCATGGCATGGAACTTCAGCCCGTAGTTGAGGCGCAACTTCATGCCCCGCTGGTTCACTCCGCCGTAAAGCTCGAACGCGGTCGTATCTGACACCACCAACCAGACGAATGCGACCACCTCTTGGCCCTCCCAGGCCGCCAGAAGTTGGGATCGGTCGCCGAGCAAGTCGCGAATCGCAGCGTGGTAGTCATCGCTATGCACAGCGAAGTCGGCGCGACGTGCCGTCTCTCGGTTGATTGCGAGGATCTGGTCGAGGTCAGCCTGCTCCGTCACTAGCCCAAAGCGCACGTTCTCAGCACGAAAAGACTTTCGGACGTTTTGCCGAGTTGAGGACCCGAGACCCTTCATCAACTCATCCTCGTCTGGCGTGAGATCGACGATGAGGGTGCTGGGGATCAAGCCCGTGTTGTTCGACCGAGCGAAACCCACATCGGCAAGCCCTTTGAGCCAGCCGGTCGGCCCGACCGAGAGCCCGGACTCGGTGAGCTGACCTGCGTCTTTCTTCGGCATCGGCGAAAAAGGCTCGGCCCAATCGGGTTCGATCGATAGCGCGACCGAACCGTGCTCGGCCTTGACATGCGCAGACAGCGCCGCCAGGACCCGGGCACGATCACCTTCTGCGGCCTGCGGGCCGCGCGGAACATAGGCAAGGTTTTTAAGCGGAGTCGGCAGCCTGCGAAGCAGCACCTGCGCCGAACCGACGATCTCGGCCCCGTCGCGCACAAAGTAGCGATGCGCGGTCCAGTCGTAACGTGCTTTGAGCTCCCCCCAACCCCACAACTGCAGTGGGTGCCCACCAGCGGAATTGACCTCGGCATCCCACGCAGTCGGGTCCAGGCAGGGCTCAACGCTCAGACTCATACGGGCCAGGCTAACGAGGGGCCGGACTAGTCCAACTCGTGAGGGTCGCCGTCCGCGCCATCGAGCACCGGGATGCCACCCTCGCGACCGAATCCACCGAGGTGGGTGAGATACATCTGTCGTCCAGTGGTCGAGAGCAGCGCGTCGTGGATCGGGATGATGCTCCGCGTCGGCGCGATCCGCCTGACGAACTCAAGGGTTTCGCGAATCGCCGCCCACGGCGCATTGATCGGCACCGCCAGGTAGTCGACCTCACCAGGTTCGCCGTCCAAGGCGTCGCCGGGGTGAAACAGGCGAGTGCCATCGGCCTGAAAGAGCAGGCCAACGTTGGGTACGCCAGGAACGTACGGATGGATGTGGGCGTGGTCCTTCCCCACTGGTGTAATGGTCAGGCCCCCGACCTGGAAGGTCTCCCCCGCGCGAGTCACGGTCGCCGCCACATTTCGCTCGGCCAGCTGCGTCGCGGTGCCAGGATCGACGTACAACGACACACCCGACTCCGCGACCAGCGCGCACACCCAGTCGATGCTGACGTGATCGGGATGCTGGTGGGTGACCAGCACGGCGTCGAGTTCCCCGAGATCCTCCAACTGCGAAAATGCGCCAGGGTCGACCAGGACTCGAGTGTCGCCGGTCTCGAGCACTAGGCAGGAATGTCCGCGATGGGTGAACCTCATGATCTGCACGCTACGCGACGCGACCAGACATCTGGCCTAGGATCACGGCCGTGAAGTTCCTCCATGAGCAGCGGCCGACGCACGACCTGACGTACAGCGATGTCTTTATGGTGCCGGCCCGTTCGTCGGTGACCAGCCGCCTCGACGTTGACCTCACCACCCCCGACCAGGTGGGCACGACGATCCCCTTGGTCGTGGCCAATATGACGGCCATCAGCGGTCGGCGGATGGCCGAGACCGTCGCGCGCCGCGGCGGCATCGCCATCCTCCCCCAGGACATTCCCGTACATGCAGTGCGCGAAACGATCGACTACGTCAAGCAACGCCACACGATCTTTGAGACTCCGGTGACCATTGGCCCGGACGCGCCGGTGTCCCAGGCCCTTGCTCTGATCGGTAAGCGCGCGCACCGGCTGATCGTCGTTGTCGATGCCGAACTTCAGGTGCACGGTGTCGTGACCGAGCGCGCCTGCCAGGGGGTCGACCGCTTCGCCACCGTCGCTGACGTCATGACCACTGACCTGGTGACCGCCCAGGCGGATGCTGCGCTCGCCGAGACGTACGACCGGCTTGAGCATCAGCACGTGGATGTTGCTGTCGTCACGGCTGATCACGGCAAGCTCGCAGGAGTGTTGACTCGCAAGGGGATTCTGCGTTCGGCGATCTATCAGCCGGCTGTGGACGACCACGGTCGGCTGCGCATCGGCGTGGCGATTGGCATCAACGGCGATGTCCGCACCAAGGCCGAGACGATGCTCGATGCCGGAGCCGACGTCCTGGTCGTCGACACCGCCCACGGCCACCAAGACAAGATGGTTGAGGCGCTTCGGACCGTCGCGGCGGCGCGGGACGTGCAGGCAAAGGAGCACGGTCGGTACGTCCCGATCGCGGCCGGAAACGTGGTCTCGGCGGAGGGCGTACGCGACCTCCTAGCCGCTGGCGCCGACATCGCCAAGGTCGGTGTCGGCCCGGGTGCGATGTGCACCACGCGCATGATGACCGGGGTCGGCCGCCCACAGTTCTCCGCCGTGCTCGAGTGCTCCGAAGCCGCGCTTGACCTCGGCGGCCAGGTCTGGGCCGATGGCGGAGTGAAGTATCCCCGCGATGTCGCCCTCGCCCTCGCAGCGGGTGCTGGGAACGTCATGGTCGGCTCGTGGTTTGCGGGCACCTGGGAGAGCCCCGGCGACCTCAACCGCGATGCGTCTGGCCGGCAGTTCAAGGAGTCCTTCGGGATGGCGTCGGCGCGCGCGGTGAGTCAGCGCACGCAGAGTCAGACCGCCTACGAGCGAGCCCGCAGCGCTCTCTTCGAGGAAGGCATCTCCTCATCCAAGATGTACCTGGACCCACAGCGCCCGGGTGTTGAGGACCTGGTCGACACCATCGTCGCGGGGGTGCGTTCCAGCTTCACCTATGCCGGAGCGCGCTCCATCGAGGAGTTCCGCGATCGAGCGACCGTCGGAGTGCAGAGTGCCAGCGGGTACGACGAGGGTCGGCCTCGCGAAACCTCCTGGTAACGCTCAGGATTAGGACATCGGCGTCAACGGCGCCAGAGAGTTACCCGCTCGGATCCGCCCGCAGTCCGACGGCGCCTTCTTGCCCGCAAACCGGTCGCTGATCCACGGCAGCGCAGTGGCATACCAGGGAACCGCGCCCGCGACGTGACTCAGCAGGGTGTATTCGTCGTACTTCACCGCTGGGGTTCCTTCCGTGCAGTATTTACGCGCCAGGCTGCGGACGTCTCCGGCCACCATCACCGCGTCGCCGGCGCCAATGCCGGGTTTCGTTCCACTGGTGCCTTCGAAGAAGCCTCCAGCACCCTGGCCCATAAAGGTCGGGATGGTGGGTGAGCCCGCCTGGCCCATGTTGACCTTGTTCACCGCCTCGACAAAGGGCGGCACCGAGCGCGGGTCGGCATACTGCGGCTTGACCATGTCCTTCCATTTCAGGCCGGGGTACTGACCTAGGGCGTTGACGATGCTCGCTTTGTCCAACTTCGCAAAGACCTTGCGGCCGTAGTCATTGAGGTACGGCCCAAAGTCAATGTCGTAGGCCCGGGCGACGCCGATAATGGCCATCGGCGCGACACCAGCCCATACGAGGCTGCCGCCGACATACTCAAGATTGCGCGCGGGGTTGACCAGTACGCCACCTGAGGCGACACCGACCAGACGCTTGTTGACCTCTGGTGCGTAGGTCGGGGCCAACTGAGCGGCCCAATTGCTGGCGATCGCGCCCCCGGAGTAGCCCGCGAGCGCCACCTTGGTGGACTGGTTCAGGCCGGTGTCTTTCGTCGCTACAGACGCTGCACGGATCGAATCCAGCGTGGTCTGGCCGTATTCGGGACCGGCGGCGAAGTTTGCCGTCGGGCCCTCGGTGTCTGGTATCAGCACCGTGTAGCCCTTTAGCAGCATCGGCGCAATCATCGTCGTCTCGAAGTTCGCGATCGCCCCACCGATGCTGACGTTGCCAGCAATGGCACGCGACGGGCTGTGGTCGACGTCCAGGGAGTCATAGACCGATCCGTACGAAACCGCCCTAGTGCCATCACCCACAGCCGACCGCACGACAGACGTGGTGTTGGCCACGGCTTCACCCCGTGCGTTGGTCGTGCGATAAAGCAACTGCACTGCCTTCAGCGGTGTTGGGATGCCGGCGATCCGGTACGAGATCGTGCGGGTCTTCAACACCGCGCCGGGTTCATAGTCGGCCAAGGGCTTGGCGCCGTCGTAGGTGAAGAAGTCGTCTGCGGCACTCGCCGGTGGAGCACTGATCAGCGCCGAGACCAGGGCCACGCCCATGAGTGAGGTACCCCAGCGCGCCGTCTTTTTCACCATCATGATCACCTTTCGCGAGGTCGTCATCCGACCTTCCGTTACCGAAAGTTACCAATAAGTAGCCGTGCTGTGGGTCGAATGCGCCGATCGACCTTCGGACCGCAATCATCGACTTTGGGATGCTGTGGCGAGCGCTGGCGCCGCCCTAGGCTTTCGCCATGACGACGCCCCAGGTCCCCGCCGATGGCATTGACCTCGGGCAGAGCAAGGCCGACCGCGCGTGGACTTACGTCATTTTTGGGGGCGGCGGGTTGCTGGTCCTCCTGGTCGCACCACTGCTCTCCGACTGGCTCGCGTCGATTCCCGTGGTGCCGTTCAAGGGCGTCCTGGAGTGGGTCGGATCCTTCGACCAGACGTGGGCCTGGATCGCTCGACCAGTGATGGGGCTGATCCTTGGGCTGGTGGTTGCCGTCCTAGCCGTCGCTGATGAGCGCCACCTGATTGTCTCTCACGACACCGTCGTGATTGTCCACGACCAAGACCGCCGTACCCTGCGGCGCGACCAGATCGTCGGCATTCACCGAGACGGCAAGAAAGTCACCATCGACGGCGACAGCGGTCGGGTCCTGTTCGACCATCGTGTGGAAGCGCCCAAGGATGCGGTGCGTGCGGCGTTCGTGGATCGCGGATATCCCTACGAGTCCGACTAGCTGGCTCGAGGCCGATGGGTGTGGATGAGTCGGTCGATACGCCGGGTTCTGTTCTCCGGTGCCGTTACCGGCGCCGAAGCGGCGACCATCCATCTCGCACGACCGTTGCCGGCCGCCTCTAGCGGTCTACCCGCATGCTCGGGCGAGCAGCCCTCAAGCACATGCTGTCTGACCTTGCTCCGGGTGGGGTTTGCCTAGCCGCTCCAGTCGCCTGGCGCGCTGGTGGTCTCTTACACCACCGTTTCACCCTTACCTCCGACCGAAATCGAAGGCGGTTTCCTTTCTGTGGCACTGTCCCGCGGATCACTCCGGGTGGCCGTTAGCCATCACCCTGCTCTGAGGAGCCCGGACGTTCCTCGACGCTCTCGCGCCGCGGCCGCCTGACCGACTCATCCACCAGTGGACCATGCTAGTCGGGTGCAGCCTGTGACTGATGTCCCCACCGCCTCACCCATCGATCGCGCCTGGACCCAGGAGGCTGTGCGACGCCTGATGGCCGACGCAAACCGTACGGCCGACACGCACCTGCGCGCTGTCCCGCTGCCCCGCGGCTGGGCGGTCGACCTCTACCTCAAGGACGAGTCGACCCACCCGACCGGGAGCCTCAAACACCGGCTCGCGCGGTCGCTGTTTCTCTACGCCATCTGCAACGGGTGGATCGGCCCAGGCACCACCGTCACCGAGGCGTCGTCGGGCTCAACGGCGATCAGCGAGGCGCACATGGCCCGATTACTGGGGTTGCCGTTCATCGCTGTCATGTCGAAAACCACTAGCCCCGAGAAGATCTCGCTGATCGAGTCCGAAGGCGGAGTGTGTCACCTGGTCGATGACCCCGCCGCTGTCTACGACGTCGCCCGGCAACTCGCCGAGGATCATCACGGGCACTACATGGACCAGTTCACCTACGCCGAGCGCGCGACCGACTGGCGGGGCAACAACAACATCGCCGAGTCGATCTTCGAGCAGATGAGCCTGGAGCGACACCCGATCCCAGAGTGGGTGGTGGTCGGTGCGGGCACCGGTGGCACCAGCGCAACCATCGGGCGGTTCGCCCGCTATCGCGGAATCGACTCCAGGCTGGCCGTCGTCGATCCGGAGGGATCGGCCTTCCTACGGTCCTTTGCCGGACAAGGGACCGGCGGCCGCGGCTCACGCATCGAGGGCATCGGTCGTCCGCGCGTCGAGCCCTCGTTCAACCCCGCGATCGTCGACCGGATGCTCGGCGTTCCTGATGCAGCCTCGATCGCCGCCATGCGATTCCTCAAGCGCCGCACCGGAATCCAGGCCGGTGCCTCTACCGGGACGAACCTGTATGGCGCACTTCTGCTCGCGTGCGAGATGCGAGCCGCTGGGCGCGCGGGGAGCATTGTGACGTTGGTGTGCGACCACGCCGAGCGCTACTGCGAGACGTACGAATGCGACGACTGGTTGCGCGAGCACGGCCTAGATCTGGAGCCCTACGAGCGCGTCCTCAAGCAGGCCTGGGATGACGGGGTCTGGACTGGGTGACGGTCGCAGGTCTCAGAAGGGCGGCAGATCAGCGCCGGGGCGGATTTCGCTCCGCTGACGACGGTCGAGCGTAGCGGGGTCCGGGTTGGTGAGTGCTCGGTGAAGGGCAGCCATCTCGCGGCTGATGGGAAGCGGGTCACGCGCCTCGTCGCGCCAGGTCGCGATGAGTTGGTCGGTACCTGAAGGTGCTGGTCGTCGCGCAGCCCCGAGGTCCGATCGGTGATCGGGTGGATGGTCAGTGAGCCGACGGCCGGTGAGAGTTCGCCAGTGCACGGCACCGCCGGGATCTTGTAAACAGGTCCACCATCGGCGGGTCTTAGCGTGATGATGTCCCCGGTGAAGCGCCTTGAGGTTGTCACGGTGCGTGGCGCCGTCCCGAGGTTCAACTGTGCCGGGGACCCACGAGATGGTGTGATCTAGATCTGACTCACGCGCGGGCAGCTCGCATCCAGGTGCGCGGCAGGTGCCGTCCCGCGCGACGAGCAACTCGCGCATCGCCTGACTGGGGCGGTAGGTGCGCTCCGCATCGACCACCGCGCCGGTCACCGCGTCAGTCACCAGACGCCGCCAGGTTGACCCAGACGCCAGGGCGACGCGTCGCACTTGTTCCGGTGTCAGGAACCCCAGTCCGGGCACCTCGCCAAGGCTCTCGCCGGAACCGGCGCCGTCGGCAAGCGGGAGGATCGCCTCGATCGGGACGTACACGTTCAGTCGCGCCGACGGTGCCGACCCCAGAAGCGCGTCGCCGGGTACCTGACCGTGGATGAGCAAATCGGTCGCGATATCCGAGCGCAACTGGTCCAGAGTCCGCTCGTCGCCACCGGAGCGCGCGGCCCGTGCCAGTCGATCGATTCGACTGGTCGCAGCGAACGCCCGATCACGCTCAGCGGAGATCCACGTGATGGCCATCCCGAAGTTTCCGAGCTCGGTCCGCATCTCACGCCCGGCCACAGCCTCAGTGGCCAACCGGTCACCCAACCCACGAGTCGACTCGACTCGGGTCAACTCTGCACGGAGGCGGCGGCGAAAGGTGCCCTGAGACAACGGAAATCCAGCCTCCGCTGCTGCGGCAATCTCGCCGTGCAGACTCTCCGGGTCTATCGGATCGGTTGCAGCCTTACCGAGTGGACGCAGCGCCGCACGAGCGATCCGGTCTGCCGTCAGCGGATCCAGGTGACGGGTCTCCTTCACCACGGTGATCACCCGATAGGCGCAAGTCGTGCCTGAGGCCAGTCGCTCGCGCAGGTAGCCCCCACGAGCAGGTGTCGCCGCCGCGAGCGCCACCCGGTCCCGGCACTGCGAAAGCGAGCGGCCGGTGAGCACTTGCACCTCTAGCGCGGCCGCGCGCCGCGCCTCGGCGCGCCGGGTGCGCGCACTCGACCGAGGCTCGCGCTCCCCCAGGTCGATCACCGGATCCTGCTCGATCGCGTGGACGAGACGACGGGTGCCCTCGATCTCCATCGACTCCGCCCATCCCGACACTGCCTGCGCCGCAGAGATCAAGTCGCCTGCGGACTCCAAGTCGGTCTCCGGGTCTGCATCGATGGTCCCCAACAGCTTGACCGCTCGCATCAACTCTCGTGCGACGTGGTCGGGAACACCCTGCAGCGACAACGTCGGCGGCGTCGCCGTGCTCGCGTCGTTTGCCATGTGCCCAACACCTCCCCGGATTCTGCCTTCGAACGACTCGACTCTGATCTTGTTGAATCGATCATACGTTCGAGCACCGACAAGGGTCTCGACAAGCTCGACCGGCGTGGGGGTGGCCCGACCGGCGTGGGGGTGAGGCTCGACCGGCGGGAGGAGGCTCGACCGGCGGGAGGAGGCTCGACCGGCGTGGGGGTGAGGCTCGACCGGCGTGGAGGTGGGCTCGACCGGCGTGGAGGTGGGCCCGACCGGCGTGCGGGCTGATCGACCGGAGGCCTACTGCTCGTCTGGGTCCTCGGTGAGCAGGAAGGACCGGAGCGCGGTGAGGTGGTCGGTATTGAGGACGTCGACGCCTGCCGCGATCTCTTCACGCCACACTGCAGTTCGCGCCGCCTCGTCCGTATCGGGCGTGGCCCAGAGCCTCACTTGGTAGCCGTCCGCGTGCAGCCCGCTGACGATGTCGTGAAGGAGCCGCCGCTGGTCCCCCGGCATCGGACCTACCCCGCGCCAGGTGAAGAACTTCGACCAGTTCTCACTCACCAACGGAATCTGCTCCGCGTTCGCTCCCGCCGGGAGGGCATCAATGCGGCCATCGAACCCAAACCACCGCGTATCCCGTTGCGGAACAACGCGATTCGCGAGCTCGCCCGACAACACCGCTGTCACCGGCCGGGTCTTGCGTCGCCCCTTGCGCCAGACCGTCACGAGGTCTGGGTATGCCGACAACTGCTGCTGAAGGACGCCGTACGCCTCGTCGCCATCGGACTTCACATCGATCAGCAGCCGTAGCGATCCACCCCAGTGGTCATAAGTCGAGTGCCCAGCGCGGCGCACGCGAGCGCGCAACGGCTCAAGATAAAGCGAGCGGAGCGTACGCGTCAGGTCCGGGCCGTCGTGCCCGATGTAGAGCTCGCCGTCGACCAGCCAGACGTCTGCCTCGACCGAGGTGAATCCGTTCGCCAGCGCGTCGCCCAGCGGTCGGTCGTGCTCGTAGTCGTTGTGGGCGTGGGCACGTTCCAGTGGCTGCGGAGCGGAAGCGTCGGCGGCGCGCGCGGTGGACATACCCACGAACGGTACGGCCAGCGCGCCTGTGGCACCGAGAACAGCAGTACGTCGACTGATCGAAGTCATGGCACGCAGCCTGGCAGGAGCAGGCTGCCTGGATGAGATATCGCGATGAACAGTTGCCTACGGCTCACGCGAGGGAGAACTCGACCTTGCGCGCCTTGATGTCTGCGCTCACTACCGTGACGCCGACTTGCGAACCAAGCTCAGCGTCACCCTGACAGACCGCGATGACAGGTATCTCGGTGAGCTGGACTAGAACGTCGTCGTCGCCGCGCTCATCTACGACGACCGCGTCAAAGGTGTTCCCCACCTGGTCGCTCAGCAATGCTGCCTCGACCGCATCGACACAACCGCGCTCGGCCGCTCCGGCCAGGGTGTCGCTGGACTTCATGATGTCCGGCAGGTCTGCAAGCGCCTCCCGCGCCCACGCCGGAATCTCAGTCCCGCTGCTGACCGCCTCGCAGATCACCAAACCGAATCGGTCGACGAGCCGCCGCAAGGGCGCGGTGACGTGCGCATACGGGGCTGCCACCGCTGCTTGCTCGGTGTGCTTGGGCACCTCTCCGTCAAAGGGTGTGTAACCCGCCCCCCGGAACAGGGCTGTCGCCGAATAGATCAGCGCCAGGTGGGATCCGTTGTCCCGGTCGAGCGAGCGAAGAAGGTCGCCGTAGGTTTGCCCCTTCTGCCATTCGACTCCAAGGGCTTGTGCTTGACGCCGGAACGTCGCCAGCGCCTTCTCGTCGGGCGCTGGCATGGTCCGCAGGATGCCGACTTTGGCCCGCAACATCAGATCGGCCGCGGCCATTCCCGTCATAAGGGAGATTTGCGCGTTCCAGTCCTCGCTGGGCACCGGCGGCCTCAACTGCATTTGGTAGTGGCCGTCCTCCACGGTCA
Organism: Demetria terragena DSM 11295; assembly: GCF_000376825.1. Classification (NCBI taxonomy): domain Bacteria; kingdom Bacillati; phylum Actinomycetota; class Actinomycetes; order Micrococcales; family Dermacoccaceae; genus Demetria; species Demetria terragena. The sequence continues at coordinate 124,267 of NZ_AQXW01000002.1, read as the reverse complement.
CTTCCTGGTCCGGCATGGGCAAGTTGGCTCCACCACGACTGCGCTCTAAGGCAATTCGCTTCTCACCGATCTCCTGCAGCAGCACCACACCTTCCGGAGCGGTGCCGGCGTCCACATCGCTCTGCACCTGCTGGTAGTCATACCGCTGCACGCTCTTGACCTGGGCGCGATAGACCTCAAAGGCACTGACCTCACCCGCAGCATCGAGCCGGAAATCCCAGACGTATGCCGAGCGAACCTGATCGGGCAACAGACTGACGGCGTCCTCGCTGAGGACGGCTGGGTGCAGCGGTATGCGCGCATCGGGGAAATAGATCGTCTGCCCGCGACGTCGGACCTCGGCATCAAGCGCGCCTCCCGGTCGGACATATGCCGGGACGTCGGCGATGGCATACCGCACCCGGTAGCCCTCGCCGTCACGTTCCAAAAACATGGCCTGGTCCAGGTCCATCGACCCCGACGGGTCGATCGTGAAGAACGGCACGCCCGTCTCATCACGGTCCGGCAGCGGGACATCCCCAATCGCTTGCTCGGCTTCCCGCACCGCATCCGCTGGGTAGTCCGCTGCCAGCTTTAGCTCATCGCGGAGGCTGTGAAAGGCCGACTCCAACGGTCCCTTGTGATCGGATACATCTGTGCTGGCCTGCGGGGTACGGAGTCGGCGCTGTCGCATGAGCCCACCCTACGCAAGCGCGCCGGGCCAGGGACCTAGTCTCGTGGCCGTGCTCATTCTGTTGCCCCCATCGGAAACCAAGCAGACCCGCCCACGTGGTCGCGCCACGGACCTCGAGTCGCTGTCATTTCCCGAACTGACGGCCATGCGTCAGCAAGTCACCTCGGCCCTGGGTAGGACCAGCGCGCTGCCTGACGCCGCAACGCGCCTCGGGGTGAGCCCCAACTTGACCGACGAGATCGCACGAAACACTGCGCTCGAGAGCGCACCCGCCGTGCCTGCCGAGCAGCTCTATACCGGGGTGCTGTACGACGCGCTCGACGTGGCCAGCCTGCCCACCGCGGCCTTGCGCCGAGCGCGACGGTGGCTCGTCGTGATCTCCGCCGCGTACGGCGCGGTCCATCTGCGAGACAAAGTCGCGCCGTACCGCTGCTCGATGGCGGTCAACCTCGAGGGAGTTGGGCCACTCGCCAGCGCATGGCGTCCGCACCTGGCGTCGGTGCTGCCTGCGGCTGCCCACCGCGGCCTCATCGTCGACTGCCGCTCGTCTACCTATGTCAGTGCGTGGCAGCCGACCGGTGATCTGGTCGACCGGTGGGTCCAGATCCACGTGCCGGGCGCAACCCATATGGCCAAGCACACGCGCGGCCTGGTGGCGCGCGCAATCTGTGAGGCGGGCGTCGACGCCCGCTCACCGCACGCGCTGCGCGAGGTGCTGGCCGACCAGTTCACCGTCGACCTTGCCGAGCCGACCAGTCGGACCAGGCCATGGGTCCTGTCAGCGACACCTCGCCCACGCGATGAATGATCGGTGGGAGACTGACGCGCATGATGTTGCGCCTTCCTGAGCTCATCGCGATCAAGGCTGGTGAGCGCGACCTCGCCTTTCGCCGCTGGGATCGGCCACGCGTATCCGTCGGCACGCAGTTGCGCACTGCGGTCGGCCTCATTGAGGTGACCTCGCTCGACCACATTGCTCCCAGTTCGCTCCGAGCCGATGATGCCCGGCGCTCCGGGCACCCCAGCGTGTCGGAGTTACGCGAACGCCTGTCCACCCATCCGGATCGCCCACTCTTTCGGATTGGTTTGGCGTACGCCGGCCCTGATCCTCGCGAAGCACTCCGCGAGCGCATTCCTGCAACCACAGAGATGCCCGCCATTCTGGAGTCCCTTGACCGGCTCGACAGGTCTTCGCTCATCGGCCCATGGACCCGCGAGACGTTGCGCATTATCGACCGCTCCCCCGAGGTACGCGCGCCGGACCTCGCGGCCGAACTTGGCCGCCCCACAGTCGAATTCAAGCGCGATGTGCGCAAACTCAAAGAGAAGGGTCTCACCGAGTCACTCGCGATTGGCTACCGTCTCTCGCCACGCGGCGAGGCTGTTCTCGACCACGGCGGCCCGACGCGCAAGCGGGCTCCCCGTCCGGTCGGCACCCCGCTACCGGTCACTATTGGTGCCGCCGCGACGGGCGCACTGCGTGTCATCGGCGTCACCAGCCTGGAGCGGGTCGCCACCTACCGGCGCACCCACCTCGCGACACTGCACGGCATCGGCCCCGTCGCGCTCGATCGCCTGCAGTCCGCTCTACGGGAGCGCTCGCTCGACTTCGCTCCGGAGGAATAGAACTCGTTATTCAGCGGTGGTGATTAGTGTCGTTCGTGAACGCGACCGACGTCACACCATCGGCCCACACTTCGAGCCCAGTCAGCGACGCAGGTGCCGCCGCCAGCCGCCAGGCGCTCTCCGTGGTGAGACCAAGCACGTGCTGCAAGACAGCCATGATCGGTTTGCGATGAGTTGCCACGATGACTGTTCCCCCAGGTCCGGCCAGGTCGACAGACCGCTCGAGGGCGGAGACGACACGGGCCCGCAGGACAGCGCTCGATTCACCGTCCGTTACTGAGAAATCATCATCGACGCGCATCTTTGCCATCTCGCGCGGGAACTCTCGAATCAGGTCCGCCATGGCCCAGCCATCCCACGCGCCGAAGGCCAGCTCGTCCCAGTCGCGATCGATGGATGGTTCGAGCCCGAGGGCTGTGGCGACCGCGTCCCCCGTCTGTATGGCCCGCGCGAGCGAGGAGGTCACCACGTGCACGGGGCCTTCGGCCCGGGCTAGTCGAGCGGCAACTCCGCGCGCAGCCCGCTCGGCCTGGGATCGCCCACGTTCGTTGAGGTCCGGATTGGCCCCGCCCCGCCCATCCAGCTTCCCGGCGACCGTAAAATCGGTAACTCCGTGGCGTACCAACAAGATTCGCGCCGGGCGGCCGACATCGGGCGGGCTCCCCGGCGTCTCGTCCGTCGACATCGTCACCTGCTTGATGACGGCGAGGTCCCGGCGCACTGACAAACCGTCCATGCCATCGTTGGAGAGTTTGTCGGCGTCCTTGTTCTCCTCGCGCGGGATCCAGCCGTACTCCACTGATCCGCCCGCGTCCTCGATCCGTTGAACGATGTCCCTGGCTTCCAACGCCAAGCGGCGCATGTCCGCGTGCTTGATCTTCCAGCGACCAGCCATCTGTTCAATGACCAGTTTGGAGTCCATCCGGACGTCGATTTCGGCGCTGGCATCGACAGCGGCCGCGGCCTCTAGGCCGGCAATCAACCCGGAATACTCGGCGACGTTATTACTGGCCTTGCCGAGGGGTTCTGCGCGTTCGGCCAACAGTTCACCGGTATCCCGGTCGCGCACCAACGCGCCGTAGCCCGCCACTCCGGGATTGCCGCGGGACCCACCATCAGCCTCAACGCGGAGGCGTCGCCTGCTCACAACCCTGACTCGGACGTCCGCACCAGGATCCGGCCACACTCCTCGCAACGCAGCACTTCGTCTTCGGCCGCAGCACGGATTCGGGACAGATCGGCTTGGTTGAGCTCAAGCTGGCAGCCGCCACACCGGCGCTGCATCAAGGGTGCGGCACCCTGGCCGCCGCGCTGCTGACGCACTCGCTCATAGAGCGCGACGAGTGGCTCCGGAAGGCTCGCCGGTAGCGCGGCACGTTGTCCGTCCACCTCGCCGCGTTCACGCTCGATGTCCTCCAGCGCGGCATCGCGCTGCGCCGTGAGTTCATCGACTCGCTCGCGCGCCTTCGCAAGCGCGTTCTCTGCGGCCCCAAGATCCGAACGCAACCCCTCTGCGCGCTCCATGACCTCGAGTTCGATCTCCTCGAGTTCGTTTTGACGTCGCGCCAGCGTCTGGAGCTCGTGCTCCATTCCTTGGAGGTCCTTGGGACTCCCCTGACCGGCATCGAGGCGTTGCTGGGTTCTGGTGGCGCGGTCGCGCACCAACTGCACGTCCTGATCGGCCTTGGTGATTTCGCGCTCCACATCACCGACGGCGGTGCGGGCCAACACCACGTCCTCTTCGAGCGTGTTGACGCGGGTCGTGGCCTCGTTCACCTGCTCCACCACGGGAAGCGTGCGCTCCCGGTGGCTGAGTTGGTCCAACCGAGTGTCGAGTTTCTGCAGGTCGAGCAGGCGCCACTGCAGAGTCAGGTCAGCTTTCAGCGGGGGCCTCCGGGGTGTGTGGTGTGGTTGCGTGGGAGTCAGTAGCGACGGTGAAGTCCCAAGGGTCAGTGCACCGAATCGATACCTGGATCTCCACGCTATCTGCCCTGGCACCCAAGGCGGACAAGATTTGAGTACGAGCGGACTCTAACCAAAGCCATTCGGTGGCCCAGTGCCCGGCATCGATGAGGTACGGCGGACCGCCTCGGCTCTCTTCGCGCGCTTCGAGCGCGGGGTGGTGGCGCAGGTCGGCAGTGACATACACATCCGCCTTGGAGGCGCGTACGGCATCAAACGCACCATCACCGGCGCCACCGTGGACAGCGATCCGCCGAATCTTCGCGTCGGGGTCACCAGCGACGCGAAGACCGGCGGGCGCTGCTGGCAGCGCGGCAGCCAGACGAGCGGCGAAATCCCTCAAGGTGGTCTCCGCCGCGAGGTCACCGACAAGGCCGAGCGGGTGGCCCTCTTCGTAGGTCAACGGCTCGGTCGACGACAGCCCGGCCGCGGCGGCGAGCGCGGTGTTGACGCCCGGGTCTGCGACGTCCGCGTTGGTGTGCGCGACATACAGAGCGACATCACCCACGATCAGGGATGTCACCGCAGCGCCCTTCGCGGACGTAGTCGCGACGGAGTGCACTCCTCGCATCAGGAGCGGATGATGGGTGATGAGCAGGTCGACACCACTGGCGCGGGCGTCCTCGATGACCGCCACGGTCGGGTCGACGGCCAGCAGAACACGTCGGATCGGCTGATCGAGGTCGCCGGACACCAGGCCCACCTGGTCCCACGACTGTGCCGTGTCGGTCGGGTAGAGCGACTCGATCGACGCCACGAAGTCCGCGAGATGAAGTTCGGTCACGGGTCAATCCTGACCTATCGCTAGGCGTCGTCGTACGCCCGCCCCGCTCAGAAGGCCAGCCCCATGACAAGAAGGATCGCAGCGGCGGTGGGCAGTGTGCCTTGCTTGACCGCAGCTGCCCGGTGCGATGCGCTCGAGAGCAACAGAACCAATGCAGCGGCTGCCATTGAGGCCGTGCCTGTCAGCACCAAGGTGGCACCGACCGCCTCCTGGCCCGCCAGGTAGATCGCCACACCAGCAAAGACCGCAACGGCGAGAAAGAGGTTGTAAAAGCCCTGATTGAACGCCAACTCCCTGGTCGCCTCCGCGCTGGCCGCATCGTGACCAAAGACCGCGCTGGCCTGCGGTGACGTCCAGACGATCGACTCCAGATAAAAGATGAAGACATGGAGCAGTGCGGCAAGCACAGCCAGGACTAGGGCAACCTGAATCACGAATTTCCTCCCACTCCTTCGCGCATGGAAGGAGCTCTTAGGTGGACCCGGCCGGGCTCGAACCGACGACCTACGCGGTGTAAACGCGGCGCTCTACCAACTGAGCTACAGGTCCTACTGCCTCAGCGAAGATCTTCGCTGAGGTCGGCGACATTGTGTCAGGTCAGGGCAGCCTCGAAGGACGCGAGGTCACGGGCCTCCCCCGGACCGTTGACGAGCGACCATTGCACCGTGCCGTCAGTGGCGATCAGGAAGGTTCCGCGGATCGCCATGCCGGCGTCTTCGTTGAAGACGCCGTAGCGTTGCGCGATCTGCCCATGTGGCCAGAAATCAGACAGCAGCGGAAAGTCGTAACCCTCGTGATCGGCCCACGCCTTGAGCGTGAACATCGGATCGCAGGAGATGGCCACCGTCTGAACCCGCTCATTCTGGAAGCGCGTCAGGTCGTCGCGAACAGAGCACAACTCACCGGTACAGATGCCCGAGAATGCGAACGGATAGAACACCAGCAATACGGACTTCTCGGCGCGCAACTCCGCCAGCGACGTTTCTTGACCGAACTGGTCCTTCAGCGTGAAATCGGGAGCGGACTGCCCCACTGAAATGGTGTCCGTCACCGCTGACGCACCCCACCTTGAACCAATTTGGTGGCCATCCAGTCTGACCCGGCGCGCATCGTGGTACTCGCGCGCAAGCCAGCACTTTGGGCCGCCTCTTCAATATCGCTGGGGTCAACATGTTCGGGGTGTCCGGCCACGGGGCTGAGGACAACAATCGAGCCGCCCTCGGCAAGCCCAGTCAAGGCGTCGACACATTCATCGAACAGGTCCCCGTCGCCCTCGCGCCACCACAACACCACGGAGTCGACCACGCCGTCGTAGTTGTCTTCCTCTAATTGACTGCCCACTGCGCTTTCGATCTCCTCGCGGAGACCGTTGTCGACGTCATCATCCCAACCAAATTCTTGGACGACTTGGCCGTCCTCAAATCCAAGCCGAGCGGTAGGCGAAGCGCCAGCGGTGGTCACAGATTCCTTCCCATTGGAGGTCATGGGTGTGTAGTCCACTAGGAAGTCGGGCCCTTTGCAACCCGACGGACCGTTCCTGTCTCATGAAGTTCATCGAGAAGGCGCGTCGCATGTGCACATCACCACCGCACAACATCGCGGAGTCCGGATTTCGGGGTGCGGAATCTGAGCGTTTTCATGTCTCGCCTACTGGCTAGTTCGGACCGCGGGTTTCCCTGGCCTTCCACGGAGGGAGACAATTGGCGATACCGACGCGTCAAGGAGGACAGCGACAGTGGCGAACACCCCCACCACCGGTGGCCCGATCCTGAACGGGATCCCCAGCCAGCTCCCCGACATTGATCCTGATGAAACCCAGGAGTGGATGGAATCTCTCGATGCCGTGATCGCTAATGGCGGTCAGGCACGAGCCAGGTACGTCGTGCTCAAGTTGCTGGAGCGCGCGCGGCAACGCCAGATCGGTGTCCCATCGCTCACCACCACGGACTACATCAACACCATCGCCCCTGAGGCTGAGCCGTGGTTCCCCGGTGATGAAGAAGTTGAGCGTCGCTACCGTGCTTGGCTGCGCTGGAATGCCGCCGTCATGGTGCACCGCGCTCAGCGTCCGGAGGTCGGCGTCGGCGGCCATATTTCGACCTACGCCTCTGCCGCCACGTTGTACGAAGTCGGCCTCAACCACTTCTTCCGCGGCAAGGACCACCCCGGCGGCGGCGATCACATTTACTTCCAGGGGCACGCCTCCCCCGGAATGTACTCCCGCGCCTTCCTGGAGGGACGCCTCACCGAAGAGGACCTCGACGGCTTCCGCCAGGAACAGTCCCACCAGGTCGATGGCGATCGGCGCGGCCTGCCGTCTTACCCCCACCCCCGGAACATGCCCAATTTTTGGGAGTTCCCGACGGTGTCTATGGGCATTGGCCCCATGAACTCGATCTACCAGGCACAGCTAAACAAGTACCTCCACAACCGCGGGATGAAAGACACCAGTCAGCAGCATGTCTGGGCTTTTCTCGGCGATGGCGAGATGGACGAGCCGGAGTCGCGGGGACTATTGCAGCTCGCGGCGAATGAGGAGCTCGACAACCTCACCTTCGTCATCAACTGCAACCTGCAGCGCCTCGACGGGCCGGTCCGCGGCAATGGCAAGGTCATGCAGGAGCTGGAGAGCTTCTTCCGCGGCGCCGGATGGAATGTCATCAAGGTCGTCTGGGGCCGTGGCTGGGACCCGCTCCTGGCTTCCGACCGGGACGGCGCCCTGGTCAACCTGATGAACTCCACGCCTGATGGTGATTACCAGACGTTCCGCGCCAACGACGGCGCCTACGTCCGCGAGCACTTCTTTGGCCGCGACCCGCGTACGGCCGAGATGGTCAAGGACTGGTCCGATGAGGACGTCTGGTGGCGTCTGAAGCGCGGCGGCCACGACTATCGCAAGGTCTACGCCGCCTACAAGGCTGCCACTGAACACCACGGCCAACCCACAGTCATCTTGGTCAAGACCATCAAGGGTTACAGCCTCGGAACGCACTTCGCGGGCCGCAATGCGACCCACCAGATGAAAAAACTGGCCCTCGACGACCTCAAGCAGTTCCGTGATTCGCTGAAGATTCCGATCAGCGATGAGGAACTCGAGAAAGATCCCTATCTGCCGCCGTACTACCACCCCGGCAAGGACGACCCGGCCATCCAGTACATGCTCGAGCGTCGGCGCGCGTTGGGCGGCGGCGTACCCGAGCGGCGGGTGCAGTCCGGGCCGTTGAAGCTTCCAGACGACAAGGTCTACGAGGTCGCCAAGAAGGGTTCGGGCAAGCAAGAGGTCGCCACGACCATGGCCCTCGTCCGCATCTTCAAGGAGTGGATGCGCGACAAAGACCTCGGCAAGCACATCGTGCCGATCATCCCGGATGAGGCCAGGACCTTCGGGATGGACGCGTTCTTCCCGACCGCAAAGATCTACAACCCGCACGGGCAGCACTACACCTCGGTCGATGCCGAACTCATGTTGGCCTACAAGGAATCCGAGTCCGGTCAGATCCTGCACCTCGGGATCAACGAGGCGGGCTCGGTTGGCGCCTTCACTGCCTCAGGCACGTCCTACGCGACGCACGGCGTGCCGATGGTGCCGTTCTACATCTTCTATTCGATGTTTGGATTCCAGCGCACCGGTGACTCGATCTGGGCTGCCGCCGACCAGATGGCACGCGGCTTCCTGATCGGCGCAACACACGGGCGCACCACGCTGACCGGCGAGGGTTTGCAGCACGCCGACGGGCACAGTTTGCTGCTGGCTTCGACGAATCCCGCTGTGGTTGCTTACGATCCGGCCTACAGTTACGAGCTGGCGCACATCATGCAGGGCGGCCTGCGCCGGATGTACGGCGACAAGCCCGAAGACGTGATCTTCTACATCACCGTCTACAACGAGCCGTACGTTCAGCCAGCGGAGCCCGAAAACGTCGACGTGGAAGGCATCCTGCGCGGCATGCACCAGATCGCTGCCGGCCAGGGCGACGGCCCCCGCGCCCAACTGTTGGGCTCTGGCGTAGGTGTGCCGTGGGTGCTCGAAGCGCAGCAGCTGTTGCGCGACGACTGGGGTGTCGCTGCTGACGTCTGGTCAGTGACCTCGTGGAATGAACTGCGGCGGGATGGGCTCGCGTGCGATGAGCACAACTTCCTACACCCAGAAGAAGACCCCGCGGCGCCTTATGTCACCCAGCGGCTGCGCGATGCTGCCGGGCCCGTGATCGCGGTGTCGGACTCGATGCGTGCGGTGCAGGATCAGATCCAGCAGTGGGTTCCTGGCGATTTTGCCTCGCTCGGCGCTGATGGATTCGGCTTCTCCGACACCCGGGCCGCGGCCCGACGGTTCTTCCACATCGACGGCCCGTCGGTTGCCGTACGCGCACTCCAGGTTCTCGCCGACCGGGGCGAGGTGTCTGAGGACGCGCCGCGCCAAGCGGCAGAGAAGTACCGCCTGCTGGACGTCACGGCAGGCACCAGCGGAAACGCCGGCGGCGACGCGTAATCGCTTTGAGTCGGCGTGTCGTGCTAGACGCACCTGGTGCGAACTAGCACGACACGCCGACTCAGCGTGGGGATTTGCTTAGGCGCGGAACTCGTCGCGGGCCACGAGGCCAATATCCGGAGTGTCGGTGAAGATTCCGTCAATCCCCGTCTCAAAGAGCTTCGCGAAGAAGTCGATCACGCGTCCGTAGTCTTCGGGGGATTTGCCCAGACGGTAGTCGGTCGGCAGGAATGTATTTTCGGGACGGACGGTGTACGGGCACACCTCTAGTCCGAGCGCGTGGGCATTCTTGACTAGCTTGGTTGGACGGCCAAGGCTGCCGTCAGCCTTCTTGGCGATGACTTGCGACCAGTCAGGTCCGAGGCCATCAATGGCATCGGCGTACCCTGCGAGTGCCGATGGCTTCAGCAGTTCGGCATAGGTGCGGTCGTCCCCGAACGGTCCGCCCGAGGCGCCGGTAAGGAACACCAGCGGCGCCTTGACCTTCATCTTCTCGCGCATCCTGAGCAGGTTTTTCAGTTCGAACGACTGAACGCGCACGGGGGCATTGCTGCGGTTGAGCCCGTACTTGCGCAGCAGCGGAACGAGTTTCTCTTCCAACGGCATGCCCTGCTTGCGGAAGTAGGTCGGGTGCTTGGTCTCGGGATATACCCCGATCTCACGGCGCAACTCTTTACTCAGCCGCGCCCTGAGCTGGAGGACCTCCTCAAAGGTCGGCACCCGCCAGAGTCCGTCATAGATGGTGTTCTCCTGACGAACCTCAGGGATTCGCTCAATGGCGCGCAGTTTGCGCAACTCGGCCAGCGTGAAGTCCTCAACGAACCACCCAGTGAGGTCCGTGCCGTCCAACGACTTGGTCTTCCGACGGCGAGCAAACTGTGGGAGTTGCGCGACGTCGGTCGTCTCGCTGATTTCTGGCTCGTGGCGGCATACCAACACACCGTCTTTGGTGATGACCAGATCGGGTTCGATGAAGTCGGCACCCATCCTGGCTGCGAGTTCATACGCCGCCAGGGTGTGTTCGGGCCGGTAGCCGGAAGCACCTCTGTGACCGACGACGTACGGTGACTCGAATCCGTTTCCGGGGCGTGGGCCGGCGCCCTTGGCGCCAACCGCCTGGGGGGTGCCCACTGTCGCCGCAGTGGCCGTCGCGCCCATCAGGGCAGTAAAGGAGCGTCGATTCATGCCTCCATCTCACCGCATCCGACCGTCCGTCGGGTAACGCGACGGTGACGATCGCGGGTGCGGGTGGCGTCGCGCGGTGTACGAGCACCGAACCGCACCGCGATACCGGACGGTCGGACTGTGCGAGTCCTACAAAGATGCCCGCCGTACGCTGTCTCCTATGCCTGGGACCAACCCTGCGGGAACTGTCGCGACTCTGAAGCGCCTCCAGAGCCGCGCTGGCGAGGTGTCGACCGCAGCGTTGGGCCGGATGGAAGCCCAGCACGAGTGGTACACCGCCCTGCCCGCCCAGGACCGCTCGTGGGTCGGCCTCGTGGCCCAAGCCGGCATCGCGGCTTTCATCGACTGGTACCGCGACCCCTCACGTCTCGACGCCAACCCTGGTGCCGTATTCGACTCTGCCCCAAAGGAACTCACTCGATCGATCAGCCTTCGCCAGACGCTCGACCTGGTGCGAACGGTGATCGACGAGATGGAAGCGCAGGTGGAGTCCCTGGCCGCCCCTGGCGACGCAGCCTCGCTTCAGCTCGCCATGTTGCACTTTTCTCGGGAGATGGCGTTCGCGGCGGCGCAGGTTTATGCCCAGGCCGCCGAGACGCGTGGAGCCTGGGACGCGCGTCTGGAATCGTTGGTGGTCGACGCGGTCCTGCGGGGTGAAGCCGACGATGCTGTTCAGTCCCGGGTGTCTGCCCTCGGCTGGGAGGACGTCACCTCCGTCGTGATCGCCGCCGGTGACGCGCCGAGCGGTAGCAGCGCCGACGCGATTGACGCCCTCCGTTCCGCGGCCCGACGTCACGGATTCGACTGCCTAGCCGCTGTTCAAGGTCATCGACTTGTCGCGATTCTTGGGCACGTTGACGACGGCGTTTCCGCCGTCACCCGACTTCAGGACTGCTGGGCTGAGGGCGGTCCCATTGTCGTTGGCCCCATCGTCCCCCACGTCTATGCAGCCGGCCGGTCAGCGCGCTCGGCTCTGGCTGGTCATACCGCCGCCCGCGCGTGGCCCGCCGCACCGCGCCCCTGCTCAGGAGAAGAACTCCTGGCCGAGCGAGTTCTGACTGGCGACGAGCGGGCTCGCCGAGTCCTGATCGACCGAGTGCATCGCCCGCTCTCTGAGTCCGGCGCCCTACTGCCGACCGCGCGGACCTACCTGGAGCTCGGCGGTCTAGAAGCGACCGCGCGTGAGCTCTTTATCCACCCCAACACCGTCCGCTACCGACTCGGACGGATCGCGGACCTCACGGGCTACGACCTCGCGACACCGCACGATGCCTTCACCGCCAGGGTCGCCCTCTCATTGGCCCGGCTCGACGAGCCTCGGCCGTGGCGACGCCTCACCGCACCGGACTAAGCGACTTGTAGGTTTCCTCCAAATCCGTGCATCAACTCTCGTCCGTGTCAACAGCGCGTCGACACCCCTCGACAGGGCAGGCTGGATATGTGCTTGCGATCGTCTGCCCTGGACAGGGCTCCCAGACCCCCGGATTCCTCTCGCCCTGGCTCGAACTCCCCGGAGTTTCAGACCACCTCGCTCGACTCTCAGATGTGGCCGGACTCGACCTGACGGCGTTCGGCACCACGGCTGACGAGGAGGCGATCAAGGACACGGCGGTGGCGCAGCCACTCATTGTGGCCGCGGGAGCGATCGCACTCCCCCTGTTGTTCCCTGAGGGCGACATCGCCGCGCAGATCGACGTCACCGCGGGACATTCGGTCGGTGAGTTCACCGCCTCGGTCGTGGCAGGCGTCCTCACCGACGACGACGCCATCAGCCTGGTCCAAGTGCGTGGTCACGCCATGGCGGAGGCCAGTGCGGTGACGCCTACGGGTATGAGCGCGGTCCTGGGGGGCCAGGCGGAGGACGTCAGCGGCGCCCTCGAACGCCACGGCCTCACGGCGGCCAACATGAACGGCGGCGGCCAGGTCGTCGCCGCTGGCACCCTTGAGCAGCTGACGGCGCTTGCCGACGACCCACCGGCTCGCGCGCGGGTCATTCCGCTCAAGGTCGCGGGCGCCTTTCATACTCGCCATATGGCCACTGCGGTCCAGGCACTGGAGCAGCGGGCCGCCCAGGTGACTGCACACGACGCGCAGATCACCTTCCTCAGCAACAAGGACGGGGCAAACGTCACCGACCACCAGGATGCCCTCGCGCGCCTGGTCAATCAGGTGAGCAATCCGGTCCGGTGGGACCTGTGCATGGAAGCCCTGCTTGAGCTCGGCGTCACTGGCATGATCGAACTCCCTCCCGCAGGCACTCTCGCGGGCCTCGCCAAGCGCGGGATGCGCGGTGTCGAAACTGTGGCGCTCAAGTCGCCCGACGACCTCGAGGCGGCACGTAGCCTCGTGCGCGAGCACACCACTCCCCAGCGCACCGCCAACTGAGAAGGCGCTCCAATGTCTCACTCCCCCAAAGGAACAGGCTCTCTGGTCAGCACGGAAGGCACCCGCCACACACGCATCAGCGGCGTTGGCGGGTACCGCCCCGAGCGAGTGGTCACCAACGCGGAGGTCTGCACCTGGATCGACTCCACCGACGAGTGGATCCGGGAGCGTTCCGGGGTGGTCAGCCGGCGTTTTGCCGCCAAGGACGAAACCGTGGTCGACATGGCTCTGGAAGCAGCGGGCCCGGCCCTGGAGATGGCAGGGATCACCGCCGATCAACTCGGCGCCGTGGTCTGCGCGACAGTGACCCATGGCTACCGCACGCCCGCCGCTGCGCCCTTAATCGCGCTCCGGCTCGGCGCAAACGGCATCCCTGCCTTTGATGTCGGGGCTGCCTGCGCCGGCTACTGCTACGCGATCTCTATTGCCTCGGACATGGTCCGCGGGGGGTCAGCCGACCACGTTCTCGTCGTGGGCACTGACAGGCTTTCGGAGGCCACCAACCACCACGACCGAGGCAGCGCCTTCATCTTCGGCGATGGCGCAGGTGCTGCTGTCGTGAGCTCATCCGACGTACCCGGCATCGGGCCCACAGTGTGGGGCTCCGACGGCGAGAAGTGGGACGCCATCCGCCAGCGCCTGAGCTGGACAGAAATCCAGGATCGCAGTGAGCGCGAACTCGCAGGCGAGCCGCAAGACTGGTCGGATGCTGGCGCCGAGGATGCTCGATCCGCCAGCACGTTGATCATGTCCGGCCAGTCTGTGTTCCGCTGGGCGGTGTGGAGCATGGCCCCGGTCGCCCAGCAGGCCATCGATCAGGCTGGCATCACCGCGGACGACCTGGACGCGTTCATCCCCCATCAGGCCAACATGCGAATCATCGACGCGATGGTCAAGCAGCTCAAACTGCCCGCGGACATTCCCGTCGCTCGCGATATCGCCGAGACGGGAAACACCTCCGCAGCCTCCGTACCACTTGCCACCGAGCGCATGCTGCGCGAGGGTGAGGTTCCACATGGTGGGCTCGCCCTGCAGATCGGCTTCGGCGCGGGCCTGGCGTACGCCGCTCAGGTCATCCGATTGCCATGACACAAGTTCCCGCGGCCCGGCGGGCAATCCGGGTCAGCCCTAGAAATTTCCAACAGGAGGTAGACCCATGGCGCAGAGTGACGCCGAGATCCTGAGCGGCCTCGCCGACATCATCAACGAAGAGACCGGTCTGGAGCAGGACCTCGTTCAGCCGGACAAGTCCTTCACCGAAGACCTCGACATCGACTCCCTGTCGATGATGACGGTCGTCGTGAACGCTGAAGAGAAGTTCGACGTCCGTATCCCCGACGACGAGGTCAAGAACCTCACCACCGTCGGCGACGCGGTCACCTACATCAAGAACGCCCAGGGCTGATCCGGCTCGGCCGCGGGAGGGCCTCGATGCCCTCCCGCGGCCGGATCCGGCTCGTCCCCCGCCCCGCCCAGATCACACGTACACCAGGAGCACCCTCGTTATGAGCGCGACAGATCGCATCGTCGTCACAGGCATCGGCGCCACTACCCCGCTGGGCGGCACGGCCCCCGAGACGTGGGAGGGCCTGCTGGCCGGACGATCCGGCGCACGCCCGCTGGAGGAAGACTGGGTCGAGGGCTACGGCCTGCCAGTCACCTTCGCGGCCCGCTTGGCCACTCCGCCGACCGAGGTCCTCAAGAAGGTCGAGATCCGGCGGTGCGACCCGTTCACGCAGTACGCCCTCATCGCCGCCCGCGAGGCGTGGGAAGACGCCGGCGCGCCCGACGTCGAGCCCGAGCGCTTCGGCGTGGCCGTCGGCACGGGGATCGGCGGCGTACACAGCCTGCTCGATCAGTACGACGTGCTGAAGGAAAAGGGCCCGCGTCGCATCTACCCGCTGACGGTGCCGATGCTGATGCCGAACGCCGCAGCAGGCTTCCTCTCCCTAGAGTTCGGTGCCCGTGCGGGTGCTCACTCGACCGTGTCTGCCTGCTCCTCCGGCGCCGAGTCGATGGGCTATGGCGCCGACCTCATCCGCAAGGGTCGCGCTGACATCGTCATCGCCGGTGGCAGCGAAGCCGCGATCCACCCGCTGCCGATCAGCGGCTTCGCCGCGGCACACGCCCTGTCGACGCGTAACGACGACCCGCAGGCCGCCTCACGCCCCTGGGACAACGGTCGTGATGGATTCCTGCTCGCGGAGGGCGCTGGGATCATTGTGCTGGAGTCCTACGAACACGCCATGGCGCGTGGCGCCAAGATCTATGGCGAGCTAGCCAGTGTGGGAATGTCGGCCGACGCCTACCACATCACCGCGGGCGAGCCCGAGGGCAAGGGTGCGGCGCGAGCGATGACCGAGGCAGTCCAACTCGCCGACGTCAGCCTGACCGACATCAAGCACATCAATGCCCACGCGACCTCGACTCCGGTCGGCGACGCGGCTGAAGCCGCCGCGATTCGTCGGGCCTTCGGTGAGCACGCCTCCAGCATCGCCCTCACCGGAACCAAGTCGATGACTGGGCACCTGCTCGGCGCCGCTGGCGCGCTGGAAACCGTGATCGCAATCCAGACCGTGCACCACCGCACTATTCCGGCCACCATCAACCTGGACGAACGCGACGAGCAGTTCGCTGACTTGGACATCGTTCACGGTGAGCCTCGCGCGCTGCCCGATGGTGACGTCGCCGTGCTGAACAACTCCTTCGGCTTCGGCGGTCACAACATCGCGGTCGTGGTCAAGAACGTCTGAGCATTACGGCCGCGGCCGCTGCGTTCGTTGCTAGTCTCCTGGTCAAAACGATGTACGACCAGGAGACGATGCATGAGCCATATCAATCGCCGCACGGCCCTTGTTTCGGCGGCTACTGGCGCCAGTGGCCTGGCTGCCATCGTTCCTGTCGCATCCACTCAGGCCAGGACGCACCGCGTTCCCACTCGACGCAACAAATTCCACATCTTCGCGCTGATGGGCCAGTCCAATATGGCCGGGAACGGTGAGCTCACCGAAGACGATGTGCGGCCCCGCAAGAACATCGTGCACCTGCCGACGGTGACCGCCGATCCCAATATCTGGCGGCCCTCCGTGCACCCGCTGCACAACCGACTCATCTCGGATCGGTTCGGGCTGGGCCTGGTCTTCGCCGAGCGATACGTGCGCGAGAACCCGGGCGTCACGGTCGGTCTGCTCCCCTTGGCATGGGGCGGCGCCGGAATCACCAAGCTTCACAAAGGCACGCCGACCTACAACGACTTCCTCTCACGGTTGGCGTTTGCGCAACCTCGAGGCGTCTTCAAGGGCGTGCTGTGGCACCAAGGCGAGACCGACACCTTCACCGAGACCGACACCTCGCAATACGCCGACCGGCTCGACCAACTCATCGCCGACATCCGATCCGACGCAAACTCACCGAAACTGCCGTTCATCGTCGGCAACCTCTCTCCCCGCTGGGACGGCGCCCCGCAAGAGCAGGCGTACCCAGGTGTCACTTCGCGCGTGCCACGCATTCGGGCTTCCCTGCGAGAGCTCCCAACGCGGGTGCCGCACACCGGATGGGTTTCATCGGACTCGTGTGAGTCCTTCCCCAAGGACCCGATCCACTTCAACCGCGCCGGCCTCATCACCTTGGGTCGCCGCTATCTGCGGGCATACAACAAGCTGACCGACTGATCAACTCACGCGGTGCAGCCAACGGACGGTGGCACCATCGCCAGCGCAACGGAAGGGCTCGAGTTCCTGGTCCCACGCGGTGCCCAGCAACTCGGCCATTTCGCCCCGAAACGCCTCCGGGTTTCCGCCGCTCGCGGCGAGCGCAGATCGCAAGCGGTCCTCGGCAACCATTCCGTCGCCGTTGGCGGACGTCCAGGTGTGGTGGATACCCAACGAGGGCGTGTGCGACCAGCGGCTGCCATCGGCACCGGGACTGGGATCCTCGGTGATCTCATAGCGAAGGTGTTCCCAGCCCCGCAAAGCAGAAGCCAGGCGCGCGCCCGTGCCTTGAGGGCCCGACCAAGACACCTCACCCCGGACGAGTCCGGGCGCGATGGGTTGGTTGGTCCACTCCAGGCGTACGGGCGAGTCGAGGACGGCGTCTAGCGCCCATTCAACATGCGGGCACAACGCCGTCGGGGTGGAGTGCACAAAAACCACCCCGCGCGTGGCGACGTGCGACACGGCGACAGACATCCGGGACCTCCTAGCAACGAGAGACGTCTTCCCCAACGGCCTCGTGATCGCGGTCTCGCATGTCGTGCGTCTTCGGTTATGCCACACAGTATGCCTCACCTGTCACATCTGTACCAAGTGCTGCAGTCACTCAGCCTGGCAGACGTACCAAAAACCGGCAGCCCGGCGGTGCGTTCGTCACCGAAATCGTGCCGCCGTGGGCGTCGATGATTCCCCGAACGATGGCCAAGCCAAGGCCTGCGCCACTGCTGAACGCTGTCGCCTGGGTCGGGGTTCGAGCCCGACTTCGTTGCCAGGCCATGTCAAATACCCGCTCGAGTTCGTGGTCGGGCATGCCTCCACATCCATCGGCAACGGACAATTCGATGCTGCTGTCGCGGGAGGTGGCGTGGATATGAACGGCTCCGCCCACCTCGGTATGGCGGATCGCGTTGGTGACCAAGTTCGACAGGACTCGCGAGATGCCACCGGGGTCTGCCTGGAGTTGGAGTCCGTCGTCGACCACTCCATCGATGCCTACCCCACGTGTCCTGGCCATCGGTTCGGCGCTTGCGAGCGCCTCGCTGACCAGGTCGCTCAGGGATACCGGTTCCCGGTTGACGTGAAAACTGCCGGCGTTGATGCGGGAGAGTTCAAAGAGGTCATCAACCATAAGCGCCAACCGGTCGACCTCGGCACGAATCTGACGGTGATAGCGATCAGGATCTTCTGCAATGCCGTCTTCGAGCGATTCGGCCATGGCCCGGATCCCCGCGAGTGGACTACGCAGGTCGTGCGATACCCAGGAGATGAGTTCTCGGCGCGAGCCTTCCAGGCGTTCTTCGCGCTCGCGGGCAAGACCCAATCTGATGCTGGCCGAGGCTAGTTCGCGCGATATTCCGTCCAGCTCGGCTGGCATGTCCCTGAGCGCTTCGAATTGACCGGTCTCCGCGAACGACCCCACGGCCTGCTGCAGTGAGCGAGACCACCTGGAAAACGCCCAGCCCACGACAGCGGCGCAGAGGCAGGTGATCACTCCGGCGATGCACAGCACCCAGGCCATCACCGTGAAGTCGTGCGGTGAGACGAACATGGCGCGCGCTGCTCCGTAGACGCCCGCGAGTGCCGCAGCCACGGCGACGACTACGACTCCCGGCACCAGGACTCGCAATGACCGGCGCCGTCCCCACCACAACAGGCTGAGTCCGATCAACGCGACGACGATCGACCAGCCGCCCGCGAGGAGCGCGATCTGTAGTTGATCGCTCATGATGCGGGCACCCAGCGGTAGCCCACGCCCCAGACGGTGACCAGTCTGGTGGGTGACTGAGGCTCGCGCTCAACTTTCTCCCGAAGCCGGCGTACGTGCACGGTCACCGTCGATTGGTCCCCGAAACTCCAACCCCAGACCTCCTGGAGCAAGTCGTCCCGGGAATAGGCGATGTCCGGGTGCGCTACGAGAAACTGCAAGAGGTCGTACTCGCGGCCGGTGAGATTGAGTGGTGTTCCGGCGAGCGTGGCCCGATGCCGCTCGGCGTCGATCGAAAGATCACCGTCAGTGACCACTCCGTGAGCGGGAGCCGAGCGCTCGCCCGCACGCCGAATCAGGGCCGCCACACGAAGGACAAGCTCCCGCGGGCTAAACGGCTTGGTGACGTAGTCATCAGCGCCAGCCTCCAGCCCATCGACGCGGTGGGTCTCATCTCCGAGCGCCGTGAGCATGATGACGGGCACGCCACCCATGGCGCGCAGCCGCCGGCATACCTCGAACCCGTCCACCCCGGGCAGCATCAAGTCGAGGACAACCACATCGAACCGGTATTGGCGAACGGCACGCAGCGCGTCTTCGCCATCGGCCGCCTCGTGGACCTCATGGCCAGCCACCTTGAGATAGGACACCACGACTTCCCGAACGGTGAGGTCATCATCGACGACCAGAACCCGTGCCAACCTGCTCACCTGCCTCAGCCGTGCGGTCGCGCTGTCGCAGGGTGGCGAGCGCGCTCAACCCCAGGGTCACACTGGCGAAGATAACCCAGCCGGCCAGGTAGTTCCGGTCCAGCAGTGTCGCGTTATCTGGTCGTGCACCGAATCGGCCCAGCATGGGAACGACGGCCAACGTCACGGATCCAATGACGATGAGACCGACCACGATCGGCCGCGGGAGCTGAACGTGCAGCAAGGTCAGTACGGCCGCGATGCCAAGTACCAGGGGAACCAGCACCCCATCGTGCAGGATGACGCCCGCGAGCAACCAGGTGCCAGCGGCAACCACCTTGTCCTGCTCCTGGGCGAGGAGCAACCGGACGCCGTATGCCAGCGCGAGCGCACTCGCTACCACCAGTGCGGCGCGAACAACCCGCTCCATCACAGCACCTCCAGTCGAGTGATCCACTTGGTTTGAAGGACTCCCGGACGGTTGGGAGCAATCAGCCGACATGGAAAGCCGTGATCAATAGAGAGCTCAGATCCGTTGAGGCTCAGCGCAATCAAGGTCTGGGGCTCGTCCACGAACTGATGCGGGAGAATCGTTCGTCCGAACGAACCGCGAGTTTGCAAGGAGACGACCCGAACGTCCCGACCCATCGGGGCACCAACCAGCTCCAGCAAGTCCCGAAGCACGACGCCGCTCCATGACCCGGTGGCACTCCATCCTTCAACGCATGCGATCGGAAGGTCATGGGTGCGTTGGGGCAATTCCTCCAGATCGGCTCTGCTGAAGGTCCGACGCGTGTCGCCGTTGACCACGGTCAGTTCATAGGAGTCGGCCCGGGCCGTCTCGAGTACGCCTGCGGCGCGGGCCGATCGGTTGATCGGTATTCCTTGCGGGCCCTCCCCTGAACGCACCGCAAAGACCGACACTCGCCGCAGGAACGGCACCGTACTTCCGGCTGTGGTCAGCATGGCGATACCCGACGCGAGGAGCGCGCTATTCACCAACCCGCGGCGGCTCAGAGTGCTGGGACGGGTCGCTGCCGGGTGGTCGTCCTGGACCGCGTCGATGTCGGCGCCCAGAGCGCGTCTGATCACGGGCAACTTGACGGCGATGTGAATTCCCAAAGACCCGATTGCTACCCAGCCCAAGGCGTAGTGCGTGGCGCGGAAACTGAACTCCCAGGGGTACCACTGCGCGGCATTCATCACGCCGGTGACCACCTGGAAGATGGAACTGGCCACCAATGCCGCGATCGACGCCCGTTCGATCCCCACGATGAGAAGTCGGCGGGCACGCGTCGGTATGGGTGCAAAGAGTTTGGGGTAGACCGTCCACAATTTGAGGAGCAGCAAGGGAATCGAGGCTGTTCCGACGACGACGTGCACACCCTGCGTCACTTGGTAGAGCCAGGCAGGTTGAGTGGGGAACGGTACCCACGTCTCGGGATTCTGTGCCTCATGGCTAAGCCACCCGGTGACAAAGGTCAGCAGAAAACACACGCCGAGCCACACGCCGATGCGTGCGGCGACGGCCGGGCTATGCAGCCGTGAGGTGAAGCGGCCCTCATGCGGCAAAGGGGCCGCTTCCATCGCTCGTTGCACCCGCTCTCGGAGCCGCTCGACCATGTCAGCGCCCTCGCCGAACGACGGCGAACCAGCGTGCGCCGACCCGATAGACCTGTGGCACCCCGAGACCAGCCGCACCGGCCACAGACGCGATCCCGTCGACGCCCACTTCGGCCCATGGGAACGGTCGGCTTCGTGACGTCGTCGTTTCCAACCACAACCGTCGCCGTTGAACGGTGATACCCGGCGGGCTGATGTCGGCGACGATACGGCCCTTCGGGGTGATGAGTTCGGCCAGCCGGCCCAGCAACGCCACCGGATCTCCCCCGATACCGACATTGCCATCGGCGAGCAGCGCCGTGTCCCAATTCCCTTCTCCCGGAACGGGTCCAAACACATCGCAGGTCATCGCCATGGCACCCCTGGCCATAGTCAGGTTGACCGCGGCAGGCACGACATCGACTCCTAGCGCGATATGGCCTCGCCCGGTGAGCATCTCCGTCATGCGTCCCGGACCGCAGCCCACGTCGAGCGTCGTACCCACGCAATGCGATAGCACCGCGATATCGCTGTCAGTCGCCGTCCTGGACCATTGCGCCACCGGGAGCGGCAAGGAATGCCCGTGCACGTTGGTGACCTGGCAGTCTTCGCCGCCTAAGGCAGCCGTATAGACCGCGTCCAAGGGTGATTCCATCAAGGTCATGTCCGGGCTCCAGAAAGTTCCGCCCACAGGCGGCTGAAGCGGCCAGTCGGGTAGGTGTCAGCGACCGTTTGGGCATCGGACGCATCGTCAATGTCGACCAGTTCCGCGAGGAGCACCGGTTCGATCTCTTCGCCAAGGACTTTGCGAAGCGCGCGAACGGTCTCAGTTCGCGTATCCGGTTGGGACATTGGGACATCCGCGAGAGCGTCGGCGGCCCGCGGATCACCTAAGCCCAGCAGCCACCAGCCTCCGTCGGCAGCTGGCCCCAGCACGAGGGGCGAGCCGGAGTCGAGTGCTTCGGCGCCCCTGCGCAGTTCGTCCGGTGAAATCTGCGGGGTGTCCATGCCGATCTGGAGAGTGCGTACACCCGCACCTGCGCCCACGATTCGGTGTGCGTGAGCGAGGCGTTCGGCAAAGGTCTCACCTTCTTGGCCGAAGACAGCCCATTCCGACAGCCGCTGCTCTGTCTCCATGCCTCGCGCAGCCGCCCTCAGGTCTCCGTCAAGTGCTAGGTGGCAGCGGCCAGGAAAAACGTTGGCGCACAGGTCGATTGAGTCGAGCAGGGCGGCAGCTGCAAGGTCGGCAGCAGCAGTCATTCCGACCGTTGCTCCGAGTCGAGTCTTCGCCAATCCGGGCACAGGGGCTTTGGCAACCAACAGCAATTCAACGCTCATCGCAGCACCGCGTAGAAGTCGCGGGCGGTACGCACCGTTCCGCGCACGGATCCGGACACCTTTGACTTGGTGCCCTCAGCACGCGGACGGTAGGCCACCTCGTGTTCGGTGAAGCTCCAGCCCGCATCCACCGCGCGGCGCATGAGCTCGACGGGATAACCAAAACGCCGGTCCTGGATGTCGAGGTCAAGCAGGTCTTGGCGAGCCGCAACACGCATCGGCGAGATGTCGTGGAGGGGAAAATCGCCCCGGCGGCGGAGCGCGCTGACTGCGAGGTTGTTACCGAACCGGGCGTGCCAGGGCCAGTCGGCCGACCGGACTGGTCGACGCCTCCCCACGGACATCGTGGACCGTCCGAGGCGTACATCGTCCAGAAGTGGCAGAAGGTCCGCTGGATCGAAGGAATCGTCCCCGTCCATCACGGCGACCCACTGCGTGGTCGCGGCAAGGACTCCAGCATGAACCGCTGCGCCATACCCCGGCTGGGCTTCGTGGATGGCCCGAGCACCGGCCGCGCGGGCGACTTCAACGGTGTCATCCGTCGATCCGTTGTCGACTACCAGGACCTCGAAAGCTGGTGGCACGGCTGGCAACACCGCGCGCAGGGCAATGCCTTCATCGCGGCACGGCAAGATCAGAGTGCAATCGTTCATCACCCGCTCACCGTAGATTCACCACACCGTTCTCGTGGGCTCAGAACCCTTACAGATCGGTGACGCCACGTCTCCCAGCAGCCAAATTGCCGGCCGCAACGCCTACCGTCGAGGCGTGACTACAGTTCGGGATAGCTCCGCTTCGCGCTACGCATCGTGGGGACTTGCCGTCGTCACCGTCATCGCGGTCTTGGCGATGGCCCTCCCCGCCATCACCGGGTGGGAGGTCAATATCAAGTCCTTTCCGCCGATCCACGCGAACTGGCAGCCGCGGGTTGGACCAGGGACCCTCTCCGCCCTTCTCATCGCGTTTCTGGTCTTGGTCTACGGGCAACGGGTTTGCGAATCATGGCCGTGGCGGCGACTGCTCGCGGTGTGTTGGGTGACAGGTGCCGCCTGGGCGTTATCCCTGGCGATGGTCGATGGCAGCAGCGGTATCGGCTACATCCTCGGAAACGACTACGAGTACTTGCAGACCGCACGAGCGGTCAACGACGTGCCCATGGTCTTGAACGACTACATCAGCAAGATTCCCCTGGACGCACCCACGGGGAACTGGCCGACGCACGTCGCTGGCCACCCGCCGGGGGCCTTGCTCTTCTTCGTCCTGCTGGCCCGCACCGGATTGGGCGGTGGGTTCGCCGCTGGCATGGTGGTCACGCTCCTGGGCGCGACGACGGCCGTCGGCGTGCTGATCACCGTCCGGGTTCTTGGTGCGCCCGAATTGGCACGTCGCGCAGCACCGTTCGTCACCATCGGCCCCGCGGCGATCTGGCACGCAGTGTCAGCAGATGCGGTCTTCGCCGCGGTAGGGGCCTGGGGAATCGCCGCATTGGCCTATTCCGCGACGCGCAAGTCGCTCGGAACGATGCTTGGCTTCTCGGCGCTCGCCGGTCTACTTCTTGGCTACCTGGTGATGATGTCGTACGGCTTGCCGCTGTTTGGCCTTCTGGCCGTGGCGGTCCTGGTCGTGGCGAAGTCGTGGCGCCCGCTGATTCCCACCATCGTGAGCGCCTTGGTGGTTGTTGGCGCATTCGCCGCCTTCGGATTCGCTTGGTGGGAGGCGATCTCCGTTCTGCGCGAGCGGTATTGGGATGGCATCGCCAGTAGCCGCCCTGCTTCGTACTGGATTTGGGCCAACCTTGCAGCGTTGACTTTCGCAGCCGGACCGTTGCTGGGTGCCGGTGTCGCGGAGTGGGTGCGACGGGTGTTGCGCGTGCGTCCGACCGAAGCTGCGACGCGAGCCGTGCTGTGGCTCAGCGGCGCAGGGATAGCCATGGTGGCCGCGGCGGACCTGTCCCTCATGAGTAAGGCTGAGGTAGAACGGATCTGGCTACCGTTTGTCCCATGGCTCTTGCTGTCCTGCGCCCTCTTACCGCCGCGGTGGCGAACCGGCGGACTGGCAGTTCAGATCGCCTTTGCACTCCTCGTGCAGCACCTACTGCACACCAGTTGGTAGCCAGCTTTCTAGCCCTCCCGAAGTGGCTCCGTGGCAAAGGCTGGCAAGCCGTCCGTGGGGTCGACCGCGGCGATGAATCCCAGTTCGTGTGCAGCGCGCTGCGGCGAGGCGACCACGTGCCGCACATCACCCAGCCGGTAAGCACCGGTCACCTCTGGCGTCAGGTTGGCTTCGGTGCCGGATGACACCAGTTCCGCGACCTGACCGATCGTGACGGGGCGCCCCGAACACACGTTGTAGGCCACCAACCCGGTGTCGTGCTCCCCCGCCGCCTCAATGGCCAGCGCGTTCGCGCGGGCAATGTCGTGGACATGGACGAAGTCGCGTGTCTGCGCGCCGTCCTCATAGACCTGCGGGGCCAATCCGCGCTCAAGAGACGATCGGAACATGGCCGCAACGCCGGAGTACGGGGTGTCTCGCGGCATTCCTGGACCGTAGACGTTGTGATAGCGCAGGGCGATGACGCTACTGCTCGTCGCACGGGCCCACGCCGAGGCGTAATGCTCCTGCGCGAGTTTGCTGGCGGCATACGCACTCCGCGGGTCGAGTGGGGCATCCTCCCCCACCAACTCCCACGCGAGCCGGGCTCCACAATCTGGGCAGGTCGGATCGTAAACTCCCGCGTCCAGGTCGGCGGTCGCGCGAGGCTGTGGGCGCCGAATCCCGTGCTGCACACAGGAATACAGTCCTTCGCCGTAAACAACCATGGACGACGCAAGGACCAGGCTGGAGACATTTCGCTCGTGCATCGCCGCGAGCAGAGCCGCCGTTCCGAGGTCGTTGTGCGAGGCATACAGCGGCAGATCGGCCACGTTGGCGCCTGCCCCCACGACCGCGGCTTGATGGCATACGACGTCGACGCCGTCGAGCAGGTGTGCCCACTGTCGCGCGTCGCGCACGTCGAGTTGGTGAATTCCCTCCGGAGGCAACGTGTTTCCATGCGCCTGCTCCAGCATCAGGTCGACGCAAACAACCTCCGCCCCACGACTATTCAACTCACGCGCTATTGCCGTGCCGATGAACCCAGCGGCACCAGTCAGGAGGACCTTCATCCGCATACTCTCGCACGCGGTCGAGATGAACACCCGCCGCAGTATCGGCGGAATCGAGCACGTCCTGGCCAACATCCCTAGCCTTACGCCATGCGCGCTGTTGCCACTGTGAAGGACAATCTGAAGCCGAAGGCGTTGAAGAACGCCGCCGGCTTCACGCTGGTCTGGGTCACCGCGAAGATTGCACACCGGGTGCGCTTCACCCACTCGGCACATCTCCCGAGATCAGGTCCGGTCCTCATCGTCGCGAACCATCTGTCGATGTCAGAGGCTCTTGCGGTGGCCCGACTGACGATTGGGCACCGCCGCTTTCCCCACTTCTTAGCCATGGCCGAGGTGTTCTCCTGGCCCGTCGTGGGCACGCTGGCGCGCTGGACCGGTCAGATCCCTGTCGAACGCGGTACGGCAGCTGCTGCCGGTTCCCTTCAGGCCGCTGCGGAACGTCTCGAGTTAGGCCAGGTCGTCGTGCTCTACCCGGAGGGGCAGTTGACCAAACAACCGGATTTGCGCCCCGGGCCAGGTCGCACCGGCGCAGCCAGGCTTGCGTTGGCCCACCCGCAGGTCCCGGTCATTCCCATCGGTCAGTGGGGGCCTCGTCCCGGCAACCGCCACCTCTGGCACCGGCACACCACGCGCCTCGTCGTCGGAGCGCCACTCGACTTGTCCCCCTGGGCCGGCCGCGCAGACGACCCCGAGGCCGTACGCGCCGCCACCGACCTGACGATGAGCACCATCACAGCGTTGGTTGAGATCGCCCGCGGTGAGGAGTTCGACGAGCCAACGCCGGTCGAGCCGACGGGAACGCAGTGATCCGTCGTGTCGAGACACAGTCAATCTTTGGGCTTCGACCTGTGCATCACCACACCCAGGCCAATCAGGAGTGGCAGCCCGAACGTCTTCAGCGTCTCGGAAGTCGCCTGATCCTTGAGCTCTGAGTACCCGAGCACGAGGGCAACACCCCCGAGAGGAAACAGGGCGATACTGATGAAGAAGATGGACCAGTTTCTTTCCTGGTCAACTTCAGACCTGTCCTTGTGCATGAGGGCCTCCGCTTCCGCTCCTCTGTGACCGTCGGCCAGCATAGAAGCAGGGGCTCATCCTGGACCAGACTCGAAGACTCGGCGCTGGATCGGCGATCCCCCACGGGCTCAGCCGGTTGCGATTTCCGAGCCGAAGCGTCGCCGGGTGAGGCGATTAGAACCAGGATGCTGTTCACAGACGTCGGCTTGAGGGCGTCCTCCACGACAGTGCGGCCTTGGGACGTGACACGACGATCCTTTCACTCGCCGTAAATGTAGACGTGGAAACGATCGGGCACGTGCGCGCGCTGGAATTCCAATCCTTCAGTGAGCGCCTGGCCCGAGAGGGCTTTGTTCGTATAGCGCGGCAGGTTTCGTGCATGCCAACCCATGTGGGCAACGGCTACGGCCTGGCCGCAGACACGCGCTACGGACGCAGCCGCTGGGTCTGTGCAGTCGCGAGCAGCAGCGTGGCACCCGAGGGCTTGCTTGCGCATTGGGCCGACCGTCAGTTTTCCCTCTCGGAATTTCTCGACGGCGTCGAGTGCGATCGCGAGTCGGTCATCGTCCGGACGATGCCGATCGAACAATGGCAGGAGTCGGTGGGCGCAAGTAGCGGCCCATTCAATCAACTCTTGCCGATCCAGTTCGGACAAAGTCAAGTTGGTCAGTTCTGGCCCTGTGGCCTGATCGTTAGTCATGTGCATCGAGGCTGCGTTATATGCGTCGGCATAAGCGAGTCCTCCAGTTTTCTCAGTCAGCACCGGCAGCGCCGTCGGGCACACGGCCGCCCTGCCGACAACCATCCGGCTCACGCGACACCGACTCATCACCATGCCCCGACAAACAGATTTACCAGAGATCGAGACCAGAACGTGCCGTCGCGCTCGGGCGTACGGTGAGTACCTCGTTTTCCCAGGAATCCGCACTCTCGCGCAGTCACACCCCGTAGCGTGCGGTCATGACGCCTGATGCCTGCACCCTTCTGGTCGCTGTGAAGCGTGATCTGGGTAAGCCGACTACCTGGGGCGCGCCGGTCGAGTTCAGAGATTCTCTGGCTCTGGCTGCCTTGAACTCCGCGTACTCGCTGCGAGCCAAGTCGCCAGCTGTCCGGAACGTCCTCGCCCGCTATCGAGACGTGCGACCCAAAGCCGACACCGATGGTGGCCCGGAGCTCATGGCTGCCATGGACGCAGTCGGTGGCCCAGAGCGCTTCGCCGTCGAGGTCCTGCGCAACGAGAGCAAGCTGCCGGGCACCAAAAGGCTGCGGACGGTCGGGCTCTACGAAGGACTCACCAAGCTGTGCCAGCTCGAGCCATCGGTGTGCACCGCTGCTGACCTCCGGGCAAACGCGCAGACATCCACGACTAAGGAGGCGTGGCGTTCGGTCAGCGGTTTCGGGGACATGGCGTGGTCCTACCTGCTGATGAACGCCGGCGTGACTGACCTATCGAAACCCGACGTCATGGTCCAGCGGTATCTGAACAGGTGCCTGGAGCACTCGGGCAGCCAACGTCTCTCGTCGACCCAGGTGCGTGGCCTACTCGAGGAGGTCGCCGAGGAGCTGTGCGTGGATGTGCGATCCCTGGACCGTGCGATCTGGCTGTACGAGAGCCCTACCGGCTAGGACCGCCCGTCGACCTCGAGCAAAGGGCCTACGCATTCGGGAGCTCGAAACTGGCATAATCGTCCGGGTCTTCGACCAACATGCCGTCTTCTTCGCTCTCTGTGAGCACCGACGTCGGACGTTCACCCTTGGGCACCTGGAAGGCGCTGGCGAACTGAACGCTCTGCTTGGGGTTGATCGTGTCGGCGAAGCCCCCGAAGTCGACGCCGTCGTACCCGCCATACAACGTGTCATCTGGTCCCGCATAGGTGGTGCCATCAGACGTTTGCACCGCGTAGAACGTAGGTGCACTGTCCAGTGGCTTCTTAGATCTGTTCTCTACCGTCGCGAACACCACGCAGAACTCCTGCCCCTCGTCTGCGGTCGCGGGTGTCTCGTCGATCGTGACGTCCGGAAGAGCGAGTATGCCGCAGGTCAGCTTGTCGACGGTGACCGTGCCCGCCAAGTAAGTGTGCGCCTTTCCTACGGCGACTTTCACCGGCTCCAAGGGATTCTCGCCCTCAGCAGGGAAGTCCTCCTCGCTATCACAATGCTCGATCCACTCAGCTTGCGACAGACCCTCGTCAGAGCAGTCAACCGCTGGGGTGGACCCAGCCGCGTCATTGCCTTCTCCGTCATTGCCCTCGACTCTGAACTCCGGTGCCAGACCACCGGTCTTACCGGCCGGCTTCACAATGGCAAGCCACGTCTCCCGCTGGCCCTCCACCGAGATCGTGCAGGTCGTCGATGCGTTCTTGACCGCGGGCAACCCCTTCTTGCAGGTCGCATCCCCCATCGCAGCTCTGGGCACATTGAGGCTTTCCTTAAGCTGCTCGCCCAGGTCCTTCTTGCTCCACTCCACAGATGAGGCCCCATCCTCGGAAGAGCCCCCACAACCAGCCAGCGCCAGTGCCCCGGCAATGAAGGCCGTCGAGATCTTTGTTCCCCTCATAACTCTCATCTTTCGTCCCACCCCGAGAAATTTGGGCCCAAGCATAACCCGGAGCGGTCACGGCAGTGAGGGAATGCGGACCACAGATGGGAACGCCCGCCAACCCGCCAAAATGGACGACAATCGGGCGCACTGCCCGCTGAACGAGACCAGCAGGGCGGTCAGTTCGCTGAGCGGGCTGCCCTCCGCTTTGCCCGCTTCTTCGAAACGAAGCGACCGCTCACAGCACCTACCCGATTCGTCGCCATCGACTTCAGGCTCGTCGACTGCTGACGTGTTCGAGTTGTCTTCGAGGCAGCTAACTTTCGAATCCGATCTGGCACCGGCTCGCCCAACTTCTCGCTCGCAACAACATAGAGCTGTGCCGCAGCGACCCTGTTCGCCTGGGACACGGGCGCGCGCCGGGGCGTCACCTGCGACTCATTCGCTGTCGTCATGATCCGCCTCCTCACCTGCGTGTTCCTCCACGATACTCCCTGCGTCCAGCAGACCAGATGCGTTAACCACCGGAAAGACTGCATGCCTGACAAACGCCACCGCGTTGGAATCCGGTGGGGCGTGCTCGATCAGGAAGTTCAGCGTGGACAGCCCCAACGCCACGTCGTTGTCGTCGCCGGCGAGCTTCTCGGTCGCCCACTTGGCCTGCTCCCACCACCGGTCTTCGATTGCTCGTGCGTTCTGCGCCCGGACACCCTTGGTCGCGCCCCGATAGGCGATGACGGCAGCCGCCACGGCCGCGAGGCCACCGAACCCCGGGGACGTCACGAAGGTGCTCAGCCAGTCCATCCTCGCCCCCTCGCCATTGTGGTCTGCATAGTCTGGCCCATCGATCCGACATCCCCGTGCCTTGGTCAGACGAGTTACGGTGGCCGCCTGCGGATCGCGCGCCCGCACGAACGACCCCCGGTCGACGAACTTCCGAAACCCTCAGCGTCGCCCACCTGCATGCTGCCAAAGTAAGTCGCCGGGCTTCCGGAGACGTGGCGATCACTGGCGCGCCGTCGTCGGTGCTGAACCCCGAACACCGCGACGGCGTGGCCGAGCACGGATAATCCCGACGGGTCCCTCGCCGAACTCCTCTCACGCACGGCGGTGCCAGCTGAGCCAGCCACCCCCGATGGACCGCCCCAGACCCCTGGAGGGTTCTCAGGGTTTGTGAGGAATCGGACGAATCCTGTCGCGCTTCGACCCTGCAAAACCTTAGGAACGCCTGGTAAGTCGACGTTTTCTGGTGGGGCGACTGGGGCTTGAACCCAGGACCGACGGATTATGAGTCCGCTGCTCTAACCGGCTGAGCTATCGCCCCTGCAAAGCAGCACACTATCCGGCGGGTTCGTACCCTCGTGCGGGCATCCCTCGTCGCCCGGCGCGTTCATCTGGTTGATGTGCTCCTCCGGCGCGATCGGTACGCGTAGCGGCCGCCCGTCACCGGGACACTTTGGCATCGGCAAATGCACACGACTCAGGCCGTGGTCCCGCTCGACCAGACCAAGCGCGGGCATCGATCACGGTGACGACACCGCTCGCGGAACTGGCGTACGCCGCAAGAACGAGACTTGTCGTCTCATTAGGGTCACGACCTTCGACGATTCGGCCGCATACCCACCACTGCGGTCAGTAAGGTCTGGCGCATGAGCGAACCTCTCGCGCGGGACACCCCTGCCCACGGCGAACCACTCGTGGTGATGACGGACGTGCAGAAACACTTCGGCGACCTCCACGTTCTCCAGGACATTCAACTGACGGTTCATCGCGGTGAAGTTGTGGTGGTGATTGGCCCCTCCGGTTCAGGTAAATCGACCCTGTGCCGCACCATTAACCGGCTCGAGACCTACGAGGCTGGAACCATCACCATCGACGGCAAGGACCTCCCCGAAGAGGGCGCCGAACTCGCTAAGCTGCGCGCCGACGTCGGCATGGTGTTCCAGTCGTTCAACCTGTTCTCGCACAAGACGATTCTTGAGAACGTCACGCTCGGTCCGATCAAGGTCCGTGGCATCAAGAAGCCCGAGGCCGAACAGCGGGCCATGGAGCTACTCAATCGCGTCGGGGTAGACCATCAGGCCAAGAAGTACCCAGCCCAGCTCTCCGGCGGTCAGCAACAGCGCGTCGCGATCGCACGGTCGCTGGCGATGGAACCCAAGGTCATGCTCTTCGACGAGCCAACCTCGGCACTTGACCCCGAGATGATCAACGAGGTTCTCGACGTGATGGCCGATCTGGCCAAAGAGGGCATGACGATGATCGTGGTCACCCACGAAATGGGCTTCGCTCGACGTGCCGCCGACCGTGTCGTCTTCATGTCCGACGGCAAGATCCTCGAACAGAACACGCCACACGAATTTTTCGACCACCCGCAGACCGATCGAGCCAAGGACTTCCTTGGCAAGATCCTGACTCACTGAGCACTCAACACAAGGAGACCTCCATGCAGAAGACTCGTCGGATGGCCGGTGTCGCTGGCCTATCGGTCGTAGCGCTCAGCCTCGCAGCGTGCGGCGGCAGCGAAAACGAAGGCGGCGAAGACGGCGTCAACGTCGGTATCAAGTTCGACCAGCCCGGGCTCGGCCAGAAGGTTGGCAGTGGCTACGAGGGTCTCGACGTTGATGTGGCGAACTATGTGGCCAAGGACGCTGGCCTGGGCAAGGTCACCTTCAAGGAGGCGCCGTCCAAGCAGCGCGAACAACTGATCAAGTCTGGTCAGGTCAAGATGGTCATCGCGACCTACTCCGTCACCGACGAGCGCAAGCAGGAAGTCTCCTTCGCGGGCCCGTACTTCATCGCAGAGCAGGCGCTGCTCGTGGCGAAAGACTCGAAGATCAACGGCGTCAAGTCGCTGAGTGGCAAAAAGTTGTGCTCGGTGTCGGGTTCAACGTCAGCCACCAAGCTCAAGGAGCAGGTCCCGGGGGTCAACCTTCAGGAGTTCGACACCTACTCCAAGTGCGCTTCGGCCCTGTCAACCGGCCAGATTGATGCGATGACGACGGACGACACCATCCTGTCGGGCTACGCCCAGCAGGACTCGTACAAGGGCAAGTTCAAGGTCGTCAAGGGAGTCGGTGGCGATGAGATCTACGGCATCGGCATCAAGAAGGGCGACACCGCCCTGTGCAAGAAGGTCAACACCTCGTTGCAGAAGATGGTCGATTCTGGCGAGTGGAAGAAGTCGGTCGAGAAGCACCTCGGTGCCGAGTACCAACTGAATGCCGAAAAGAACCCGCCAAAGCAAGAGACCTGCTCCTAATCCAGGTTGTCTGAGTCCGGGCCTGCCGATACAGCGGGCCCGGACCCAGGCCCTGCCGGACCTATACCTCGAGGCCACCCGTGTCACAGATCTTCGAGCAGTTCGACGTCATTTCTTTCTTTTGGATGACGATCAAGCTCACCGCACTCGCAGCCGTTGCCTCGTTCATCATCGGCACGGTCATGGCGATCATGCGGTTATCGCCAGTGCCAGTACTCCGGTTCGTCGGTACGGCCTACGTCACCCTCTTCCGCAACACGCCCTTGACGCTGATTGTGTTCGGCAGCCTGTTCGGCATCAGCATTACCTTGCAGTTCAGCATCTCGGACACCCTGTCGACCAATGCGTTCTTCTTCGCCATCTTTGGCTTGGCCGTCTACCACGCAGCGTTCGTCTGTGAGGCAATCCGCTCCGGGGTCAACACCATTCCCCTTGGCCAAGCCGAGGCCGCGCGCTCGATCGGGTTGACCTTTACGCAGACCTTGCGCGAGGTCATCCTGCCGCAGGCCATGCGCGGCGCCATTACGCCACTCGGCAATACGCTGATTGCCCTCGCGAAGAACACCACGGTGGTCATGACGATCGGCGTTCTGGAGTCCGCGTACTTCCTCTCGAAGGTGAGTGAGGATGCCTCCAGCCAACTCAATAACGCGTTCCTCCTGGTCGCGGGATTCTTCGTACTCTTCACCGTGCCCATGGGCCTAGCGACCGGGTATGCCTCACGGAAACTGGCGGTGAAGCGATGAGCTCAAGCAGCGTGCTCTTCGATGCGCCCGGGCCTAAAGCCCGTGTGCGCAATCGGATCCTGAGCATCATCAGCCTCGTGACCTTTGCGGCATTCGCTTGGTGGATCATTTCCGTCCTCGCCGACCAGGGCCAGTTCGAGGCGGCCAAGTGGAAGCCCTTCATTCAGTCTGAGATCTGGTCTGAATACCTCGTCCCAGGTCTGATCAACACCGTGAAGGCCGCCGCGATCAGCATCGTGTTGGCCGCGGTCCTTGGCCTGGTCCTTGCCCTCGCTCGGATGTCGGCGCTCACACCCCTGCGGTGGGCGGCCGGTGTCTTCGTCGAGTTCTTCCGCGCCGTGCCGGTGCTGATGATGATGATCTTCACCTGGGGTCTCTTCATCCAGACACCGTCGATCCCACCAGACCAGGCGCCCCTGCTCGCCGTGGTGACGGCGTTGACCTTGTACAACGGTTCGGTGATGTGTGAGGTCGTCCGCGCCGGCGTCGGCCAACTCCCTGCAGGCCAACGTGAGGCCGGGCTGTCTGTTGGCCTCAGCGAGCAGCAAACCCTGCGGACAATCCTGCTCCCCCAGGCGATTACGGCGATGTTGCCTAGCCTGGTAAGCCAGTTGGTCGTAGTCCTGAAGGACACCGCGTTGGGCTTCAACGTGACGTATCTCGAACTCCTGCGCTCTGGCACGCAGGCCGAGTCCAACTACACCAACCTTGTCCCCGTGCTGATCGTGGTCGCCACGATCTACATCATCATCAACTACGCCGTCACCAAGCTCGCGGAGTACATCGAAGGTCGCCTGAAGCGTCGCGGACTGGGCCGCAAGGGGACCACTGGCGCTGCAGGCAGCACCGCCGCTGGTCCGGACATGGCGTTCAACCGGGAAACCGGCTGAACGCAGCGTCGTTCACGCCAGCAGGATCGAGTTCTGGGTCGGCGGCGCCATCGTGGGGTGTCCCGGGGTGTACCCGGGGTTCGATGCCGCGTAGTGCCGTAACTGCGCCTCAGTGATCCGCTCGGTGCGCGGCGTCGTCCCGATCGGGTCGAGAACCAAGTAGTAGCCCGAGTAGTAGCCCACGACCACGACCCAGTGGGAGACGGGGCTCTTGACGCGCTTGGAATACGGCATGCGATAGACGTCCCCGCCTGCGATCGAGGGAACGCCACGCTTGGCGTCGCGGATCGTGTCCTCGATGCCGCCGCGTCGCACTTTGATCCCGTAATCGCCCAAGCCCTTCTGGAAGTCGGGAAACTCGGTCCCACTCTTGTCACGCGCAGATGACTTCGCCAAGCCCATGGCTTCGTAGCGGAACCGCTCAACGGCGGTACGCGTGGAGCTGCTGTATCCATTCCACCCGGATGGGGTCTTGCGATGAGCCAGAATCATCTGGACTCCACACACTGGCCCGCAGTTCGACCACTGAGCGTTCCCAGTGCCCGACTGCTCCAACGGTGTACCCGCGATGGTGATCTGCTCGGAGAACAGGTTCTGCCAGGTCCCGACACCAACCAACGCACCGCGGCCTTTTCGATGCTGCATCTGGAAAGACTGCACCAGCAGACTGGTCTGCGCCCCGAACGGATTGTTGTTGATGCTCTTGTCGATGGGCATCGTGTGGAAGTTGTGCTTGCGCAATAGGAGAGCTGCAGCTCGTACCGCGGGCCGGTTTTGCCCGTACTTGACCGTGATGCAGAGCTTCTCGAGAGTCTTTGGTCCACAGACGCCGTCCTGCGTCAGACCCTTAGCCTTCTGGAAGGCCTTGATTCGGCTCTTGGTGTACGTCCCGAAACTGTCCTCCCAGGTGGTGATCGAGTACCCGTGCTCGCGCAGCAGGTGTTGAACAGCCCGGACGTTATAGGTCCGATTGACGGGAGTGGACCAGGTGGTGACGTTGTTGTTGGCAGCACCGGCCACCATCGCCCACGATGCATCTGCGGGGAGCAAGAACGGTGCGGCGACTCCTGCCGCCGTCGCCGTCAGGAGGGACCGTCGGTTGAGCGCGATCGACGGTCGGTCGCGGATCGCGTCCAGATCACCCACCCCGGCACCGCGGAACCGGTCATCTCCTCCGGCTGCTTCAACATCCATGAACGACTCCTCGGCAGTCGGTATACGACTCAGTGTCAGATGACTCAGTCCGCGTGTTTTCAGTGTGCTCGCTTTGGTCAACCCTTGGCGTCAGGCTGATCACCCGGTAAGGGGCCACAGACGCCCTCAACAAGGAAGCCCGTCATTCCGAGAATCTCGCGGAATGACGGGCAGGGCGCTCCCCCGGTTGGACTCGAACCAACAACCCTCCGGTTAACAGCCGAATGCTCTGCCAATTGAGCTACAGGGGAAAGGCGCCAGCACGCTGGCGCGACCGCAACGATATCAAAGGACTGACTGAGTCACGAATCGGTCGGCGTCCTTCACGCGGCCCGTTTCACAGTCCGGCTTGCTCCTCCAGAAAGGCGCGCAATCTGGACACTTCGGCACGTACCTCCGGGTCGTCCTGGCGCGTCCGGCGACCGAGCACCTCTTGAACGAAAACGCGTTGCTCGGCCAGGTCCTTTCGCAGCACCACCCGGCCGGAAGTCCCTGGCCCGACCAGGCCAAGCGGCTCGGATAACAGCACCGTCGCCTGCACCCGCTCCCGGAATGCTTCAGGGAAACGACCCTCGACCCGCTCCGGAAAGGTCCACTGCGCGGCCCAGCGACCATCGACCCAGGTCACGCTGAGCGTCCAGGTGTCGGAGTCCCACTGCCCCGCATCGACCTCATGCCACGGCCGGTCCACCCGGACATCGCCGTCCGCAGAAACCGCGACGACGCGGAAGGTGGTGGCCACAACCCACACCTCATCGGTCGTCGGCGCCCAGGTGATCGCCTGCTCGCCACGGCGCAGGCCGAGTGCGCTGCGGACTTGATCTGGGAGAGCAGCACCTTTGGTGCCGAACATCCTCATCACTGAACCTGTGTCCGGAAGCACGTGGTGACGTGGGGCAACTCGAGAAGACCATCGTCTCCGGCCACCCGCTGGCCCAAGGTGCGTACATCCCCAAGGATCTCTTCTTTGTCGGGATGGATCGTGATGTGCGACCACGAACGCACCTGCACGGCCAGATCTTCGGGACTGATCCGCATGATGTACGCACGCCGCACCGGGTGCGCCGGCGCGAACCCTGGGATGTCGAGGGGCTCCTCATCGGACGCTGTCTCGGATGCTTCTGGTCGACACGTCACCTCATGGAGCTCGCGAACCCACGGCACCTGCACATCCAGAGAGTGCCAGGCCAGCCCGAATGTGCCGCCAGGACGCAGAACACGCGCCACCTCAGGCCCAGCGATGTCGTGATCGACCCAATGCCACGCCTGGAGGCAGACGGCGGCATCAATGCTGCTGTCTGGCAAGGGAATCGACTCCGCTCCAGTTGGAAGGACCTGGACCGCGCGATGAGCCACACTCGCCTGCAACACTTCCCGCATTCCGGCCGCGGGCTCCAGAGCCGTGACGTGGTGCCCGAGGTCGGCCAGGACGCGGGTGGCCTTCCCGGTGCCGGCACCGATATCGAGGACATCGCGTGGCGCCCCCGGGTCACCGAGAAGCCAGGCCAGCGTTTCTGCGGGCCATTCCGGACGGACGCGCTCGTACTCGGCAGCGCCTTCTTCGAACGACGTCCGACGCGCCTCGTAAACCTCTTGGGTCATGCCCGAGCCCGTCAAGTCTGCCGCCATGTCAGGTCCCTCGGATCAGGTCGGCGCACTTCTCCCCCACCATCATCACCGTGATGTTGGGGTTGACTGTCGTGTGCTCGGGGAACACCGAGGCGTCCGCGACACGGAGGCCTACCACGCCCTTGACACGCAGTTGCGGGTCCAACGGTGACTGGTCATCGTCTGCCGCGCCCATGCGCACCGTGCCGACCGGGTGATAGACGGTGTTGTGCGTGCGCCGCACATAATCCGCGAGTTCCTCATCGGTCTGCGTCTCCTCGCCGGGGTAGAGCTCACGCCCTCGCCACTGCGCGAGCGCCGGCTGCGACACGATCTCGCGAGCCTTACGGATACCAGCGATCATCACCCGCATGTCGTGGCCCTCGGCATCCGTGAAGTAACGCGGGTCGACCTTGGGCTTGTCGCGAAAGTCGCGGGAGCGCAACCGAACCGTGCCGCGCGAGCGCGCGTGAGTCACGTTCGGAGTCAAGCAGAATGCGTTATCACTGGTCGGGTAACCCTGGCGCACCGTGTGCATGTCAAAGGGCACTGCCCCGTAGTGCATCATCAGGTCTGGCCGGTCCAAACCGTCAGTAGTCGTGGCGAAGACTCCAATCTCCCACCATTGGTAGCCCTCGGTGATCATCGGCTGAGTAGCCTCCCACTGGATCACGCCCTCGGGGTGATCCTGCAGGTGTTCTCCCACTCCCGGCGCGTCTACGCGTACGTCCACGCCGACTTCGCGGAGATGCTCACGTGGACCAATCCCTGACAACATCAACAACTTCGGGGTGTCGATCGCCCCACACGAGACCACCACCTCCCGTGTGGCCGAGATCGTCCGGGCCTTCCCAAAAGCGTTGTCTACCACCGATACTCCGGTGCACCGCGGCTGCTCGCCGGACTCATCGAAAGTCAGCTCACGGGCCCACGAGTCGGTAAGAACAGTGAGGTTCTCGCGCTCCAGAATGGGGTGCAAGTAACTGACCGAGGAGGATGACCGGGTGCCGTCGGCCTTGCGGTTGACCTGAAAGAAGTTGGCACCGTTGACCACGGTGGTTCCCGTGTTAAAGGTCGCCCGCGGGAGCCCTGCCTGCTCACACGCATCGAGCAGGGCTACGCCGCACGGGTCGTGTGGCGGAATAGTCATCAGGTGAACCGGTCCGTCGGAGCCGTGGTTCTCCCCACCGTCCGCATTCGTCTCTAGGCGCTTGACCAAGGGAAGGGTGTGCTCGGATCCCCAACCCTGGCAACCGTGTTCGCTCTCCCAGCCGTCCAGGTCCTCGACAGGTGGCCAGAACGCGATGCACGAGTTATGCGATGAGCAGCCGCCGAGCACCTTGGCCCGCGCATGCCGCATGAAGGAGTTTCCGTTCTCCTGCGGCTCGATCGGGTAATCCCAGTCATATCCGGACTCGAGCAACTCCATCCATCGGTTCAGTTGGAGGATGACGTCTTTATCGACATCGGTGGGCCCAGCCTCTAGAAGCGCCACCGTCACGCCGGGGTCCTCGGACAGGCGGGCCGCAACGGCTGCGCCCGCGGAGCCGCCCCCAACGATGACGTAGTCAAAAGTGTGGTGAGTCAACGGATCTCCTCTCAACGCTGAGCGAACCAACCGGTGACAGCCGGACGCAGATTCTCATAAACATGCTTGTGCTCTTGGTACTCGGCCAGACCGGTTGGTCCCAGCTCGCGCCCGAAGCCGGAGTACCCGAAGCCACCCCATTCGGCCTGCGGGAGGTACGGCCCGAATTCGTTGATCCAGACCGTCCCATGCCGCAGCCGCGCAGCAACCCGCTGAGCGCGGGCGCTGTCACCGCTCCACACGGCGCCAGCCAGCCCGTAGACCGTGTCGTTGGCGATACCTACTGCCTCATCCTCGGTGGTGAAGGTCTCCACGGTGACGGTCGGACCAAAGGCCTCGTCGTGCGCGCAATCCATGTCGCGGGTGACGTTGTCCAGAACGGTCGGGAGGTAAAACCATCCCTCGTCGAGGCTGCCCGCCCCCAGGTCACCGGAACCGAACTCACCGCCACACCGCAACGTTGCGCCCTGCTCGACCGCGCGCTGCACATAGGCATGCACCTTGTCCCGATGGTCGGCCGAGATCAATGGGCCAGTCTCGGTGGCCGCGTCGTAAGGCAGGCCCACCATGATGGCCTGCGCGCGGCGTACCAGCTCGTCGACGAAGCGGTCCTTAACCGACTCCTCGATCACCAAGCGCGCGCCGGCCGAACACACCTGACCCGAGTGTAGGAAGGCCGCGTTGAGGGCGTTGTCGACTGCTGCATCAAACCGATCGTCGGTGTCACAGGCGTCGGCGAAGACCACATTGGGGTTCTTGCCGCCGAGCTCCAGCGCGACCTTTTTGACGGTGGCCATGGCCGTTGCGCCGATTCGACGCCCGGTCTCCAGACCACCCGTGAACGACACCATGTCGACGTCGGGATGCTCCGACAGGGGCGCGCCCGCCGAGGCACCAGCACCCAAGATCAGGTTGCCCACCCCAGCAGGAAGACCGGCTGCCGCGAGCGCCTCCATCAGCAGCATGGAAGTGTGCGGTGTCAGCTCAGAAGGCTTGAGCACAAAGGTATTTCCGGCAACCAGCGCCGGTGCGACCTTCCACGCCGCCTGCAGAAGGGGATAGTTCCAGGGCGTGATGAGCGCACATACCCCGACAGGTTCGTGCACGATGCGCGAGGCCACGTCCGGGCTTCCCGCATCGACCACTCGGCCGCTGTCCTGCCCGGCAAGGCGGCCGAAGTAGTCGAAGCAGTTGGCGATGTCGTCCATGTCGACCTCGGACTCCATCGGACGCTTACCCGTGTCGAGGGTCTCCGCCTTCGCGAATTCGTCCCGTCGCTCCCGAATGATGCGAGCAACCTCGATGACGAGCGCGCCGCGAGTCGCCGCAGGGACAGCGGACCAGACTCCGGAGTCGTGCGCCGCCCGAGCGGCAGCGATGGCGCGTTCGGTGTCAACGGCAGTCCCCTCCGAGACAGTTGCCACGAGCGTTCCGTCTGCGGGACAACGGATCTCACGAGTGCCGCCATCCGCTGCGGCCACCCACTCGCCGTTGATGAACAAGCTGTGCGGACTGGACATACTCACACCGTCTCCTCGGACTCTTCAGTGTTGTGGTCGACGTGCTGCTGGTAGGCATGCAGGTAGGACAGGTGCATTTCGTACTGATCCAGCACGTCCCCGATGATTTGCTCCCGCGTGTAGCCGTTGATGTGGTAACCCTCACTGCCCTCGTTCAGGCACACCTCGCAACGGTAGTACCGGTCAACGGATTCCCCAGCCCGGTATGTCGCGAAGGACGGGGTCGGCGCCGCGATCGGCGTGACGCGATAGCGGAAGTCACCTTCACCACCGAGATCAATCCGCAGTTCTACGGAGTCCAGGTCAGACCCAGGCTCCGAGGTGCGACCGACGACAGCCGGCATGTCAGTCGTCGCCAGTTCGGCGGCCACCGATTCCAGTGCAGGCTCGACTCGTTCATCAAGGAACCGCTGGGTGGCCTTAGCCCCAGGGAAGACCGCCAGGCGCGCCAGACGCTGCTTCCAGTCTGGGCTGTCCTGCATCCGACCGGATGCGAGTGCGGCACGAAGAGAAGGACGCAAGGCATCGGTCTTGAAGGACTCCTGCCGCAACTTGCGCCACATTCCGAACATGACGAGCGCCAGCACGAACGAGAATGGCAGACCCATGATGATGGTCGCGTTCTGCAGGGTGACGATCGATCCGGCGTCGCCTCCGGCAAAGAGCATGCTCAGGGTCAGGACGCCGATGGCCACTGACCAGAAGACGCGTACGCCCTTGGAGCAGTCCTGCATCGGGTGCGTCAACCGCGACGTGAAGTTGCCCATGACCAGGGCACCTGAATCGGCACTGGTCACATAGAACAGCAGACCCGTCAGCGTGGCCACGCCGACGACCAGCGGTGCCCACGGATAGGTCTCGAGCAGCGTATAGAAACCGACCTCGGGGGTGTTGTAGGTGGCA
This sequence comes from Demetria terragena DSM 11295, assembly GCF_000376825.1. NCBI lineage: Bacteria > Bacillati > Actinomycetota > Actinomycetes > Micrococcales > Dermacoccaceae > Demetria > Demetria terragena. The sequence goes on along the minus strand of NZ_AQXW01000002.1, from coordinate 83,685 downwards.
TCAGCGAACGTCTTGTCGTCCCGTGCCGTGGTGAGAGCACTGTTGCCGAAGATCGAGACCCACAACAGGATGAACAAGAACGGGATGCTCAGCACGCCGAGGACGAACTGTCGGATCGTGCGCCCCCGGGAGATGCGTGCGAGGAAGAGCCCGACGAAGGGCGCCCACGCGATCCACCAGGCCCAGAAGAACAGGGTCCAGCCGTTGATCCAGTCGACCGGCGCATCCCAGGCCATGGTGTCCATCGCCATGCTGGGGAAACCAGACAGGTAGTCGCCGGTGTTCATTACCAGGCCGTTGAGCAGGAACGTCGTGTTGCCACTGAAGAGCACCCACAGCAGCAACGCGAGCGACAGGAGCACGTTCAGTTCGGATAGCCGACGGATACCTTTGTCGATCCCGGTCGTGGCCGAGATGGTGCCCAGCACGACGGACAATACGATCAGCCCGATCTGCGCGGCCTTGCCCGTCGGGATGTCGAACATGACGTTGAGCCCGTAGTTGAGCTGGACAATGCCGATCCCCAGCGAGGTCGCAATACCGAAGATCGTACCGAGCACGGCCGCGATGTCGACGACATCACCGAAGCGGCCCTCGACGCGGCGACCGAAGACCGGCGCCAGGGCGGATCGGATTGCCAAGGGCATGTTGTGCCGAAAAGCAAAGTACGCCAGCGCCATTCCCATGAGGGCATACATCGCCCAACCGGTAATGCCGTAGTGAAAGAGCGTCCATTCGACGGCCTCGCGAGCCGCATCGTTGGTCTGTCCCTTGCCGACTGGCGGCTCCAGCCAGTGACTCACCGGTTCAGCCACCGAGAAGAACATCAAGTCGATACCGATACCCGCGGCGAAGAGCATCGCGGTCCAGGTGAACAGGTTGTATTCGGGCCGCGACTCCTCTGGTCCGAGTCGGTAACTGCCGAACCGCGACAGCGCGACGACGAGGACGAAGATGACGAACACCGCGGCCAGCGCGAAATACCACCACCCGAACCAGTCGGTAATCCAGGTCACCACATTGGCGATGGCTGCGGCGGCCTGAGTCGGCATGGCGAGCGTGACGACGGCGAAGACCAGCACGAGGCCGGCCGAGACGCCAAACACCATCCAGTTGATCTCTGGCTTGGTGTCGGTGGTCCCCACCTGAGATTCATCAGCCGTGCTCGGTGTGCTCATAGAGACGACATTAACCGTCCCCGGCGGAAGTCACGCCGTTAGTACTGGGCCCGCAAGTTCGCAAGTTCACGCTGCAGCCGGGTGAGCTCGACGGAAGCTGCCCGCGCTGCGGCCTCATCGTCCGCGTGCCGGCGGAGTGCGCTCATGGTGTCGCCGATGCGCCGGGTCAGCAGCATCTCCTGTACGCGACGCACCAGCGAGTCGACGTAGCGCTGGTCTGGCCGACCCGTGTCGTCGAGCGTCGCAGGAATCGGAGCCACAGCCAGCTCACGCACCAGACCTCGGACGGCCTCTGGCGCTGCCGTCGCAACGGCCGCGGTCCAAGCCCCTGAGGACTGTGCTGCGGATGGCCCACCGGCGGCGGCGACCGCATCCAGGACCGCGCGCAGTGCAGGTGCTGAAAACCCTTCGGATTCAAGTGCTTTCCACTGATCGCCCACTGCTGCCGGGTGCTGAAGTAGGACCTGCAGCATCTGACGTTCGAGAAGCACGATGGGGTCGCGCAGATCAGGAGCCGGGTAGGTGGACGCCCCGCTCGCCTGCTCAGCACCCGAATCCGGACCGGGACTGTTCTTCTCAGGTGTGCCCGCCCGAGCGGTGGATCGTGGAGCGCGCGCGATCTCCCGGGACAGCTGGTCGACATCGACGCCAAGCCATCCCGCAACACTGCGGGCGTATTCAGGGCGCAGCGAACGATCACGGATGCTGCTGATGATGGGTGCGACCGCCCGCATCGCCTGCACCCGGCCTTCAGGCCGGTCCAGGTCAAAGCGATCAAGCGTGGTTCGGACCGCGAACTCAAACATTGGCACGGCCTCGTCGACCAGGTTCTTGACCGCCGCGTCACCAGCGCTCAGCCGCAGGTCGCACGGATCTTGCCCTCCGGGTGCCACCGCAACAAAGGACTGCGATGCCCATTGTTGATCTTCGCCAAAGGCCTTCATTGCGGCCTTCTGTCCGGCCGCGTCGCCATCGAAGGTAAAGACGACGCGCGCTGGCTCTCGATCGGCTTCGTCCCGCAGAATTCGCCGCAGCAACTTGATGTGATCGATGCCAAAGGCCGTGCCACACGTCGCCACGGCGTAAGGGACGCCAGCAAGGTGGCATGCCATCACGTCGGTATAGCCCTCCACCACCACGGCCTTGCGATCCCGCGCCATATCGCGCTTGGCCAGATCGAGGCCGTACAGCACGTGGGTCTTCTTATAGATCGGCGTCTCGGACGTATTGAGGTACTTCGCCTCGATGCGGTCATCCTCAAAGAGTCGTCGCGCACCGAAGCCGACCGTGTCGCCGGTGATGTCGCGAATCGGCCACACCACCCGTCCCCGGAAGCGGTCGTAGAGGCTCCCCCGTTGGCTGCGACCTGCCAACCCTGAGGTCACCATCTCGTCCGCGCTGAAACCTTTGTCGCGAAGGTGTGCCGCGAGGACATCCATGCCTCGCGGGGCATAGCCGACACCGAATGCCTGCGCCGCTTTGCCGTCAAAACCCTTGCCCCGCAGGAAATCTCGTGCGGTACGCGCCTCACCTGGAGCAAGCAACTGCTCGGCGTAGAACTCCTCCGCGACCCGATGCGCTTCGATGAGCCGGGAACGTCGGCCAAGGGACTCTTCCCGCGGACGTTGACCATCCTCGTAATGAAGCTCGAGTCCGACCTTGGCCGCCAGTCTCTCGACGGCCTCCGAGAAGGACAGATGCTCGACCTTCATCACGAACTCGATGACATCGCCGCCCTCGCCACACCCGAAGCAGTGATACGCGCCGACGGCGGGCCTGATGTTGAACGATGGGCTCTTCTCATCGTGGAAGGGGCAGAGGCCCTTGAGTGAGCCGGGGCCGGCAGCCCGCAACGTCACGTGCTCGCGTACGACGTCCTCAAGAGATGCGCGCTCCTTGACCAGCGCAATGTCTTCAGCCTTGATTAGTCCAGCCATGGGAGCCTCCTCTCGACGGTGCGAGTCTAGGGAGTCAGGTCCCCGACGACTGCGGCCGCCGACCCAACCGCTGCCCGGCGCCACCCGTTCCCGGCCCACAAACTGACGTGTTGGTGGTCGCCGCGGCTGGCGGCTGCGGCCCGAAGTGGCTTAGTCAACTGGTCGACCACCGGGAAGACCGACGGAGCATGAGCATCCTCGGCAGCGACAAAAGCGTTCCTCAGGCCTCGGGCCGGCCGGCCCGAGAACGCCCGGGTGACCACGAGTTCACTCAGATCGGGATCCTGCAGGCCAGCACGATGCGCCGCACTCGTTCCGGCCTGGTCGGTCAACAGGAACATAGTGCCGACCTGTGCAGCGGCCGCCCCGGCGCGGCATACCGCCACTACTTCCTCGGCGCTAGTGATTCCCCCGGCAGCGATCAGCGGGCAGGAAAATTCACTGTGCAGCGCCTGCACCAGGGCCAGGGTGGTCATCTCGTTGGGTCGCGCCTCCACCTGATGGGTGCTGCGGTGTCCGCCAGCCTCACAGCCCTGCGCACACAGCACGTCGGCCCCTTGCGCCACCGCGGCCCGGGCCTCGGCGAGGTCCGTCACCGTGATCGTGACCGATGTTCCAACCGCGTGCAGACGATCAATCACCGATCGTCCCGGCAGACCGAAGGTGAACGACACTCCATCGACCGGGTCGGCCACCAACAGATCGATCTTCTCGGCGAAGCTGTCTGTGTCGGCCCACCAGGGCTCGGGCATGGTGACGTCCCACTTCACGGCGTAGGACTCGAGGCGTTCGGCATAGGCGCGTACGGCCGCGGACTGGCGTACGGAGTCCAGCACCGCGGGGACAAAAACGTTGACACCAAAGGGCTTTGCCGTCAGCGCACGGGTCGCCTGGATCTGTTCTCTGACAGCGTCGACCGACTTGTACGCCGCCGCGAGGTAGCCGTAACCACCCGCCTGGCACACCGCGGCCACGAGCTCCGGTGTTGAGGGACCTCCGGCCATCGGCGCGGCCATAATCGGACTGGTGAGACGTCGGAAATCCATGGTGTGACCCTAGAACTCAGGTCCAGCGTTCAGCCAGAACGAGGGCCCGACCATCGGTGAGCGAGGCAATCTGATCGATGACAACGCGCTCGCGAGCGCTGTCGTCGGCGGCGTCCTGGAAATCCTGCAAGTACAACGGGTCGAGCCGGTCAGGATGCGCGAGATAGACCGCGTATAGCGCGTCCAAGATGCCCCGCTGGTGGCCGAGGAGCGACCCACGCTGCTCGTCCATGAGCACAAATCGTGCGCTCACCGACTTCAACATCAGGCACTCTGCACGCACCATCGGAGGAATTACGACGTCGGCCTCAAAGCGGGTCAGCGGGCCAGTGCCGAAGCGCTCCCGCGTAGCGTCGTGGGCTTGGCGCACGAAGTGGCCAATGAAGCGACTTGTCGCATCCTTCAGGGCGGCGAGGCTGCTACGGGTGCCGTCGTGGGTAGCGGGCATCCGTCCCGCGACGAGCGCCTGATCCAGGGCCTCCATGAGCTCATTCTCGTCTTGATCCGAGCCGTACCAGGAGCGTGCCGCCTGGGCGATCGTGCGGACGGTATCGGGATCACGCAGCACTCGTGGATCCAAGATGCCAGAGGCAATCGCATCCTCGACATCGTGCACCGAGTAGGCCACGTCGTCGGCCCAGTCCATGACCTGGGCCTCCAGGCACGGCCGGTCGACGTGATCTGGCGGAGCACCTCGGCGTACCCAGGTGAAGGCCTCACGGTCAACCTCGTAGAACCCGAATTTCTTTGAACTGGAGTCGATTTCACCGCGACCCCACGGGTACTTCATGGAGGCGTCGAGCACGGCGCGCGTCAGGTTTAGGCCCGCTGGCCGACCATCATCATGGGTTCGCTTGGCCTCCAGGCGAGATAGCAGGCGCAGTGTCTGGGCGTTGCCTTCGAAGCCACCGATCTGATCTGACAGCCGATTCAGTGCGGCCTCACCGTTGTGCCCGAACGGCGGATGACCCAGGTCATGCGCAAGGCAGGCGGTGTCCACGACATCGGCGTCACACCCCAGAGCGGCACCAAACTCGCGTCCGATCTGCGCGACTTCCAGCGAGTGCGTCAGGCGGTTGCGGACGAAGTCATCTCGGGTCGGCTGATGCATCTGGGTTTTCTGCCCGAGACGGCGCAGGGCCGCCGAGTGCAGCAGTCGTGCTCGGTCACGGGCAAAATCGCCCCGCAACCGACTGTCTCCTGATTCAGGTACCCATCGCTCGCGCGACGTTGCGTCGTAGCCGTTCATCGAGGCATCGGGAGCAGGCGCGCCGGGCGCCTCATGCGGGAGAGTCCGTCAAGCCGACCAGCAGGTTCTCCACCCATTGCGGTATCCAACCGACCTCGGCAACCTCCCAGGCCGCGGCGACTGGGTCGCTCGGGAACAACACCGCGCTCTCGTCCGGCGTGGTCAACGCCAGGTCGGTGCCTTGGGAATCGGTCACCACGCGCCATTCCAAACTGCTGCGCTGACGGAGATGCTCCCCCATCGCAAACCCGATCATCGTGCAGAACGTGGTGGGGTCGCCTCGCTCAGCGGCCTTGGTCTGCACCGTCTGTTCGACATAACCGTCGAAGGCACGGCTGATGGACATGACATCACCGACGTCAATGCCCTGTTGGGCGGCGTCATCGAGCCATTCCTGCAACACACGCTGCTGGTCAGCCTCGGGAGCTGAGATGGTGAAATCAGCCGAGGAATCCGCCATCAGCCGGCGTTGGCATAACGCTTGGCGGCGCGGGCCTTAGCCTTGGCGGCCTCGACCTCACGGTCCTTCGGCGGCGCTTTGGTGACCAGCGAATCGATCAACTTGCGCGTCGCAGCGGTCACCGCTTCAACCGCACGGTCAAAAGCTTCCTGGTTAGCCTGCGACGGTTTGGTAGACCCGCTGACCTTGCGGACGTACTGAATCGCGGCGGCTTCGACCTCATCAGGTGTTGCTGCTGGCTCGAAGTTGTGGAGTTGTCTGATGTTGCGGCACATACCGCAAGCCTGGCACATCCACCCGCGAATCCCTATGCCCGCTGTCTTTGACAGGGCCAACGACAGCGGTAGCATCGCGGGCAACGTCGCGTGCTGGTGACAGGTCGTGTCAAGCATGGAGGCGTCGAACCCAAAGGACTGACGATGGTTTCATCGCTTCCTTCGTCGTCGCGTGACTGAGCGCGAGATGACCAGGCTGATGGCCTGGAGCACCGAACTACGCCGAGTGCACCAACGGCTGCGCGATGCCCTGGCCGTCGCTCAAGAAGCCGTCAGCGACGGCGGCCCATCCGACGACGCGACACGGGATCTGCTGCTGTACTGCCACGGATTCTGCACGGCACTCGACGGCCACCATCGCGGCGAAGACCGGGTCTTGTTCCCCGCGATCGAGGCAGCGCATCCGCACCTGGGCCCGGTGCTGCGATCTCTGACCCAGGACCATTCGATGATCGGCCACCTCCTCGGGGGGCTCGCTGCGGCCGTCGACCGATCAGCGCCGGCGACCGAACTCGCGATACATCTGGAGGGGGTTGCCGCGGTAATGGAGACTCACTTCCGCTACGAAGAACGACAGCTCTTACAGGTACTTGAAAGTCTTGAACTGCAGGATGGCGTGCGCGATGTCCTAGGGCCGCTCTAGTCGCCGATCCCCGTTTCGCCCTACGCTCGGGGTATGCGCCGCCCAGACGGACCGTTGATCAGCGCCGAGCACCTGCAGCGAGCCCGCAATTCGGCGGCGCCGCCCGTGTTGCTGGATGTCAGTTGGAGCCTGGGCTCGGAATCTCAGCGCGCGGCGTACGACCGCGAGCACCTTCCGGGCGCCGCGTGGGTGGAGTTTGAGGGCGCGCTCTCCGGCCTGCCTGGTGAGCAGGGAAGACACCCGATGCCGGAGGTTGCCGCCTTCACCGCAGCGCTGCGGGCGGCCGGGGTGCGCAACGACTCCCATGTCGTGGTCTATGACCGCGAGAACAGCCTGTCGGCAGCTCGGCTGTGGTGGTTGCTCAAGCATGCCGGGCATGAGGCGGTCCAGGTCCTCGACGGTGGAATGCGGCGATGGCTGGCGTTGGGCCTACCCACCAATCACGACCCGGTCATTCCGACTCCGGGCGATTTCGTGGCCACGCCGCCGCATCGGCAGGTCCTGAGTGCCGAAGACGCAGCCGACTACGCCGACCGCCATGTGCTGCTCGATGCTCGGCCCGCCCCTCGATTCCACGGACGTCAGGAGACGATCGATCCCATCGCAGGTCACATCCCTGGAGCCGTCAGTGCGCCCGCGTTGAACAACCTGCAAGAGGACGGACGGTTTCTGCCCGCGGATGATCTGGCCGTCCACCTCACCCGGGTCGGCGTCCGGCCCGGCGCGCCCGTCGGGGTCTATTGCGGGTCCGGGGTCCAAGCGATGCATACCGCGCTGGCGATCGAAGCCGCGCAGGTCGGAGCCGAGCCCGCTGTGTACGTCGGGTCCTGGTCGCACTGGATCACTGACCCCGAGCGGCCGATCGCGACCTGAGGCCGAGCGGTCTCAGCCGCCCGAGACGGACAGCTCGGCGGCTGCGATGGCGTCCGCGCCGACGCCATCGAGTTCACGCGAATCGAGCCAGCCTTCGGGAAGCACTACGCGCCGCTCAGACCCAGCGCGGCCACGCGGGCCGTCGGCATCTGCGGGCCAGTCCTGGTCCAGGTCCAAGGTGGCTACCAGGTCATCGAGCGAGGACAGCGAGACGACCGTTGCCAAGCTTGACCGTACGTGCGAGCCGACTCGGAATCCTTTGAGGTACCAAGAGATGTGCTTGCGGATGTCGCGGCACCCTTTTTCCTCGGAACCGTGGAACTCCGTGAGGTATGCGGCATGTCGCCGGAGGGTCTCGCATACCTCCCCCAAGGTCGGGCGCACCCGCAGGTCGGAGCCAGCGAATGCTGCGGCGAGATCGGTGAAGAGCCACGGGCGACCGAGGCACCCACGCCCGACCACCACACCGTCGCACCCGGTTTCGTGCACCATTCGCACGGCATCCTCGGCGGACCAAATATCACCGTTTCCCAGCACCGGAATGCTGGTCACCGCCTGCTTCAAGTCTCGAATCGCGCTCCAGTCCGCCTGACCCGAATAGGACTGCGCGACGGTACGACCGTGGAGCGCGACGGCCGCGGCGCCCTCACCCTCGGCGATGCGCCCAGCCTCCAAAAAAGTCAGGTGGCGGTCGTCGATGCCCTTGCGCATCTTGACGGTGACCGGGATGTCGTACGGTGCGGCCGCGCGAACAGCGGTCGACACGATGCTGCGGAACAGTTCAGACTTCCACGGCAGGGCTCCCCCTCCACCCTTTCGAGTGACTTTGGGGACTGGGCAACCGAAGTTGAGATCGATGTGGTCACAGCGGTTTTCGCTCGCCAGGATGTGCACTGCACGCCCTGCCGTGACCGGATCCACGCTGTACAGCTGGATCGACCGGGGCGCCTCGTCGGGGTCGTGTTCGATCAACTGCATCGTCACCGGCGTGCGCTCCACAAGGGCCCGAGAGGTGATCATCTCGCTGACATACAGCGAGGTCGCTCCGGAAGGAGCGGCGCCGCCGTCTGCGGGCGCACCCTGAGCGCCGTACTGGCGGCAGAGCCGCCGGAACGCTCGGTTTGTGATCCCAGCCATCGGCGCCAGCACCACCGGGGAGGAAATGGTGTGCCGTCCGATCTGCAGCGGTGGCAGCACTGGGTGGGCTGTGGGAGTGAGAAGTTCAGTCATGGCCTCCCCATTCTCCCGCATGAATCGGCCAGTTTCGAATCGCTCACCCCCTAGGCGTACGTCACGGCACACCCGAGGTGTCCCGTCGCGTACTCGGTGGAAGGAGACACCGAGTACGCCACCGCAGGTGCGCCGTGACGACTACCGGTTGCGGGCAGGGGGAGGACTGGAAGGGGTCGCCCGCAACAAGAACGACACTATGCGGCGGTGTCTCTATAGGGGTTCACGCAAAGGTCAAAACTTGGTCAATTCTCCAGCCGGTAGTCTTTTCCGGTGCCATCTGCCGACCCAAAACCCTCTGTGCGCACGACACGGCTCCGTTCCTTCGTCGAGCACCGCAGTCACGCTGCGGTCGAGCGATTGGAGTCGTGGCCCGCCCGCACACCGTTGATCGCGACCGCGATCTTGGCCGTGATCGGACTCATCTTTCGGGGAGTCGTCGGCGCGGCCTGCTTTGGCCTGATCACCCTCCTTCTTGGATGGATGCTGTACCTCGCCTGGCCGCGACTGCGACCGCTTGAACGACTCATGCGCTCTTCAGTCCTGCTCCTGAGCGCTGTCCTCGCGCTGGTTCTCGCACTCCCGCGCTAATTTGACAACGATTATCACTAGATTGAGAATCGTTGTCATGCGCCCTCCCGTCTCTGCTGCCCTGACTGCTGCCCTCCTGATGGGCGTGACCGCCTGCGGTTCGGACACCTCGAACTCGGACGGCGCCTCGGGCGAGGCTGGCGGGGACACCGTGGAGGTGCTGACGTCGTTCTACCCGCTGGAGTTCGCGGTGTCCGAGATCGGCGGCAAGCGCGTCTCCGCCTCAAACCTGGTCAAGCCCGGCACCGATCCGCATGATCTCGAACTCAGCCCGAAGGATGTGGCCAAGGTCTCCGAGACGGATCTCTTCGTCTATCTCAAGGGATTCGCCGGTCCGATCGATGACGCGGCGAAGAACCAGGGCAGTGATCACGCGTACGACGTCAGCACCAGTGCCGAACTGGATCTGTCGGCACCGCCAGAGGGCGGCGATCACGAGGGCCACGACCACGGCGAAGAAGACCACGACCATGGCCCGAACGACCCGCACTTCTGGCTCGACCCAGTGCGCTACGCCAAAGTCGCCACAGCCATCGGCGACCGGCTCGCCAAAGCCGACCCGGACCATGCCGCCGAATACCGAGCCAACGCCAAGAAGTTCGGCAGCAAACTCACTTCGCTGAACAAAGACCTCACGACTCGACTTGCCAACTGCAAGCGCCAGGACCTGATTACGGGCCACGCCGCGTTCGGGTATCTCGCGCAGCGAGTGGGGATGACTCAGGTGCCGATCTCGGGGGTGTCCCCCAAGGAGTCACCTGACGCCAAGACGTTGACCAAGATCAGCACCCTCGCCAAGGAATCCGGAGCCACGGTGATCTATACCGAGACGCTCGCCTCGCCACGCTTCGCAGAAGCTGTCGCGCGATCCAGCGGCGCCAAGACCGCCGTCTTGGACCCTCTTGAGGGAATCACCAGCAAATCCCCCGGCTCGGACTACTTTGAGGTTATGCGCGCCAACATCAAGACCTTGGAGAAGGGGCAGGCCTGTTCGTGACGGCAGTTGATTCCACACCTGTCCTGGCCTTGCGTTCAACCTCCTTCGGGTATGCCGACCGCAAGATCGTTCACGACGTTGACCTCACCATCACCTCGGGTGAGGTCGTCGCGTTGTTGGGCGCTAACGGGTCAGGCAAGTCGACCCTGGTCCGTGGTCTACTCGGCCTAACTGATCAGCTGGGCGGTGAGGCGCGGCTCCTCGGGAGCGACTTGGCCCGCCTCAAAGATCGCCACCGCCTGGGCTATGTCCCGCAGCGGCACACGCTGTCCGGATCCGTGAGCGCCACGGTCGAAGAGGTCACCCTGGTGGGTCGCCTCCCCCACCAACGTTGGTGGGCCCGTCCGCGCGACGAAGATCGTCGCCTCGTGCGGGAAGCCCTCGACCTGGTGGGCCTTGCAGATCGGGCCCGTGAGGACGTCAGCACCTTGTCTGGCGGCCAACAGCGGCGCGTCCTGATTGCTCGAGCTCTTGCCGCGCAGCCCGAAATCTTGCTGATGGACGAGCCCACCGCTGGTGTCGATGAGGCCAGCCAGCACGTACTCGCCGACGTGTTGCGACGCCTCGCTGAGCGGGGCACCACGATGGTGATCGTGACTCACGAACTCGCCGCATTTGCCGATGTTGTGACCCGGATCGTGGAACTCTCTGGCGGCCGGGTCCACTTTGACGGTGTCCCCACGGCATACGCCAGGCATCACCACGCGCAAATCCTTGGCGGACATCACCACCATCACGAGGACACACCCCGAAGCACTGGCATCGTTCCTGCCGAAGGTCCACTGGCCAGAGGAGATCGACATGTTTGACCTCCTCAACTACGACTTCATGCAGCGCGCCATCATCGCGGCGTTCTTGGTCGGCCTGGCGGCACCCCTGGTGGGTATCTTCCTGGTGCAGCGCCGCCTGGCGTTGATCGGCGATGGCATGGGGCACGTGGCCCTCGCCGGCGTGGCCGTGGGCGTGGTCACCGGAACCCAACCGGTCTGGACGGCGCTCATTCTCACCATCGCCTCCGCCGTTCTGGTCGAACTAGTGCGGGCGCGCGGCCGCACCAGTGGCGATGTCGCGCTCGCGGTGATGTTTTACGGGGGCATCGCCATCGGTGTGGTGCTCCTGAGCCGTGCTGCCGATGGCCAATCCGGCAACCTGGAGACCTACCTCTTTGGCGCGATCACCACCACCAGCCCCACCGATATCTGGACCTTTGCCGCACTGACCCTCGTGATTGTCGTCGTGACCTGGGTCCTTCGACCACGATTGTTCGCGGTCGCTGGCGACGAGGAATACGCCCGCGCGACCGGAATGCGTGTGCTGGCACTCAACATCACCCTCGCGGTACTCACCGCAGTCACCGTGGTGATCTCTATGCGCATTGTCGGACTGTTGCTGATCAGCGCCCTGATGATCGTGCCCAACGCCTCGGCACAACTCTTGACCCGGAGCTTTAGCGCCGCGCTTCGTACCGCCGTCGTCATTGGCGTTGCCTGCAGCGTGGGCGGCGTCTTTGTGTCCTACCACGCCGACACCCCATCGGGCGCGACGATCGTCGTGCTGACCGTGCTCGCCTTTACCCTGGCGGCAGCCCTCGGGGGTCTATGGACACGGTGGAGCAATGCCCGCCACGAGACGCCTGACGAGCACCCCCATGAGCATGGTGGCGATTGCGGCCACCCGGCAGTGCGCCATGGGGATCATGTTGACTATCTTCATGACGGTGAGCGCCATGCAGCACACGCTGATCATTGGGATCGACACCCGACCGACCGCACGACGACACCCCGGGGATGACGCGTATGACGGCACCTGAGACTTCGACCCGACGGCCTACTCGCCAGCAGGTCGCGGTTGCCGAAGCACTCGATGAGCACGGAGATTTCACCTCCGCACAGGATTTGCACGCCGTGCTGCGCTCGCAGGGAAATTCAGTGGGCCTAGCGACGGTCTATCGCGCCCTCCAAGCGATGGCCGCGGACGGTGAAGTCGACGTGCTGCGCACAGCCGAGGGTGAGGCGGTCTACCGCCGGTGCTCCTCGTCTCATCACCATCACCTGGTCTGCCGGAACTGTGGACGTACCGTCGAGGTTGAGGGCCCGGCAGTGGAAAAATGGGCGACCAGGGTGAGTGCCGAGCACGGTTTTCGCGACGTGACCCACCAGATGGAGATCTTCGGCGTGTGCATGAAGTGCCCCACCGACGATTGACGAACCCTCAGTCCGCCGCGGGACGCTGGCGGTCACGCTTGGTCACCGATCTCTGACGCTTGGCCTCGAGTCGGCGACGCTGTGAGCCGCGAGTCGGTCGGGTTGCCCGACGCGGCGTCTGCGGTACGAGCGCCTCACGCAGCAAGGCCGCCAGGCGGTCACGCGCCGCAGCCCGATTTCGACGCTGCGATCGGTGCTCCTCAGCAGTCACGGTGAGGACGGTGCCCGTGAGGCGGGCCGCGAGCTGGCGCAGCACACGCTCGCGTTGCAGGTCGGTGAGCGCCGAGGTAGTCGCCACGTCGAGACTGAGCTGAACCCTGGAGTCGGTCGTATTTACGCCTTGCCCGCCCGGGCCCGATGACCGCGAGAACCGCTCGGTGAGGTCCTCAGCAGGCACGATCAGGCCGCGCGGCGCGCCCGGTCCCGAGGGGACGACCAGGTCATCCACCGATCAGCGGTTTCCGTCCGCGAGCCGAGGCATTTCCTCTCTCAGCCTCGGCTCCACCCGACGCGAAGGCTCGAATCCCGCCTTGTCGGCGTAGAACGCCCGGATCCGATCCATGTCGGCCGGCACCTCGCCAGTGAGTTCGATCGTCGGCCCCAGCCCGGTGGTCATCGTGGTCCGGTCGACATATCCCAGCGTGACGGGCATACCTGTTTCTCGGGCGATGCGGTAGAAGCCCGACTTCCAATGGGTATGTCCCTGTCGAGTGCCATCCGGGGTGATCACCAAACCAAACACCTCGCCAGTGGCGGTGCGGCGCACCGTGTCTTGGATCAGATTGCCGGGGTTCTCCCGATCCACCGGGATGCCGCCGAGCGCTCTCATCACGGGACCACGCCACCCGGCGAACAGGCTCTTCTTGCCCATCCAATGCACGTCCATGTCGAGTCGCCAGGTGATTGCGAGCATCAACGGGAAGTCCCAGTTGGACGTATGCGGCGCACCGATCAGGACGGTGGGACGGTCGGGCGCGGGCTCGGATACCAGCTTCCACCGGCTGAGGGTCCAGAACGCGCGAGCAAGGGTGCGACGAAACATAAGGGATATCAGACCATGCCCGGCCGCAGATGGCCTACGTCTTGGCCTGGTCGATCGCGCCGCCATATCGACGATCCCGGCTGGCATAGGTCTCGACGGCCTCCCACAGATGCCGGCGATCGAAGTCAGGCCACAAGGTGTCCAAGAAGACCAGTTCGGCGTAGGCCGACTGCCAAAGCAAAAAGTTGCTGGTCCGCTGCTCCCCCGAACTGCGGACGAACAGGTCAACGTCAGGAGTGTCGGGCCAATCGAGGTACTTCTGCACGGTCTTTTCAGTGATCTTGTCGGGATTGAGGCGTCCGGCCTTTGCCTCCCGAGCAATGCGCTGCGTGGCAGCGGCGATCTCCGACCGCCCGCCATAGTTCACACACATCTGCAGAGTCATCACCGAGTTGTTCTTGGTCTTTTCCTGAGCGGACTCCAACTCGGAGATGACCGACCGCCACAGCCGCGGACGCTGGCCTGACCAGCGGCAGCGCACGCCCCAGGAGTTCAAGAGCTCCACCCGGCGGCGGATCACATCTCGGTTGAATCCCATGAGGAAGCGCACCTCGTCGGGCGAGCGCTTCCAATTTTCCGTGGAGAACATGTAGGCCGACAGGGTGCCGACGCCGAGCTCGATGGCGCCAGCGACCACGTCCAACAGTTGGGCTTCCCCGGCCTCATGGCCCTTGGTCCTGGGCAACCCCCGCGCATTGGCCCATCGACCGTTGCCATCCATCACGACTGCGATGTGCTTCGGAACCAGGTCGCTCGGGATCGCAGGCGGGCGTACGCCGCTCGGGTGCGGTGGAGGCTTGACCGTCATGTCAGCAGCGTAGAAGGCGGCGTTGACCGGTCGACATGGCGCAGTGCCCGGACCCCTCGCTCCAGGTGCCAATGCACATAGGCCGAGACGAGGCCGCTCGCTTCGCTACGCACGCGGCCTTCGCTGGCCGTGGCAACGGTCCAGTCACCAGCAAGCAGCGCAGAGAGCAATTCAAAGGTCTCGGGTCGCGGCGCTTGGGATCCTGGCGGACGGCAGTCGGAGCACACCGCGCCACCGCTGCCCACGTGAAATCCTCGATGCGGTCCGGACGCACCGCAGCTGGCGCAGTCACGGAAGGATGGCGTCCAGCCTGCGGTCGCGAGCGCCCGGAGCAGATAGGAGTCGAGAACCATCGTGGGCTCGAGCTCGCCGGCCGCGAGCGCCGCCAACCCGCCCGCGAGCAGGATGAATTGTCGTTGAACACTTTCCCGCTCCTCGGTCAGCTGGTCGGCTGTCTCGAGCATCGCGACCGCCGCGGTCCACGCGGCGTAGTCGGCGGCGACCTGTTCACCATAGGGCGCCAGCATTGCGGCCTGGGTGATGGTGTCGAGCGAACGCCCTTGGTAGCACTGCAGATCCACCACCATGCCCGGCTCCAGTCGAGCCCCGAATTTGGAGGTCGTACGACGCACGCCCTTGGCCACCGCACGCACCTTGCCGGTGTTGCGACAGAGCACCGTGACGATGCGGTCGGCCTCACCCAGCTTGTGGGTGCGCAGCACGATCGCGGCGTCTCGATAGATGGCCATGCCGCTATTGTCGCCCGCGTGGCGCGGTTCGGTAACGTGCCACGCCCGACCGCCGTGTGAGGATGGATTCGCCAGATTGGGTCTCACCGACCGGATGACCCCACCCACCCCGCCTCTGGAGGATCGATGGCCGACTGGGCCGAGCTGACCGATCGAAGCCTGACCGAGTTGCGCTCTGTTCCGGAGACCTACCGCCCGACCAACTTCTGGGGACCTGGCGTCGACCAGCTTCTGGACAACATGAAGACGCTGGGACTGCCCAAGTTCAAGTCGTGGCCGTCCTCCTCGATCTGGTTCTATCCGCTCTACGGGGACCGGTGGACGGACGCGACGATGGCGGGGGCGTTCGAGCAGGTCACCGCACAGTTGCGCCCCAATGCCAATCGCAACTTCTTCGTCTCTGCGCTCAATGGGTCCCAGCAGGCGCAGCGCGACTACGACGTCGCCTCGGTCAACTGGGACCAGGAGCGGTGGCCGTTCGACCTCGCCGCGCACGGTGAAAGCAAGATCGGCACCCCGCCGCAGGCGTACAGCGTCGGTCGCGGTGGCGACGCCCGGTTCGGGCGCGGCTACGCCAACTACCTGCTGTGCCTGTCGGCGCTGTCCCGGCACGTCGACGCGCCGCCAAAGAGCTTCCTGGAGATCGGAGGCGGCTTCGGCGTGCTCGGTGAGATCGTCACCCAGCGCGACCCCGAGGCGCGCTATGTCGACCTCGACATCCCGCCGCTACTGACCGTCGCGTCCTATTACCTCACCGAGCTGCTCGGCGCGGACAACCCCACGGTGTACGACGGTGACACCGCCGCGCCCGGGCCCATCTCCGTGCCGTGCAGCGGTGTGCTGCCCAACTACCGGATCGACGACCTCGACGGCGAGTTCGAGGTGTTCGTCAACTCCTTCTCCTTCCAGGAGATGGAGCCGGAGGTCGTCGAGCACTACATCGAGAAGGTGTGCGGCAAGGGCATCACCTACGCCGTCTCGCTCAACTCAAAGCTCGGCAAGCCCAAGGCCAAGAAGGCCGGCGACTGGGGCGCACTCGACCCGGTGACGTCGGCGCGGATCATCGAGATGTTCGACAAGCACGGTCTCGATCTAGTCGGTCAGTATGACGCTCCCGTCGTGCGGAGCGCCGGTCAACTCAACGTGTTCCGACGTCGATGAGCCAGTGCGACGTCGCGATCGTCGGTGGCGGGCACAACGCCCTGACCGCGGCGGCATACCTCGCGCGCGCGGGACTCACCGTCACGGTTCTCGAGCAGGACGACCACCTCGGCGGTGCCACGATCTCCGCGGAGGCCTTTCCAGGCACCGGCGCGCGGCTGTCGCGCTACTCCTATCTCGTCAGCCTGATGCCGCAGCAGATCCGGGATGACCTTGGCTTGACGGTTGAGCTACGCCGCAGGCGTTTTGCGTCGTACACCCCGCGCCCTGACACCACGACTGGGCTGTTGATCGACACCCACGATCAGGCCGCGACGGCTGCCTCGTTCGCGGGGATCGGGGCGACGGCCGATCATGCCGCGTTCGAGGATCTGTACGCGCGCACTGGGCGCCTCGCGGAGGCGCTCTGGCCGACCTTTACCGAGCCGTTGATGACCCGTAGCCAGGCGAGAAAGCGGCTTGGTGAGGACGCGGTATGGCAGGAGTTCATCGAGCGGCCGCTCGGCGAGACCATCGAGACCCACCTCGCGGATGACGTGGTGCGCGGGGTCGTGCTCACCGATGGCCTGATCAGCACCTATGCACACGCGCATCAGGAGGACCTGCAGCACAACATCTGCTTCCTCTACCACGTCGTGGGCGGTGGCACTGGCGCCTGGGATGTCCCGGTCGGCGGCATGGGCGAGATTGCTGGCGCGCTCGAACACGCGGCCCGAACCGCTGGTGCACACCTCGTGACCGGGGCGCGCGTCCTGGCGATCAGCGGAGACGGCGAGATTCGCTACGCCCACCGCGACCAAGAGCATCGACTGCAGGCACGCTTGGTGCTCTGTGGCGCCTCACCAGGCGTGCTCGCCGACCTGACCGGGACGACCCCACCACCGGCTGAAGGCGCCCAGGTCAAGGTCAACCTCTTGCTCTCCCGGCTCCCACGGCTGCGCAACCCCGACGTGGCGCCGGAGGCGGCGTTCGGCGGAACGTTCCATATCAACGAGACCTATCAGCAGCTTGAGTCGGCGTATCGGGCTGCCGCACAAGGCCGGGTCCCGGACCCGGTTCCGGCCGAGATCTACTGTCACTCGCTAGCCGATCCCAGCATTCTGCCCCCGGACTTGCGCGCCTCGGGCGCCCAGACCTTGACCGTTTTTGCGCTCCAAGTGCCACACCGGCTGATCGACCAGCATCACCATGAGGAGCAGCGCGCCGAGTTGCAGCGCGGGGTCTTGCGCTCGCTGTCGAGCGTGTTGGACGAACCCATCGAGGATGTCCTGTTGCGCGACGGTCACGGCGATCTATGCGTCGAGACCAAGACCACGCTCGACCTGGAAGAGGCAATCGGCATGAGCGGCGGCAGCATCTTTCACGGACCGTTGTCCTGGCCTTTTGCCGAGGACGACGACCCCATGGAATCCCCCGCCCAACGGTGGGGCGTTTCTACCGACCATGAGCGAATCCTGTTGTGCGGCGCTGGATCCCGCCGAGGTGGCGGGGTCAGCGGGCTGGGCGGATATCACGCAGCACAGGCCGCACTCGAAATCCTGGGGCAGCCAACATCCCACGCAACACTCCGGCCATAAGCGACCATTAATCGAACACGCGTTCTACACTTGCCGCATGGTGTCGTACGCATTGCAAGGGTCTCTGCTTGACCAGGTCGACGAGATCGGCCTGCGCCAACTCGGCGGTTCGGTGCACCGCACACCTCTATCCCGTGGCGCGTGGGTCGACCTGCGCCCTGGTTGGCTCACCGGCGCCGACAAACTGTTCTCCCGGCTCAGCCTGGGCGGCAGCGCCGGAGTGGACTGGCAAGGCGAGCGTCGGGTGATGTGGGACCGCGAGGTAGAGACTCCACGCCTGCTGCGTTTCTATGACGAGCGTGAAGCATGGCCAGACCCGGTGCTTAACGATGCGCGTCGCGCGCTCTCCGCGCACTACGCACCCGAACTCGGCGAGCCATTCCGCACCGCCGGAATGTGCCTCTATCGAGACGGCCGCGACTCTGTTGCCTGGCATGGCGATCGCGAGGGCCGCGGGGCCACCCACAACACCATGGTGGCCATCGTGTCGATCGGCGCTCCCCGCACGCTGGCACTGCGCCCTCGCGGCGGCGGCGCGTCGCTTCGCTTCAATCTGGGCCACGGCGATCTTGTCGTGATGGGCGGCTCCTGCCAACGCACGTGGGAGCACGCGATTCCCAAGACCGCCAAGCCGGTCGGCCCAAGGATCAGCATCCAGTTCCGTCCCCACGGCGTGCGCTGAGCCCCTGGCCTTTCACGGCGACTCCGCGCGCCTCCGCCACCGCACCGCAGACACTCTCTACGGTGCGTCAGGTGAGCGTCATGACTGTGCTTCAGAGCCGCCTCGGTAGTCGACGCCTCCAACGGCTCCCGGTCCGCCCCCGGCACCTCGGCGTCATCATCGATGGCAATCGTCGGTGGGCGCGAGCCGCGGGCTACACCTCACCCACGGTTGGTCACCGCCATGGCGCTGAGCACGTACGCGACCTGCTCATCTGGGCCCAGGACGCCGGGATCGAGCACGTCACGGTCTATATCGCCTCCGCCGACAACCTGCGCAAGCGCGAATCCGACGAAGTCACCGGACTACACGACGTCATCGAAACGACGCTGCCCGCGGCGATTGTCGGCTCGCCCGCATGGCAATTGCACCTGTCGGGAGACCTTGGCCTACTTCCCGAATCGACCCAGTCTGCACTGAGGACTGCCTGTCAGCAGACCCTTGGCAGGCCGCGTCATGTCACGGTCGCTATCGCCTATGACGGACGCCAAGACATCGTGGACGCCGTACGCCGGTCGCTCCTACGCGACTCCGGATCGACCGCGATGGCCAACCTCGACGTCGACCGAGTCACGCAATCCCTCGCGGGCGGCCCGGCGAAAGACATCGACCTGGTGATTCGCACCAGCGGGGAGCATCGGCTGTCTGGATTCTGCCCCTGGCAGACCACCAACGCCGAGATCGTGGTCAGCAACAAGATGTGGCCGGCGTTTGCCCGCCGCGACTTCATCGCCGCACTCCAGCAATACGCCGACGCGACGGACCGCCGAGCAGACCAGTGACCGCGGAAGCACCGCTTCAGGTGATTCTTCTGCGCGGGGTGAACGTCGGCGGATACCAGGTGAAGTCGGCCAGGTTGACGGCCTGCCTCAAAGGCATCCCGGATGTCACCGCCGTCAAGACCGTCCTTGCCAGCGGCAACGCGGTCGTCCGCACGCCGCACGAATCAGCCGAACTCCAAACCCTCGTCGAGAGCGCACTGCGGGAAGAGTTCGACCACGATGCCAAGGTGGTCGTGCTCAGCCTCGCGGAGGTCACAGATCTTGCTGACCGCTGCCCGTACCCGTTCGACGACCGTGCGATGCACGCCTATCTCACCCTGGCCTCGGACCCCACTGCGCTGGACGCCTGGGAGCAGGCCGCCCGCGAGCTGGCCCAAGAGCATCGGCGCCTGTCCCCCGAGGCGCTCGCCTGGACCTGCCCTGTGGGCGATTCCCTCGGCACTCCCTTCGCGAAAGCGCAATCTAAACAACCACTGAAGCGCTACACATCGGCGGTGACGACCCGCAACGGCCGAACCCTGATTCGCATACTGGCGGCCGCCGAAGTCATGCCGCCCCGCACGCCGTAAGTCGCGCGACGCAGCCCACCCACCATCGCTACGCTCGCCATCATGAGCCTCGACTTTGCCCACCACCTTCGCGCCGAGTCGGCGCGGTTCCTCGATGCGATCGGCCAGACCGCGCCCACTGACCGGGTCCCGACCTGTCCCGACTGGGACGCGGACGACCTGCTGTGGCACCTCGGTGGCGACGTGCAGTGGTTCTGGGCGTCGGTCATCGCCGAGGACCTGCGCGACACCCAACAGATCATTGACCTGGTCGACATTGAGCGTCCTGCTGACCGCGAGGGTCTGCTGGCGCTCTTCGCTCGGGAGAGCGCCCGACTGCATCACCTCGTTGCTGAGACCGATCCCAGCGAGCCGCGGTGGATGTGGGTGGCGGACACCTCTCTGCATCAGGTGGAATACCTCGGCCGACGCCAGGCCCATGAGGCGCTGATCCACCGCGTTGACGCCGAGCTCACCGCAGGACTGCCGATTTCTCCCATCGACCCCGAGTTTGCGAGCGACGGCGTGGATGAGGCCCTGCGCATCATCCACGGGAACCACCCCGCGTGGGGCGAGTTCACCCCTGACGGGCGTACCGCTCGAATGCGGGCAACGGACACCGACCTGAGCTGGGTTCTTGATCTCGGCCGGTTCGTGGGAACGGACCGCGACGGCGAGGAGGTCGACATCGCTTCGTGGCGCGCCAGAAGCGACGACCAGGGCGAGGCTGTCGCGGGAGAGATGAGCGCGGACGCGATGGACCTGGACCTCTATCTGTGGGGCCGCCCAGCCCCGCATTTCCCCGTCCTGGAGGGAGACTCCGCCGCGCTGGACCACGTCGTGGCGGTCGTCAACGACGGCGTCGCGTGAAGCCCAATTGTTTCTGAATCGCAAACACGCCACCACGATGTGCACAACAGCCGGTGAACGCGGCACACTAAGGCTGTGACAGCAACCGTCATCCTCATCCTTGTCGTGATTACGGCCTTGGCCTTCGATTTCACCAATGGCTTCCATGACACCGGTAATGCGATGGCGACGCCCATCGCGACAGGCGCGTTGCGCCCCAAGGCGGCAGTCACCCTCTGCGCTGTTCTCAATCTGGTCGGCGCGTTCTTGTCGGTTGAGGTAGCTCTCACCGTGACCAACGCGGTCATCAATATTCAGGACCCCTCAGGCGCGCCCCGACCCGAGTTTTTAACCAACGGTGGCTACGACCTGCTCCTGATCGTGCTCGCCGGTCTGGTGGGCGGCATCATCTGGAACCTCGCCACCTGGCTGTTTGGATTGCCATCCTCGTCTTCCCACGCGTTGTTTGGTGGCCTGGTTGGCTCGGCTATCGCGGCGCTCGGCACCGGTGGGGTGAAGTGGATCGGGCATGGCGACAAGCTCGACGGCGTGATCGGCAAGGTCATGTTGCCCGCGATGTTCTCGCCCGTGATTGCCGCATGCGTGGCGGGCTTGGGGACGTGGTTGATCTATCGCATTACTCGGCGGGTGAGTGAGCACTACACCGACCGCAGTTTCCGTTGGGGACAGATCGGTAGTTCCTCACTCATTTCGCTGGCGCACGGCACCAACGATGCTCAGAAGACGATGGGTGTCATCACTCTGGCGTTGATCGCTGCGGGCGACTGGACCAGCACTGATTCCATCCCCTTCTGGGTCAAGGTGGCCTGTGCCCTGGCTATCGCGCTCGGCACCTACGTCGGTGGTTGGCGCATTATCCGCACGATGGGCAAGGGCTTGGTCGATGTCCAACCCCGCCAAGGGTTCGCTGCGGAAAGCTCATCCGCCGCAGTCATCCTCGTCTCAAGCCACATGGGGTTTGCGCTTTCCACCACGCACGTCGCGACCGGATCAATTCTCGGATCGGGTCTCGGGCGGCGTGCGCAGGTGCGGTGGCGTACCGCCGGACGCATGGTCGTTGCGTGGCTCATCACCCTGCCGGCAGCGGGGATGGTGGGCGCTTTGATGTGGGTGATCGGTCACGCCTTCGGTGGCATGGCTGGCCCGCTCGTCGTCTTCGGCATCCTGCTGGTCTTGTCCGGCTTGATGTATGCCCGATCGCGCCGTGAGCCGGTCAGCGCCGACAACGTCACCGACGAGTGGTCTCCCGAACCTGCAGTCAACGAGATCCTCGGTGCTGAGCAGAAGAAGGTCTCCTCATGATGGAGAACATCGTCCTCGCCGTCGACGGCGCCTGGAAGGTCCTCATCATCGGGCTCCTCATTGGTGCAGGCCTTCCGGTCCTCTTTGCCGTCGGAGTACGCACAGCCGCAATCTCCGCGGAAGCGCACGACGGTGAACCCGTCACGCCTTTTGGTCGCCGCTCGAGTCGGGCGCTCTCGGTCCTGTGCTTCGCCTTCGTAGTGCTCGGCGTCCTTGGCGGTATCGGCGCCATCGTGGCCTCCGGGTTCGACGTCGAGTTGCCGCTACCTTTCAACTGACGCCCTGCCATGACACTCAACAACAAGTTGCGGTCAGTGGTCGACTGGCTGCAGGCGGGCTATCCCGCTGGCGTTCCGCCCACCGACTACATCCCCCTGCTGGCTCTCCTGCGACGTGGCCTCACCGAGGACGAAGTCCGTGAGGTTGCCGAGGAACTTGCGGCCAGCATTGAAGACATGAGCCATACCGACATCGGTGTGCACATCACCCAAATCACCGATGCCCTCCCCTCGCAGGCTGACATCAATCGCGTCGCGCGCAGGTTGCACGTGCACGGGTGGCCAGGAACTGAGCCTGACCACCGCGCGTAGTGCGTTCCTGTGCCTACTGGTCGCGCAACGCCCGGTTCACGGCGGATAGCACGGCCGTCAGCGAGGCCTTCACGATCGAGGAATGCAGACCGACGCCCCACAGCACCCGGTCGCCGATCGCGGCTTCGACATAGGCCGCCGCCTGGGCGCCCTCACCGGCCGACATCGCATGCTCGGCGTAGTCGAGGACGCGTACGTCGACTCCGAGCGTGGAGAGCGCGTTGGCGAACGCGGCGATCGGGCCGTTGCCGTATCCCTCGATGGTGACCTCGGCACCGTTCTGCTCGCGGTCAGTCATCGTGGCCGTGATCCGGTCGCCATCGGCCGTGCTCTCGACCGAGTGCGTGATCGGCGTGAACCGACCCCATGCCTGGCCATCGCCATCGGCGCCGGGGATGTACTCGTTCTGGAAAATCTGCCAGAGCTGTTCGGCGCTGAACTCGCCACCCTGCTGGTCGCTGTGCGCCTGGACCGCGCCACTGAACTCGACCTGCAACCGGCGCGGTAGGTCCAACTGCCGCTCACTCTTGAGGATGTAAGCCACCCCGCCCTTGCCGGACTGGCTGTTGACCCGAACGACGGCCTCATAGGAGCGACCGATGTCATGCGGATCAATCGGCAAATAAGGCACGCCCCACACCAGATCGTTGATCTCCTTGCCGGTGTCCGCAGCCTGCCGATCCATGTCCTCGAAACCCTTTTTGATGGCGTCCTGGTGAGAGCCAGAGAAGGCGGTGTAGACCAAGTCACCGCCCCACGGGTGGCGCTCGTGAACCGGCAACTGGTTGCAGTGCTCAACGGTCCGCCGGATCGCGTCCATGTCGGAGAAGTCGATTTCGGGGTCGATACCTTGGCTGAAGAGGTTCATTCCGAGCGTGACCAGGCAGACGTTGCCGGTACGTTCGCCGTTGCCAAACAAGCACCCTTCGATGCGGTCGGCTCCGGCGAGGTATCCGAGCTCGGCCGCCGCGACCCCTTCGCCCCGGTCGTTGTGCGGGTGAAGGGACAGACGCACCGACTCGCGCCGATCCAAATGGCGGCTCATCCACTCAATGGAGTCGGCGTAGATATTGGGTGTCGCCATCTCGACGGTGGCGGGCAGATTGATGATCATCGGGTGGTCCGGTGTGGGGTCAATGACCCCGATGACCTCATTGCAGATGCGTGCCGCGAACTCCAGTTCGGTGCCGGTGTAGGACTCTGGCGAGTATTGGTAGTAGACGTCGGTGTCAGCGACCGTCTCCTCCAGCTTCTTACACAGCCGCGCGCCCTGCAGCGCGATATCGATGATGCCGTCCTGATCCAGGCCGAAGACCACCCGGCGCTGCAGGATTGATGTGGAGTTATAGAAGTGCACGATCGCGCTCTTGGCTCCGCGGATGGAATCGAAGGTGCGCTCGATGAGGTGGTCCCGGCACTGCGTCAGGACCTGAATGGTGACGTCATCGGGAATGTGGTTGCCCTCGATGAGCTCCCGGACGAAGTCAAAGTCGGTCTGGCTCGCGCTCGGAAAGCCGACCTCGATCTCCTTGTAGCCCATGCTCACGAGCAAGCTGAACATGCGCATCTTGCGCTCGGAGTTCATTGGGTCGATCAGGGCCTGGTTGCCGTCGCGCAGGTCTACCGCGCACCAGCGGGGCGCCTTGGTGATGACCTTGTCCGGCCAGGTGCGATCTGGCAGGTCGACGGCGATCTGCTGCTGGAAGGGCTCGTACTTGCGAGCCGGCATGGACGTGGGCTGCTGGGGGTGGATCATTCTCGCCTCGGAGTTCTTTGGGGTGGGCACGAATCACAAAGTCGTGCAGGAGATTCCGGCCGCAGGGCGAGACTCCGCGGCGAGGAAGGCCGAAGAACTAGGCCTCGCCGCGGCAGCGAAGGAGAAGCAACGCGATCCGCACGGGGTCACTCTAACCAAATGCCCTCCCGCTCTGTCCAGCAACCTCGCCTGGGCGGGCATACGGTGCACCCATGGGTGTCTTCGATCGGGCCGTCGCGACGCGCTCCCAAAACGTCACCCGCCTTGTCCTCGGCGCATTCATGGTGCTGGCTGGCTTGGCGCACCTGACCGTGGGTCGGCAGGATTTCCACGCGCAGGTGCCCGAATGGTTGCCGGTCAACGAGGACTTCGTGGTTCTGGCTTCAGGCGTCCTCGAAATTGGACTCGGCATAGCACTACTCGCACTGCCCCGATATCGCCGGATCACCGGGC
Organism: Demetria terragena DSM 11295; assembly: GCF_000376825.1. Lineage (NCBI taxonomy): Bacteria > Bacillati > Actinomycetota > Actinomycetes > Micrococcales > Dermacoccaceae > Demetria > Demetria terragena. Next base: position 58,643 of record NZ_AQXW01000002.1, on the reverse strand, counting down.
TCGTGCTCGCGGTGTTCTTTGTGCTGGTCTTTCCCGGCAACGTCGCGCAGTACGTCGAGGGCATCACCGCCTTCGGCCTGGACACCGACGCCAAGCGGTTAGCCCGGTTGTTCGGCCAGCCGCTGCTGATTTCCGGCGCGCTGTGGTCGGCCGCCATTCCCGAACGCGCCGTACCGACCGACTGTCAGTCCCAGCGGGCAGAGTAACGACATGACGACCACACCGTGCTTCATCATTCCGCCTCACCTGCTCCAGCGGCTCGCTCAAGACGACGACCGCCGGGTCGCCGAATGCGCCCAACACACCCTGGCCCTTCGACCAGAAGTTGCCGCGCGGCGCAGTGTGAAAGCTGCCCACAGCGGCCCAGACCGGGAGGCTCGCGGCAACACTGGCATCATCCCGCCTGACCTGCGCAGCCGAGCCCGAACAGCGATCACCACGACCCCAGATGCAGACCAGAACGACGCCGCTGCTGTCGATGTCGCACCAAAGCGCGCGATCCACGACGCAGGCAACAGCACCGCGCTTCCCGGTGAACTGGTGCGCGCTGAAGGCGACCCTGCCGTCGAAGATAGCGATGCCAACGAGGCCTACGAGGGCCTCGGTCACACCTTCGATCTCTTTGCCGACATCTACGGGCGCAACTCGCTCGACGATCGAGGTCTCGCGCTGGTCGCCACAGTCCACTACGACCGCAATTATGCGAATGCCATCTGGGACGGTGAGCAGATGATCTTTGGCGATGGCGACGGCGTGTTGCTGGCGTCGATGACGGACAGCGTCGACATCATCGCCCACGAGTTGGCGCACGGGATCACCCAATACACCGCCGGCCTGACCTATGTCGCACAACCTGGTGCGCTCAACGAATCCGTCTCGGATGTCTTTGGGTCATTGGTCAAGCAGCGCATCCTGGGCCAGACCGCCGAGCAAGCCGACTGGATTATCGGCGCCAACCTCTACGCCGAAGGCATTAACGGCGTGGGCTTGCGCTCGATGAAGGCGCCGGGAACGGCCTATGACGACCCGCGGATCGGCAAGGACCCACAGCCTGCGTCGATGACCGACTACCAAGACCTGCCGCACGATGAGGAGCACGACAACGGCGGAGTGCACATCAACTCCGGCATCCCGAACCGTGCGTTCTATCTCGCAGCGACCGCGATCGGCGGACACGCATGGGAGCGCGCCGGCCAGATCTGGTACGACGTCCTGACCTCTCGAACTCTCCCCAAAGACTCCGACTTCGCCACCTTCGCTCGCGCCACCATCACCGCCGCTGGCGACCGCTTCGGGCAGGGAAGCACCGAGCAGCAGGCCGTCGAACAGGGTTGGGCCGGGGTTCAGGTCCTCTAACGCTCAGGGCTAGCGGCGCTTGCGGCGGGCGAGATCGGGATGCCGCCGGATCGCGAGGTAGCGCTCGTCGATCTCCTCGATGCCGAACGCGCCAACGGGGATCTCATCGACAATGCGGTCCTCGCCCAGGCCGTACGGCGTGATCCGGGTCTCCTCATCACGCACGACTTCACCGTCGCGCAGCACCTGGAACTGGTTGATGATCTCCACACGCCCGTCGCCAAGGGCGTGTGAGGCATACCAGCGTTGGTATTCGTGGCGACCGACCGTGCCAGAACTGACCAGTTTGCGTTCAACATCGACCTCGCCAGCACCGCCGTAGGACCGGCTCATCAGCACCGACGCGCCTGGCACGAGTACGTCGGCCATCCGATGCCAGAAACGCTCGCGCTCGCGTTCGCCAAGGAAGTAGATGACGTTGAACAGCAGTGCTCCCCCACACTCGGCCGGCAACCAAGTCTCCTGAATTACGCCAGGCAACACCGTAGTTCGCTCCCGAACGCCGGAGCGCTCGGCCAGCCGGGTCATGAGCAGCGACCGCATCAACAGGTCGGGCTCGACGGCCACGATCTCCGCGTCAGGGAAGGTCTCGGCCAGCACGACGGTCGTCACACCGCTGCCTGGTCCGACGTCGATCAACGGCAGGTGTGCTTGGAAGCCAGCCTGCTCCCACGGAATGGACGCAGCGACATCGCGTTCTGGGTCGATCGGTAGTCGCAGTACATCGCCGAACTCCGCCCATGCTTCATAGTCACGCATCAGAATCCCAACTTGCTCAACTGGTTCGGGTCGCGCTGCCAGTCTTTGGCGATCTTGACGTGTAGGTCGAGGTAGACCTTCTGGCCGAGGAGCTCTTCGATCTGCCGACGGGCATTGGTCCCGACTTCCCGCAGTCGCGACCCACCCCGACCGATGACGATGGCCTTCTGCGATGACCTCTCAACGAACACGTTGACTCGTACATCCAGAAGTGGCTTGTCTGCCGGTCGGTCCTCGCGTGGAACCATCTCCTCCACGACCACGGCCAAGCTGTGCGGCAACTCGTCTCGCACGCCTTCGAGCGCTGCCTCCCGCACCAACTCTGCGATGCGTACCGTGTCGGTTTCTTCGGTGAGCATGTCATCGGGGTAAAGCTTCGGTGAGGCCGGAAGATGCCCCGTGAGCACGCGCGCCACGACGTCAACTTGGACGTCTGCGGTCGCCGAGCACGGCACGATGTCGTCGAACGCCGCGAACTTGTTGCCGAGCTGGTCGATGGCCATGAGATGTTGGGCGACTCGATCTTTGGAGACCGTGTCGGTCTTCGTCGCGATCGCGACGATCGGGACCTTCTTGCCCTGCCTGATCTCGGCCAGTTCGGCGGCGATGAAGGCATCACCCGGGCCGATCTTCTGGTCCGCGGGAAGGCAGAATCCGACGACATCGACCTCGAGCAGGGTCTCGCGTACGAGGTGGTTGAGGCGTTCGCCTAGCAAGGTCCGCGGCTTGTGCAGCCCCGGCGTGTCCACCAGAACCAACTGGGACTCATCGTTGGTGATGATCGCTCGAATGGTGTGGCGGGTGGTCTGTGGCTTGCTTGAGGTAATCGCCACCTTGCTGCCGATGAGCGCGTTGGTCAGCGTCGACTTTCCGGCATTGGGTCGCCCCACCAAGCATGCGAATCCAGCACGGTAGTCACTCATTCCGATGTCTCATTTCTGGGTGTCCGAGTCCTCAGTATGGTCCTGCGGGTCCTCGCCTTCGAGTGCCTCGTCATCGAGGTCTCCGACTCGTTCCACGACCACGGTCGCCAACTGGTGTCGTCGTCCCGCGACACGGTCGGCGGTCAACCGCAGACCACTGATCTCCCCAGCGGCTCCGGGGATCGGGACTCGACCGACCAACTTGGACAGCAAGCCACCCACGGTCTCGACGTCTTCCTCTTCGATCGTGACGTCCAGCAGTTCGCACAGGTCATCGATCTCGAGGCGGGCAGGAACGCGCACAGAACCATCGTCAAGGTGCGCGACCTGCGGACTGATCGTGTCGTACTCGTCATCGATCTCGCCAACGATCTCTTCGACGATGTCTTCCATCGTCACTAGGCCCGCGGTACCGCCGTATTCGTCGATGACGACCGAGAAGTGTCGGCGCTCGACCTGCATCTCGCGCAACAAGTCGTCGGCAGGCTTGGTGTCGGGGATGAACGCGACCGGCCGCATCACGTCCGTCACCGGACGACTTTCGTTGCGATGGTCGGCGAACACTCGCCGAGACACATCCTTGAAATAGACCAAGCCCTCGACATCGTCCGGACCGCCGTCGACTACAGGGAGGCGCGAAAAGCCTGATCGCACAAAGAGATTCATGGCTTGTCGAAGGTTTTTGGTTCCGTCGATAAAGATCATGTCGGTACGCGGGACCATCACTTCACGCGCCAGCGTGTCGCCCAAGTCGAAGACCGAGTGCAGCATCTTGCGCTCGTCGTCCTCAATGAGCAGAGACTCACCGGCGAAATCAACGAACTCGCGCAGTTCGGCTTCGGTTTCGAATGGTCCGTCCCGGTAGCCACGGCCCGGGGTCACCGCATTGCCCACCAGCACCAGAAGGCGAACGACGGGAGCGAGCAACTTGCGCAAAGCCCCCACGGCTGGCGCTGCCGCCAGCGCCACGCTGTCAGCGTGCTGGCGCCCGAGCGTGCGCGGTGAGACGCCGACGAGCAGGAAGCTCGCGAGCCCCATGATGCTGATCGCGAGCAACAACTCAACCCAGAAACCATCCACGATCTGCTGGACCGCCAACGTGACGAGTACGGCGGTCGCAGCTTCCGATAGCACCCGCAAGAACGTCAGGACCATCACGACCGCGCTACGGTCGGCTACGACAGATTGCAGGGCCAGGCCTCCGCTTCGGCCGGACTCCGCGAGTTCTTCGGCGTGGCCGGTTCCGACCCGGGAAATCGCGGACTCGATCAACGCGAAGGCAAAGGCGATGACGACGCTGAGAACGGCGCACAACACGAGTAAAGTCATCGCCCGACCTCCCGCGTGCTCGAACGCGCCAGGCTAGTCATGAGCCGCTCGGTGGGTTGATGCGCGGCTGACCGTCGCCGCGGCGAGCAAGGAAACTCAGCAACAAGCGCCGTTGCAGATCAAACATTTCGTCCCGCTCCTGGGGCTCCGCATGGTCGTAGCCCAGCAGGTGCAGCACCCCGTGCACGGTGAGCAACAAGAGTTCTTCTTGGGTGGTGTGGCCTGCGGCAGCAGCCTGCGCCGCCGCGACGGTCGGACACAGCACGATGTCACCAAGAACGCCCTCCTCGGAGGGCTCGCCCTCGCTACCTGGCCGCAGTTCGTCCATGGGAAAACTCATGACGTCCGTCGGACCGGGAAGGTCCATCCACCGAACGTGCAGGATCTCCATCGCGGCTTCGTCGATGACCCGTACGCACAGATCAGCCTGCGGATGGACGTGCAGTTCGTCCATGGTGAAGCGCGCACACTCGTGGAGTTCTTCGAGGTCGACCTCGATCTCGGTCTCGTTCAGCACATCAATACTCATGGCGCATCACTGATCGAGGTGCCCGCGGCACGGCCCGTCGCCCGTGCATCCCATCGCCCATAAGCCTCGACGATGTCGCTCACCAATCGATGGCGGACAACATCCTGGGCGCTCAACCGGGCGAAGTGCACGTCCTCAACATCGCCCAGGATGTCCTGCACGATCCGCAGTCCTGAGGTGGTTCCGGTCGGCAGATCGACCTGGGTGGTATCACCGGTAACGACCATCTTCGAGCCGAACCCGAGCCGGGTGAGGAACATCTTCATCTGCTCGGGCGAGGTGTTCTGCGCTTCGTCGAGGATGACAAAGGAATCATTGAGGGAACGCCCTCGCATAAACGCCAACGGCGCCACTTCCACGGTGCCGGAGGCCATGAGGCGCGGGATCGAGTCGGGGTCGACCATGTCGTGCAGCGCGTCATACAGCGGGCGCAGATAGGGGTCGATCTTGTCGTTGAGTGAACCGGGCAGGAATCCCAATCGCTCTCCGGCCTCGACCGCCGGGCGCGTCAGGATGATCCGATTGACCTGCTTGGCCTGCAATGCGGCGACCGCCTTCGCCATCGCGAGGTAGGTCTTGCCCGTGCCGGCTGGTCCGATACCGAACACGATGGTGTGCCCATCAATCGAGTCGATGTATTGCTTCTGCCCCAACGTCTTTGGCCGGATGGTTCGCCCGCGGCTACTGATGATGTTGGTCGTCAGGACGTCCGCAGGGCGTTCGCGCGTGCTGGCCTGAAGCATGCCGATCGAGCGCTCGACCGCATCCCGATTAAGTGGGTGCCCGGCCTGGATGATGGTGAGCAATTCGGCGATCAGATCATCGAGAATGGCGAGGTCGGCGGCCGGGCCTTCGGCGCTGAACTCATTGCCCCGCACATGCAATTGAACGCGTGGAAGTGCCCTCTCCATGGTTCTCAGCAGTTCGTCGCGGGGGCCTAGCAGGGTCACCATCTGCACTTCAGGTGGAATCGTGAAGGTTCGACGGTCGCCGCCAGCAGGCGTAGAAGGAACGTGGGTGGCGCTTGCGCCTTGGGAGTCGTCTGTCATCTCGCCGTCCAGTGTACGGAGGTGCTGCGACAGTGCGAACGCGTTTACCAACGGGATCGCGACGCGAGGACGGCGAGCGCTGCCGGGCCAGCGGTAGAGGCCCGCAGCACGTTCGGCCCGAGCCCCACGCAATGGCCCCCTGCCGCCTGCAAGTCCGCCACCTCCTCGGGCGAGATCCCGCCCTCCGGCCCCACGATGACCACCACGTCGCCCGTGGCGGGGAGTTCAATGCCCGCCAGGGAAGTGTCGGCGTCCTCGTGAAGGATCAGGGTGAGCGCGGACTCGGCGACGCGTGCCAGTAGTTCCGTGCGTCGGGTCAATTCGGCGACCTGCGGAACTCGAGCCCGCCGGGACTGTTTTGCGGCGGCGCGAACCGTGCCCTCCCACTTGGCGTGCGCCTTGGTGGCGCGCTCTTCGCGCCACTGCACGATGGATCGCTGCGCCTGCCAGGGCACCACCACATCGACGCCCAGCTCGGTGGCCGATTCGATGGCCTGAAGGTCCCGTCCGTCCTTGGCCAGAGCCTGCACCAGGACGAAGCGCGGCTGTTCGACTGGGTGTTGAGTGAGCGCGTCGACCACGAAGGTGACCTCCGCCTTGGTCACCTCGGTCGCGGTGCAGTGCGCGAGGCGTCCTGACCCGTCGGCCAAGAGTGCGGGTTCACCGACCGTGAGGCGGCGTACCGCCGCGGCATGTCGCCCTTCCGGACCGTCCAGCAGAACCCGGGCGCCGACCGCGAGCCCTGCGAGCGCGTCCGGTGCAGTGTGAAAAAGCGGCGCGGTCACACCGGTTACCGTCCGGCGAAAGCGTCCCGCAGACGCCCGAAGATGCCCTGGTTCACAGGTTGGAGGCGCCCGTCGGGAGTTTCTTCACCGCGCTCCTTGGCCAATTGGCGCAGCAACTCTTCCTGTTGATGGTCGACCTTGGTCGGCGTCCGCACATTGGCGTGAACATGCAGGTCACCGCGCGCGGAGGAGCGCAGATGTGTCACGCCCTGCCCGCGCAGGGTCAGCACCTCACCGGGCTGGGTGCCCGCCTTGATCTCTAGTTCGCGCTCGCCGTCAAAGGTGTCAAGAGTAAGCGTGGTACCGAGCGCCGCCGCAGTCATGGGTACCTCGACCGAGCAATGCAGGTCATCAGCCTGGCGCTGGAAGACCGAGTGCTTGCGAACGTGGATCTCGACATAAAGGTCGCCGCTCGGGCCACCACCAGGGCCAGCCTCGCCCTCGCCGCCCAGCTGGATACGGGTGCCGGTGTCCACTCCTGCCGGAACCTTCAACGAGATCGTGCGGCGGTCGCGTACGCGCCCCTCACCCGAGCAGTCGAAGCACGGGTCGGTGATGACTTCGCCGAATCCACGGCATGATCCGCAGGGCCGCGTCGTGCGTACCTGGCCCAGGAAGGAGTTTTGAATCTCTTGCACCTGGCCCACGCCATTGCAGACACCACAGGTGCGCTTGCCCGTGCCCGGACGGGAGCCCTCACCGGAACAGACTTGACAGGTCACTGCGGTATCGAAGGTCAGGTCGGACTCGCCGCCAAAGACTGCGTCCCGCAGGTCGATCTCCAGCGGGACCAGGGCATCTTGGCCACGCTGCTCCCGGCTGCGCGGACCGCGCCCGCCGGTCGGTGAGCCGCCGCCGAAGAAGGCGTCCATGATGTCGGTGAAGGAGAAACCCTGACCCTGACCAGCGCCACCGCGGGCGCCGAACGGGTCCACGCCCATGTCGTACTGCTGGCGCTTCTGCGGGTCGGACAGCACTTCATAGGCCTGCGACAGCGCCTTGAACTGTTCGGCGGCTTCTTCGCTGGGGTTGACATCTGGGTGAAGCTTGCGCGCCTGCTTTCGGTAGGCCCGCTTGATCTCCTCCGCGCTTGCCTCACGGGAGACGCCGATCGTCGCGTAGTAGTCGTTCACTGGTCGAGGATCTCCGAAACATATCGGGCAACGGCACGTACCGCAGCCATGGTTGAGGGGTAGTCCATCCGGGTCGGTCCGAGCACTCCGAGTCCGGCGACGCCGCCGGCTCCGTAGGTCGTGGTGACGACGGATGAGTGATGAAGTCCTTCGTGGCTATTCTCGGCACCAATCCGGACCGCGATGTGGTCGTCACGGTCGACATTGAGTGATTCGAGCAACCGAAGCAGGACGACGTGTTGCTCCAGTGCATCAAGCACTGGGCCGAGGTTTGCGGTGTCGTGGTCAGTCCGCGCCAGATTGGCCGTGCCGGCCAGCACTACTCGTTCCTCGCGTTGCTCCTTGAGCATGTCGGTCAGCGAGGCGACGACGGCTTGCCCGGTCGAGCGGTCATCGGGGGCCAGCGCTTCAGGAACAGGCACGAGTTTGGCTGCGGCCTCGACAAGGGTCTGACCGTTGGCGAGCGCATTGATTCGCGCGCGCAGGTCGCCCATCACCGTTTGACCGTCATCGGTCGTGTGGTCCCGGCTTACGTCGATGACGCGCTGCTCAATGCGGCCGTTGGACAGGATGAGCACCACCATCAGACGGTCCGCCGACAAGGCCACCAGTTCGACGTGGCGCACCGTGGATCGGGTGAGCGATGGGTACTGCATCACAGCGACCTGGTTGGTCAGCGATGCGAGCAACTGGGCCGTACGGTCGACGACATCATCTAAGTCGACTGAGGCGTCCAAGAACCGCTGAATGGCGACTCTTTCGCTACGGCTGAGCGGTTTGATGCGGCTGATCTCATCGACAAACAAGCGGTAGCCGGCGTCCGTCGGAATACGACCGGCGGACGTATGCGGCGCCGCGATATATCCGTCCTCCTCGAGGGCGGCCATGTCATTGCGAACGGTCGCCGCGGACACCCCGAGTTGGTGGCGCTCCAGGAGCGCCTTGGACCCCACCGGCTCAGACGTTGCGACGTAGTCCTGCACGATGGCGCGCAGGACATGCAGCCTCCGCTCGTCGGACATCAGTCACCACCCTTCGTCAGCACGACCCAACCTTGGTTGTCACTTGGCACTCGTTTGGCACTCGTCAGGCCTGAGTGCCAGTCTACCGACGCTCCCGGGTGCGGCGAAAACGTGCGGCGGCCGCCCCCGTTGCCGAGGGCGGCCGCCGCACGTGCGAGTTCAGGTCGAACTAGAGCCCGCCGGTGAACAACAGCCGGTTGACGGTGCCTCCGGTGCCTCCGCCGTTGACTACGTCAGGGGTGGCAGTGTCTTCGATCCACTGCTTGACCTGCGCTGGAGTCGCGTTCGGGTTTTTCTCCAAGTAAAGCGCCGCCACCCCTGCCACGTGCGGCGATGCCATCGAGGTACCGGTCCTGGGCGCGGTACCGGCACCGTCATAGTCCAGGCTGGTGATGTCGGTGCCCGGCGCGTACACATCGACGCAGGCTCCGGTGCTGGAGAACGCGTTGCGGTCGTCGGTCTTCGTGGAGTTCCCCACGACAATCGGCAGCTCGCTGTGTCGCGGAGCTGTGCTGCAGTTGTCTCCGCCGGAGTTTCCCGACGCGGTCGCGTGGGTGATGCCGGCGGCGTTCATCCGCTCGGTGGCCGCCTTCAGCACACCGTCGGGGTCTTCGAACTGCCAGGAAGTGTTGACCACCGCGGGCTTCTGGGCATTCTCGGTCACCCAGTCCAAACTGCTGAGCAAGATCTCCAGCGACGTGTCGCCGGCGCAGGTGAACGCCTTCACGCCCACGATCTTCGCTGCCTTCGCAACGCCGTACGTCGTCGAACCGACTGTGCCACCGACGTGGGTGCCATGTCCGTTGCAATCCTTGTTGAGGCCATCCCCTGCGAAGTTGACCTTCTGCGTGGCGCGACCGCCGAAGTCCGGGTGCGCGGCGTTGACGCCGGTGTCGATGACATAGGCGGTCACCCCAGCGCCCTTGCTGGTCGTGGAGTAGGCGGAGTTCAAGGGGAGTTGTCGCTGGTCGATCCGGTCCAGGCCCCAGGTCGCGCCCGCAGCCGCCTTCCGTTGGCTGTCCCGCTTGGGCGGGGTCCCAATGACGTTCGCGCGGAAGTCGCTGCGCACCACCCGAACCACGTCGCTTCGCTGCTCTAACGCCGCCGCCTGCTGCGGAGTCATGGAGGCACTAAACCCGGACATCGCCGACCGGAAGGTCCGTCGCGGGGTCACTTCGAAGGTGGACCGCACCGCTTCAGCGCGCTCTGCCGAACGAGTGGACACGGCGGCACGGCTAGCCCCGGCGACCTCGACGACGTATACGTGCTTCGCATCACTGGTCGGCGCGGCATCGGCGGCACTCGCAAACGGCGCCATCGTGCCCGCGGCGGCAACGGCGAATGCTGCCGCAGCAGTTCGACGTGAACGGTGGTTCATGGCAACTCTCCTGGCCTTCGTGGATTGGTGGTGGCCGCGAAGGTAGCAACGCAAAGGCATGGTGTGGGTCTGGCGGCTCTATGGATTCGGTCAAAAATGAGCGCGCGTGTCCCCTAGCGCGTTGCGCACCGCCAGAACGGCTGACATTGCCTACCCTGGCGATCGTGACCGACCGCTACGGGCAGGATGTCCTGTCAACTGATTGGCGCGCGCCCAAGCGCGGCCGTTCCCGACCCGTCGAGGCCACCATCGACCTGGTCGTCGAAGAAGTGCAGACCGGATGGTGTGGCGCGGTCGTCAGTGTGGAGAAGGCTGGCGGTATGCACGTGGTCCACCTCGAGGACCGGCGCGGCAAGACCAAGGCCTTCCCCCTCGGCACGGGCTTCTTGCTCGAGGGCAAGCCGGTCGAGCTCACCGCGCCGACCGCCGCAGCCAAGGCCGCTCTCGCCGAGCAGCGGCAGGCCTCCTCGCGCACGGCGTCGGGCTCGGTCGCCGTCGCCAACGCACCGGCCCGAGTCGCCTTGGGCTCGCGCATCCTGGTCGAGGGGCGCCACGACGCCGAACTTGTCGAGAAGGTCTGGGGTGAGGATCTTCGCGTCGAAGGCGTCGTAGTCGAGATGTTGGACGGTGTCGATGACCTCTCGGCGGTCATCCGCGATTTCCATCCCGAGCCCGGCCGTCGACTCGGCATCCTGGTCGACCATCTGGTCCCCGGGACCAAGGAGACGCGGATCGTGGAGGAAGCCCGCCGCGCTGCGCGAAGTGAGCATGTCCTCATCGTGGGGCATCCCTACGTCGACGTCTGGCAATCGGTACGCCCCGAACGCCTCGGATGGACCCAATGGCCGGTCATCCCCCGCGGAACCTCCTGGAAGCACGGCATCTTGGCCGAGCTCGGGTGGCCGCATGCCCGCCAGGCCGACGTCGCGCACGGATGGAAGCGCATCCTGTCGACCGTTCGGACCTACGCCGACCTCGAGCCAGAGTTGCTCGGCCGAGTGGAGGAACTCATCGACTTCGTCACGGCGCCAACATGACCCTCACAGGCGAGACTGAGCTTGTCGCAGTGGTGATCACCGTCGATGACGGGGTGCCTGCCGTCCTGGCGTCCAGTACCCCGCGGCAACTTCCTGCAGGCCCGCTCGCGCCCACCGAACGCTCCCTCCAGACCGGAGTGCGCTCATTTGTCGCGGAGCAGACGGGCCACAGTCTCGGCTTCATCCAGCAGCTCTACACCTTCGCCGACCTGGGGCGCGGCGACGGCGAAGACCGCGTTGTGTCGATTTCGTACCTGGGGCTCACCCGCGCCGCGACCGACCCGGCTGGCTGGTTGGCGGCATACGAAGCTCTGCCGTGGGAGGACCGACGGCCAGGCGTGCCGGCGTGGAGTGAGTTGAGTGAACGCCTCGACCCGTGGATCGGGCGCGGGCCTGGATCCACGGAGCGCCGTGAGCGCCGTGACCACCTGTTCGGTCTCGGCGTTCATCGTTGGCAACCAGACCTTGCACTCCAACGCTATGAGTTGCTGTGGGAAGCAGGTCTGGTCGCGGAATCTCCACAGCACCAACCGATTTCGCCTGAACTGGGCACCTCGATGTTGCACGACCATCGGCGTATTGTCGCCACCGGGCTATCCCGACTCAGAGCGATGTTGCAATACCGTCCGGTGGTCTTCGAACTCATGCCGGAATCGTTCACACTCGGGCAATTGCAGGACGTTGCCGAGGCCCTCGCCGGACAAGAAGTCCACAAACAGAACTTCCGCCGACTCGTGGAGCACCAGCACCAACTCGTGGAGCCCACTGGCGAGAGCACCCATGCCACCGGCGGACGACCAGCCCGGCTCTACCGCTATCGCCGAGAGATTTTTGCCGAGCGCCAGCAAGTCGGCACCAAACTGCCGATCCCCCGCGCCCGCTAGCCGCCCTAACTGCGTTAGGTGCCCTTGACCGGGAAATTTTCGAGTCAAGGGCACCTAACGCAGTTAGACCCTGGGTATGGGTTATGCTCAGTGTTAGCATTTGCTCAATTTGAGCAGAAAGGATGGTCACGATGACGACCACCACTCGGCCTAGCGATCTGGCCTACGCCGCCGTCCGGCACGTCATTCCTGAGGTGGAGTGGGCCACCTTTGCCGATGACATCGATGCGATTCACGCGCTCAAGCGCGAGCACGACGCGGTGATCCTGGCCCACAACTACATGACTCCGGAGATCTTCCACGGCGTGGCCGACATCATGGGCGACTCGCTCGCCCTCGCCCGGGAGGCTCAAACGGTCGAGGCGGGCACCATCGTCCTCGCCGGGGTGCGCTTCATGGCCGAGACCGCCAAACTGCTCAACCCAGGCAAACGAGTGCTCCTTCCTGATCTGCGGTCAGGTTGTTCCCTCGCCGAGTCGATCACGCCGCAGCAGGTCCGCGATCTTCGCGCGGCGCACCCTGGCGCACCCGTGGTGACGTACGTCAACACCAGTGCCGCCATCAAGGCTGAGTCCGACATCTGCTGCACCAGTGGAAACGCACTGAAGGTGATCGAGGCGCTCGGCGTGCCTGAGGTCATCATGATTCCCGATCAGTACCTCGCACGAAACATCGCTGCGCAGACCGGAGTTCGGGTCATCACTCACCCTGGCGCATGTGAGGTGCACGAGCGCTTCACACCGCTCGACATTATTCAGATCCGGCAGGGTCACCCGGGTGTCACCATCCTCGCTCACCCCGAGTGCCCCCCAAACGTCGTGGCCGAAGCCGACTATGCCGGCTCGACTGCCCAGATGCAGGACTACGTCGAGCGCGAGAAACCAGCGCGCGTCGCCCTGATCACGGAGTGTTCGATGAGTGACAACGTCGCCGCGGCGCATCCCGATGTGGACTTCGTTCGCCCGTGCAATCTGTGCCCCCACATGAAACGCAACACTCTGCAGAGCATTCGGGCCGCGCTCGAACACGGACAGCACGAGGTGACCCTCGACCCGGCAACCTCCGACGCCGCACGCCGCAGCATCGAGCGCATGCTCGAGGTCTCCTGATGCGCCCGGTCGTGATCGGCTCCGGCCTTGCGGGGTTGACCGCTGCCTTGGACATCGCCGCCGAGCGCGACTGCGTCCTGGTCACGGCCGGCGACCTCACGGACGGCACCGCGAGCAAATGGGCTCAAGGCGGAATCGCTGCGGCACTCAGCGAGGAGGACTCCCCGGCCCATCACGCCCGCGACACGTGGCGCGCCGGTGCGGAGTACGGCGACCCCACCGCCATCGCTCGGATCACCGCAGCGGCGCCCGAGGTCGTCGCTTCACTCGCCGCGCTCGGAGTCGTCTTCGATCGACGGCCAAGCGGCGCCTATGACCTTGCCCTGGAAGGCGGCCACGGCCACCACCGCATCGCGCACGCCGGCGATCGCACGGGCGAGGCCATCACCCTGGCTGTCGCGCGCCATGTCGCGGACCACCCTCGGATCGAGGTCCACCCGCATGACAAGGCGACGCGCCTCCACCTTCGCGATGGACATATCTGCGGGGTGACCATCGAAGGCGCCTGCGGCAGCGTTCTGCTCGAGACGGACTCCGTGGTCCTGGCAACGGGCGGACTTGGCGCCCTCTACCCTCACACCACCAACCCTCTTGGCGCGGTGGGGTCCGGAATTGCGCTCGCGGCTCGCGTCGGGGCACGGATCGATGACCTGCACCTGGTGCAGTTCCACCCGACGGCCCTGGACGTCGGCGCCGACCCAGCACCTCTCCTCACCGAGGCCCTGCGCGGTGCCGGTGCATTGCTGCGGTCTGACGGCAAACGTTTCGTCGACGAACTCCAGCCGCGTGATGTCGTCGCAGCCGCCGTCTGGGATCAGTTGGAACGGGGCCGACAGGTGCACCTAGATGCAACTCAGATTCCCGAAGTCGAAAGCCGGTTCCCCGCTGTCACAGCGCTTCTCGCGTCCCACGGGTTGTCTTTACACCAACCACTACCGATCCGCCCCGCGGCCCACTACGCCATGGGTGGAGTGACCGTCGATGAGTCAGCGCGGTCGACAGTCCCCGGCCTGTACGCCGTCGGCGAGGTTGGCCGTACCGGTCTCCACGGCGCGAACCGGCTCGCGTCCAACTCCTTGCTGGAGGCGGTTGTCACGGGACGTGCGGCGGGCCGCTCGATCCGTTCCGGCGAGCGCTCCCAAGGCATCGACCTTCCAGCAGCCGACCCCGCCCAGATGACGGCCCACGGAACGGCCGCCATGGACCGCGCCGAAGTGCGTTCGATCCTGGGGAAGACGTGCGGCGTGCTTCGCGACCGAGACGGTCTCAGCAGTGCTGTTGCTCGCCTCGCTGCAGCGGTTGATCAGGATGACGCCTACGTCGCGTGGCTCCTTGCGCGCTCCGCGCTAGCCCATCCCATGAGCGTCGGCGCACACCGTCGAACAGACGAACCCGCCCTGCAGGAGGCAACATCGTGAGTTCCAGCCGTGCACTTCAACGAGTGGTGTCTACCGCACTGGCCGAGGACCTCGGGGAGGTTGGCGACCTCACCGGCATCACCGTCCTCCCCGACCGCGAGGGACAAGCCGAAGTCGTCTTCAGAGAACCCGGCGTCATCAGTGGAATTGACTGTGTCAGAGAGACGTTCGCACAACTCGACGACTCCGTGAACGTGACCGCCCGCCTGTCGGACGGTGACACGATCGCGCCCGGCTCCGTCGCCATCGAGCTGAGTGGACCGCTCCCCTCACTGCTGGCCGGCGAGCGCGTTGCGCTCAATCTTCTGGGAAGACTGTCAGGCGTGGCCACCGGCACCAGGCAGGCTGTGGAGCAAGTCGCCGGAACTGGCGTCCAGGTCACCGACACCCGCAAAACTACGCCAGGTCTGCGCGCGTTAGAGAAGCGCGCGGTGCTCGACGGCGGAGGGGTCAACCACCGATTCGGGCTGCACGACGCCATCATGGTGAAGGACAACCACATCGCGCTCGCTGGTGGACTGGATGCCGTTCACGAGCGGTTGGCACGTCGACGTCGCCACATGGTTGCCGTCGAGGTCGAGGTCGACACGTTGGCGCAACTCACCCGCCTGCTGACGTTGGAGCGCGACCATCCGTCCTGCCACGCAGTCTTGCTCGACAACTTCACCCCCGATCAAGTACGCGAAGCCGTATCCCTTGTTCGCAAACACCCGGCGCCACTGACCGTGGAGGTGTCCGGGGGTATCACCGCAGAGTCGATCCGCTCCTACGCCGAGGCTGGGCCAGACCTCATTTCTGTTGGCGCGCTCACCCACAGTGCGCGCTGCCTAGACGTGGGCCTCGATGCCCGCACTCTCCAGGGGTCACCCTGATTCGACCCTGAGAAGTCGAAATCGGGGAACGGGCACGCGACAACATTGGTTGTTCTGAGTACGTACCCATTGGGAGGAAACCATGTCCGCACCGCCGCCGTACTCACAGCAGCCACCCCTTTCCCAGCAGAACACCGGCAGCGACCGCAGCATCGCGATTCTGGCCCATCTCTCGGCTCCTATCGCTGCCCTCCTCAGCGTGGGCACCTTGAGCCTTTTAGGCCCGTTGGCGATGTGGGCCATCTACAAAGACAAGAGCTCGTATGTCCGTCGCGCGGCCGCGGGTGCGTTCAACTTCAACCTGTCCTTCTGGGTGTTGCTGGTCGTGTCTTTGCTGCTCACCTTCACCGTGATCGGCGCGATTATCGGCATCCCCCTGATGATCGTGATCTTCGTGGTCTCGCTGTGGTGCCACATCAAGGGCGCGATCCGTGCCAGCAACGGTGAAATCTACGACTATCCGTTCCAGATCAAGGTGTTGTCCTGACCCAGGTCACCAGCCCAGCAGTCGACGTACGACGGTGTCTGCGAGCAGGCGCCCACGCCGGGTGAGCACCACTCGCCCGCGCAACGCCATGGCACCGTCGATGAGTCCGTCTGCGATCAGCCCCGCCACCGCTCCGCGGCCGGCGGGGCTGAGCACGTCACGATCCAGGCCGTAAACACGACGGATTCCTAGGAGGACTTTCTCGTCATGGCGTTGCTCTTCGGTCAGCACCTCCCGCGCCTGGGCCGGCGACTCACCCGCTGCGAGTTTGGCGGCAAAAGCGTTGGGATGCTTGACATTCCACCACCGCACGCCCCCAATATGGCTGTGCGCTCCCGGGCCGATGCCCCACCAATCCGCGCCCTGCCAATAGAGCTCGTTGTGGTGGCAGCGTGACGCGTCGTCGCGGGACCAGTTGCTGATTTCGTACCACCCAAGGCCTGCGGCCGAGAGCAATTCATCGGCAAGTTCGTACTTATCGGCCTCGTCATCGTCGTCCGGCATCGTGACCTCACCACGACGCACCTGGGCGGCCAGTTTGGTGCCCTGCTCGACGACCAGCGCATAGGCGCTGACGTGATCAGGGTCCAGTGCCGTTGCCTCCTGAAGACTCCTCCGCCAATCCTCTAGTGCCTCCCCAGGAGTGCCATAGATCAAGTCCACGCTGACCTGCATCCCGGCCTCCCGCACACCCTCAACCGCCCGCGCCACGTTCGCTGGGTCATGCGTCCGGTCGAGGGTCCGCAGCACGTGAGGAACCGCCGACTGCATCCCGAGGCTAACGCGCGTGAATCCGCCGTCGGCAAGTATCCGGAGAGACTCAGGCGTCACCGAGTCCGGGTTCGCTTCTGTGGTGATCTCCGCAGCGTCGCTCAGCCCAAACCGCTCGCGGGCCGCCGACACGACGCGCACCAGGTCTTGAGGCGCCAGCATCGTGGGAGTGCCACCACCCACGAAGATGGTATCGATCTGGGGTCGCTCATCGCCCAAAACCCTTGTGGCCACGTCAAGTTCGGCGACCGCTGCCTCCGCAAAAGAGTCAACGCTCGCACCGTGCTCACCTAGCTCGCGCAGCGTGTAGGTGTTGAAGTCGCAATAGCCACAGCGCACCGAACAGAAAGGCACATGGACGTATAGCCCAAAGGGGCGTTCCCCAAGCCCTTGCAACGCCGACGACGGCAACTCACCATCACGTGGCGCGGGTTCTCCATCGGGCAGCGCACTCGGCATGTGTGCCATTGTCCGGGGTCAGCCAACCGCCCGTAGCATCGGGGCGTGACGTATGAAACCCGCCTGGCGACCGCCGACGATGGCGAGGCCCTGGCCGCGTTCAGTGCAGAGAGCTTCGGCTATCCGGCCGCGCAGAGCCCGTTTCCGCACCCGCAAGAAGGTGGCCGGAAGACGTACGTCACCACCGAAGGCGACCGCATCCTCGCGACCGTTCGGCTCCGAGACTACGAGTCGTGGTTCTGGGGCGCACGCATTCCCACGGTGGGCATCGCCAGCGTCAAGGTGCGTGCCGAGGAACGCGGAAGCGGGTTGCTCACCACACTTTTCGAGCGTTCGCTCGCCGAAGCCGTGGAGCACGGCGCCGCCATCAGCACCCTGTATGCCACCGCTCCGGGTATCTATCGCAAGTTCGGCTATGAGACGT
This sequence comes from Demetria terragena DSM 11295, assembly GCF_000376825.1. NCBI lineage: Bacteria > Bacillati > Actinomycetota > Actinomycetes > Micrococcales > Dermacoccaceae > Demetria > Demetria terragena. The sequence continues at coordinate 40,919 of NZ_AQXW01000002.1, read as the reverse complement.
TCGCGAGCTACGACCAGACAGTCATCCCGACCACAGCCCTCGCGCGGGTACGGCCAACCGTCGGCAGCGTCCGCCGCGCGGCGGTGGACGACATTCCCCTCGTGCGACGGCTCTACTCCGAGTGGGCCCAAGCCCACAACGGTCCACTCACCAGGGACGGGGCGAGCTTCCCGGTCTCGGATGCGGACCTTCTGGACGCCTTTCAGGCCATCACGATCGCCTACGACGAGGACGGCACCGCGGCTGGCTATGCCCTATGGGACCGCGCCGATGGCTACGACTCCGGCGGGATCCTCAAGATCCACGACCTGGTCGCCCTCAGCGATCACGCGATGCGGCAGTTGCTGTCGATGTTTGGAACCTTCGCGCCGGTCGCCCCCAGAACTCTGCTCGACACCTCCCAGCCAGACCTCGCTCAAATCGTGCTTACCGGCGACGACTGGACGGTGCAGCGCGCACTGCCTTATGGCATCGCCATCCTTGACGTCGCGCGCGCACTCGCCCTGCGCACCTACCCCAACTGGCTCGACCTCGACCTGACCTTTGCTGTGCACGGCCTGCCGGTGCCAGACCAGGACGGGGCATACCGGTTGCAGGTGAACTCCGGTGCGGCTCAAATAGATTCAGTCGAGCACGCACACACGAATTTCACCGCGCGGGGACTGGCACTGCGCTTTGCAGGAACGCACAACCAGACCGACCTGCGCCGCGCCGGGCTGCTCACCGGCGACACCGGCGATGACTCCCATTGGGACGCAACGTTCTCAGGCCGGCAGCCACACATTCGCGACTACTTCTGAGCCCGTCACTCAGACTGTGTGCAGTTGGCGTTGATCGGGTCGGACTGCGGCACTGGGAATGATGTCCTTGCCGAAGGGCACCAGGGTCACCGGGATCAACTTGACGTTGGCGATCGCCAGCGGGATACCGATGATCGTGATCGCCTGCGCGACGGCGGTGATGAGATGTCCAATAGCCAGCCACCAGCCCGCAAGAACGAACCAGATGATGTTGAGCAGGACTGACCCAGCACCGGCTCCTGGCTTTTCGACAATCGTGCGCCCGAACGGCCACAGCACGTAGGACGCGACCCGGAAGGACGCCACCCCGAATGGGATCGTGATGATCAGGATGCACATGATCAGCCCGGCCAGCGCGTAGGCGATGGCCAACCACAAGCCACCAAAGACGAACCAAATGATGTTCAGTAGCAACCTCATATGTGCAACCCCTCCGTGGACTTAGGCCGCGGCCCGCGCCTGGCGCTTGGCCTGTGCGTCCATCAACTTGAGCATCTTGCGTCGCGTACGCGGGTCGGCCGTCGACACCTTCTTGAGGACACCGAGCTGCTGGACGAAGTTCTTGCGGTTGGTCAGTTCCATCCACCCATTGGGCAGCGACAGCCGGACCACCTTGTGCCACGCGGAGAAGACCTGCTTGGGCAACGGGTCGGTGTGGTAGTTGAGGTCGTACTTTTCGAAGAGCGCCTTAACCTTCGGCGCGATCTCGGCATAGCGGTTGGACGGCAAGTCGGGAAAAAGGTGGTGCTCGATCTGGTGCGACAGGTTGCCCGACATGAAGTGCACGGCTTGGGAGCCGGAGATGTTGGCCGCGCCGAGCATCTGCCGCAGGTACCACTCGCCACGGGTCTCGCTTTCCGGGATTGCGGCCTTCTCGTAGGTCTCCACACCCTCAGGGAAGTGCCCGCACATGATGACCGAGTGGGTCCACACGTTGCGTGCCACGTTGGCAGTGAGGTTGGCGGCCAGCGTCGTCAAGAAAGACCCAGTGGCCAAGGAGAGCGCCGGGTGCACCAGGTAATCCTTGGTCGCCTGCCCGCGAATCTTGTTCACCGTGGCCTTGAGATTGCGCTGGAACGACGCGGGGCGGCGCTCCTTCGGCAACCGAAGATTACGGCCGAGTTCGAGGTCGTACGCCGCGATGCCGTATTCGAACACCAGCATGTTGAGGAAGTTGTAGACCGGCTGCCCGAACAGTGCCGGCGTCCATTGCTGGTCCTCATCGACGCGCATGATGCCGTAGCCGAGGTCGTTGTCCTTGCCGATGATGTTGGTGTGGGTGTGGTGCACCTCATTGTGGCTGTGCTTCCAGCCTTCAGCGGTTGAGGCGTTGTCCCACTCCCAGGTTGAGGAGTGGATCTTCGGGTCACGCATCCAGTCCCACTGGCCGTGCATGATGTTGTGGCCGATCTCCATATTGTCGATGATCTTGGCGACCGTCAGACCGGCCGTGCCCACCACCCATGCCGGCGGCAGGGCACTGAACAACAGCACTGCCCGGCTGCCCAGCTCGAGGGACCGCTGGGCCTTGATGACCTTGCGGATATAGGCAGCGTCCTCGGCTCCGCGGGAGTCGATGATGTCCTGCCGGATGGCGTCGAGCTCGACGCCGATCTGCTCGATGTCCTCAGGGGTGAGGTGCTCGGTCGGGTTCTCGGACTTCTTCGTCATGGCCGTCATCGGATGATTCCTCTCGATGGTCTCGACAAGCTCGACCGGCGTTTGTCGGTTGAGCGGCGTTTGTCGGTTGAGCGGCGTTTGCCGGTCAGTGGTTGAAAGTGCAGGGTCCGGCGGCCGCCGAGATGCAGGTTTGCACCTTGACGCCACCGCTGGCGGTCTCGCCGGGGCGAGCGACGGTCAATTCGCCGTTGCGAAGGTCGCGTACTGCGCCTTCGGTCATCGGTAAGACACAGCCCATGCAGATACCCATTCGGCACCCACTCGGCATGAGCACACCGGCGTTCTCAGCGGCATCGAGAATCGGTTGGTCGCCAGTTGCTTCGACGACCGCACTGGAGAACGTGACCGTGCCGCCCTCAGCCGGGACGACATCGGCGAGCCGGAACTGCTCAGTGAACAACGGCAAGTCGCGCATCTCGTGGTGCTCGCTCAGCCCTCTGAGCAAGCCGGCGGGACCGCAGGCGTAGGTCGTGCGATCAGCGAGATCGGGCACGAGCCCGTCGAGGAAGTCGACGTTGAGCACGCCATGGACGTCGTCCATCCGCGCGATCAAGCGAATCGCGCCAGCGGCGTTGAGTTCGCGCAGGTGGTCGATGAAGATCGACTCAGACTCGGTCCGAGCAAGGTGAACGACGGTGATGTCGAGACCGCGGCTACGCGGAAGCTGGAGCACGCCCTCGTCAGTGACCGGGAACAAGTTGCGCAGCATCCCGACGACCGGGGTAATCCCCGACCCCGCGGTGACAAACAGCATCTTGTGTCCAGCCAACTCGGTCGGCAGCACGAACTCACCCGCCGCTTGCTCCAGATGGACCAGGGTGCCGGGCTTGGCTTCGTGGACCAGGTGAGAGGAGACAATGCCGCCGGGCACGGCCTTGACGGTGATGGAGATCAGACCGTCCTGACGCGGGCCGTGAGTGAGTGAGTACGCGCGCCACTGGCGGACTCCCTTCACGTCGATCCCGATCCGGATGAACTGGCCGGGCACGTGACCTGCCCAGTCAGCGCCGGGCTGGAGCACGATCGTCGCTGCGTCAGCGGTCTCTGGCTGCACGGACACGATGCGCGCCCGCAGCTCGGCACCGGCGCGCAGCGGGTGGAAGAGGTCGAGGAAGTCCGCCGGGTCGTATGGCGTCACCGCGGCCTCGGCGACCTTGACCGCGCGGTCGCGCAGAGCGCGGCTCCATCCGCTATCGCGGCGTGGGCGCCCGGAGCTGCCGGGGGTCAAAACAGCCGAACTTCTCATGACACCTACTCTGCTACATCGGAAAGCGAATATCCTGTGCCTCAGACGTGAATCGGCCCCACTAGTTTGTTCGGAGGGAACAAAGATGGCACCCGGATCGGCCTCACATCCCTCACGACGCGCCCGGCGACTACCTGAGGAGGTCGTCAGCGCGCTTCGCGCGGAGCTCCCACGGGTCGCCGATGACGTCGTCGCCGATGTCGTGGCCGGCGTCGAGTCCTATCGTGACGCGCTGCGCGGTCAGATGGGCGCCACGATTCGGCAGGCCGTGCAAGTCGCCCTCGACGGCTTCATCATCATCGCTTCTCGTGAGAGCGGGCCGACCACGCCGCGCGCGCCCGCGCTGGATGGTGCCTACCAACTCGGTCGCGGCGAGGCCCGCGGCGGACGCACCCCAGAAGCGCTACTGGCCGCCTACCGGATCGGGGCCCGCACCGCATGGCGGCATCTGTCCGCCAGTGCCCTCGATGCCGGAATCGGGCCACGTGAGCTGGCCGAGTTCGCTGAACTGGTCTTCCTCTATATCGATGAGCTCTCCGATTCCTCCGCAGCCGGTCACGCGGACGAACTTGCGAGTGCAGGTCGCGCTCGGCAGCGACTGCTCCATCAGGTCGCCCGACACCTCATCCGGGGCGCCTCAGCTGAGGTGCTTGACGATGCCTGCGCGCGAGCAGACTGGACCCCGCCCACCACGCTGACCGCCGTCCTATGCCCGGTGGCACAGTTGCGCGCACTGCGGGCGCTGCTCCCTTCCACCACACTCGTGCTGGACGATCTCGCCGACGTCGTCGACGCCACGGACACGCTCAATGAACGATCGCTTCTTCTCGTCCCCGACATGCATGACAAGGGCAGACCCGCTCTTCGCCGAGCCACCCAGGGCCGGGGCGCTGTGGTCGGCCCGGCCCGCCCCTGGCGGGAGGTACGCGCCTCGTGCGACCGCACGCTGCGTACGGCCCAGCTTGGGCTCACCGGCGATACCGACGAACACCTTGTGCCGTTGATACTCACCGCGGACCAGCAGGCCCTGAACGACCTACGCGCGGCTGTCCTGCGCCCCTTGAATGACATGCGACCTGGCACAGCGGACAAGCTGGCGGAAACCCTGCGCTCCTGGGTGCTTCACCACGGTCGACGGGAGGCCGTTGCTGCCGAACTGTTCGTCCACCCGCAGACGGTGCGTTATCGCATGACCCAACTTCGCGAGGCCTACGGCGACCAACTGGATGATCCGAAGACGATGCTTGCCCTCACGGTGGCGTTGGGGCACCCGGTCAATCCGGAGGCAGCGAAAGCCGACGGCGGCTCCTGAACTCCCGTGCCGCGCCGGTGAGCGGGTCGGTGAAGCGCACCGACTCGGCCAACAACTGCATCGGTCGGGTGAAGTCGCCCGGCGCCCTGTCCACGACTCGCGGATAGAGCGGGTCGTTGAGGATCGGGACGCCGAGCGAAGCCAAGTGCGCCCGAATCTGGTGGGTCTTCCCGGTGTGCGGCACGCACCGATAGAGCGCCGAATTGCCATATCCAGCAACGTATTTCACGGTGGTATGAGCGTTAGGCGTCGCGCCGTCGACCTCCTGGACCTGCAACACCCCGCGGTGCTTCACCAGATGACTCCGGACCTCGACCGTCTCGGCCAGGCCGTCGCGGTGGGGCGCCACCGCGAGATAGCTTTTAGCGACCTGGCGCTCCTGGAACAGTCGCTGATATGCACCACGAACCGCCGGATCAGCCGCCAGCAGAAGAACCCCAGCGGTATCGCGGTCAAGCCGGTGCAGCGGCGAGAGGTCGGGTAGGTCCAGTTGCTCGCGCAGTCTGATCAGAACGGTCTGCCGCACATGCCGGCCACGTGGCATCGTCGCCAGGAAGTGTGGCTTATCGACCACGACTAGGTGGTCGTCGGCGTACAACACATCGACGTCGAAAGGCACGTCAATCTCGTCGGGGAGGTCGCGGTGGAACCAGATCGTCAGTCCGGGCCGGTAGGGAGTTTCTGGCGCGATGGCTGCTCCGGCATCGTCGACGTACTCCCCCGTGGCAAACATCTGCGCCACTCGCTCGCGCTGACGCTCAGGAACCCGGGCATTGACGAAATCACCGACCGTTGACCACGGCCCGCCGGGAGGTAAGCGCACCCACGAGGGGTCCAGTCCAAGACGGCGCGGGAGCGGTGGCCTCACGAGGCGAGGGTGACCCACACGGGGATGACGCCCGAGACGACCTCGGTGCCACCCTCCACCCGCGCGGTGCAGCGCACGTCCACCTGGAACGGCGGCTCGCGATCCCAATCGGCAGGATCTGTCTGGGCGATGCACTCAACATCACTAGGCACCTTGGCGAGGTAGTCGAGCCGAATGCCCTTGGGAATCCAGCGCATCCCCTTTGGCGTCGTGGCCTCGCAGAGCAAGCCCATTGCAGCCTCCAGCCCGTTGGCCACCGCGATCGCGTGAATCGTTCCGATGTGGTTCTGCACGGCCCGCCGCTTGCGAATACTCACCACCCCGCGATGAGGCGCCATCTCGCGAACCTGTGGACGCACCGAGGCGAAGTAGGGCGCCTTCAACATGTACCCCAGGCTGAAGGCGCGCTGGCCGAGCGGCCGACCATGGAGTCGACGATAGAGCCCATAGGAAGAGGTCATGGGATGACGTTACTTGAGAGTAAGTTGTGCCGCCAGGTCTCGCACGGGGCGGTCTGCTCGATTCCCACGCCGCTCAAACCGGGTCTCGACTCGCCCCTCAAACCGTGGGGCGAAGCCGTCCCCGGCGCCATACAGGTTGGCGAACTGGTCGCTGCCGTTGACCACCTCAAGCATCTGCCAGGCGTACTCTTCCCAGTCTGTTGCTAGGCGGAGAACCCCTTGTGGCTCAAGGACATTCGCCACAACCTGGGCGAACTCAGGCGTCACGAGGCGCCGCTTGTGATGCTTCTTCTTCGGCCACGGGTCGGGGAAGAAGATCCACACCTCGCTCAGTTCATCCGGTCCGATCAACAGCGGTAACGCTTGCGCTGCGTCGGCCTCCACGAGGCGGATATTCTCGACTCCGGCGTGGACGGCCTTAGAAATGGTTTGTGCTAGCCCGGGGCGCCAGACCTCCATCGCCAAGAAGTCGAGTTCTGGGTGCTGGCGTGCCGCTGCGACGACGCAGTCCCCCGCACCGGAGCCGATCTCCAGGACGACCGGCGCCTGGCGACCAAAGGCCGCCCCGAGGTCGAGCCGTGAATCGGCCACGACAGACCCGCCATCGCCTTCCCGGGGTACGTCCAACACAAATGTCTCGGCATGGCGGTCTAAAGCGCGCTGATGACGTGAGGGCATCCGGCCACCACGGCGGGTGTATGACCTAATGCGAGCCGGGTGCTCGATACCCGGAATGTCCTGCGCCACCTACTTTTTGGCCTTCTCTGCGCCAGCGTCCTGGGACAGCGCGGCAATGAAAGCTTCCTGGGGAACCTCAACGGAACCCACCATCTTCATGCGCTTCTTGCCTTCCTTCTGCTTCTCCAGCAGCTTGCGCTTACGACTGATGTCACCGCCGTAACACTTGGCGAGCACGTCCTTGCGGATGGCCCGGACGTTTTCGCGGGCGATGACCCGCGCCCCGATCGCCGCCTGGATCGGCACCTCGAACTGCTGACGTGGGATGAGTGCCTTGAGCTTGCTGGCCATCATCGTGCCGTAGGGGTAGGCCTTGTCGCGGTGGACGATTGAACTAAAGGCGTCGACCTTGTCACCCTGCAACAGGATGTCGACCTTGACCAGGTCGGCAACCTGCTCGCCATCGGGCTCGTAGTCCAGCGAGGCATACCCCTTGGTCTTGGACTTCAACGCATCAAAGAAGTCGAACACGATCTCGGCCAACGGGAGGGTGTAGCGCATCTCGACGCGCTCCTCGGAGAGGTAGTCCATCCCGCGCAGGGTGCCGCGTCGTGTCTGACACAGCTCCATGATCGATCCCACGAACTCCGACGGCGCCAGCAAGGTGGCGCGTACGACCGGCTCCGTGATCGAGGCGATCTTTCCTTCGGGGAACTCCGAGGGGTTGGTCACCTCAACGTGCGTTCCGTCGTCGAGTTCAACGTCGTAGACGACGTTGGGCAGGGTCGAGATCAGCGACAGGTCGTATTCCCGCTCCAGCCGCTCCCGCACGATCTCCAGATGCAACATCCCCAGGAACCCGACCCGGAAGCCAAAGCCCAAAGCCACCGAAGTCTCCGGCTCATAGACCAGCGCCGCGTCGTTGAGTTTGAGCTTGTCAAGGGCGTCGCGAAGGATCGGGTAGTCCGAGCCGTCGATCGGATAGAGCCCTGAGAACACCATCGGCTTGGGGTCGCGATATCCGCCGAGCGCGTCGGGCGCGGGTTTGGCGGCGTTGGTCACGGTGTCGCCAACTCGGCTTTGCCGCACGTCCTTCACACCGGTGATGAGGTAGCCGACCTCGCCGACTCCGAGACCCTTGCTGGGCTTGGGCTCCGGTGAGCTCACCCCGATTTCGAGGAGTTCGTGGGTCGCCTTGGTCGACATCATCGCGATCTTCTCGCGCGGGCTCAGCTGACCATCAATCACTCGGACATAGGTGACGACGCCGCGGTATGTGTCGTAGACCGAGTCGAAGATCATCGCTCGAGCCGGAGCATCGGCGTCACCGACCGGCGGCGGGAGCTGCGCGACGATCTCATCCAGCAGCGCCTCCACGCCGTCTCCGGTCTTGCCAGACACCTTCATGACTTCGGAGGGGTCACACCCGATCAGGCCAGCCAACTCCTCGGCATACTTCTCTGGCTGTGCCGCAGGCAGGTCGATCTTGTTGAGGACCGGGATGATGGCCAGATCGTTCTCCATCGCGAGATAGAGATTGGCGAGCGTCTGCGCCTCGATGCCTTGTGCCGCGTCGACCAGCAGGACCGCTCCCTCGCACGCCGCGAGCGATCGAGACACCTCATAGGTGAAGTCGACGTGCCCAGGAGTGTCAATCATGTTGAGGCAGAAGGTTTCCGCCCCGTCACCGAGATCCGCGGCCCACGGCATGCGTACCGCCTGGCTTTTGATCGTGATGCCCCGCTCCCGCTCAATGTCCATCCGGTCGAGGTACTGGGCACGCATGGCGCGTGCGTCGACGACGCCGGTGATCTGGAGCATGCGGTCGGCCAGCGTGGATTTTCCATGGTCGATATGCGCGATGATGCAGAAGTTGCGGATCTGCTCCGGTGGCGTAGCAGCCGGTGGAAGGCCGGTGGGGGCCATCGGTGACACAGGTTTACCTCTGGACGATGGGGCGGGTACCCCTGCAGTGTCCCACGATTGCGCGCGCAGCCCGCATCGAGCGATTAGAGGCGGGCTCGTTCGCGCTCTCTCCACCCGACGAGCACCGACAGCCCGACGATGAACAGTCCGGCAACGGCCAGGAGAGCGCCAACTCGGCTGGGCCACTCATAGCCGTAGCCGGCGCCCAGAACGACGCTGCCCAGCCAGGCGCCCAGCGCGTTGGCCATGTTGAGGGTGGAGTGGTTCAACGCGGCAGCGAGCGATTGGCCCTCTTCGGCCACGTCCATGAGTCGGGTCTGCAACATGGGCACCAGCAGGGTCGGCACCAGGCCGAGCAAGAAAACCGCTGGAACCGCAGTCCACACCGAGTGCAGCGCGAACCCGAATACGCCCAGGAGCACGGCGATCGCGGCCAGGCTCATGAAGATTCCCCGCATGATGCCGCGCTGCGCGACTCGGCCGGCCAGGCTTGCGCCAACCGTCATGCCCACGCCGTAGACCACCAAGATCAGGGGAATCGCACCCTCGGAAATGCCGGTCACCTCGGTCACGCTCGGAGCGATATAGCTGAACGTGGCGAACATGCCGCCGAAGCCCACGACGCCGATGCCCAACGCAAGCCACACTTGCAACTTCTTCAGGCTGCGCAACTCTGCACCAATAGAGGAATCCTCATCGGGCTGTTGCCAGGGCACCCAGGTCAGGACCGCGAGCACGGTGAGCGCCGCGATGCCGGCGACGAGGGCATACGGCCATTGCCATCCGGCACGCTGACCGAGCAAGGTGGCGCCGGGGACGCCGAGCACGTTGGCCACCGTCAGGCCCGCGAGCACCATCGCCACGGCCCACGTGCGCTTCGCCTTGGGCACCAGCGAGGCGGCGACAATCGAGGCGATGCCGAAGTAGGCGCCGTGCGGAAGCCCGGAGACGAACCGTGCGGCGAGCAGCGGCAGGTATGAAGGCGCCAACGCTGAGGCCGCGTTGCCGATCGCGAACGCCACCATGAGCCAAACCAGCACGGTCTTGCGTGGCGCCTTAGCGGCCAGTGCCGCGATGGTCGGCGCGCCGATGACGACGCCGAGCGCATACGCCGACACCACATGTCCAGCCGTGGGGATGGAGATATTGACGCCGTCGGCGATCTGCGGAAGCAGACCCATCGTCACGAACTCTGTCGTACCGATCGCGAATCCACCGAGGGCCAGCGCGAACAAGGCAAGGTAGAGAGGGACGGCCGAAATTGGCTGCTCCTGGACACCCTCATCGTCAACGATGTCCTGCAGTGCGGTGGTTTCGGTCACCCGTCAACGGTGGGGCATAGCGGCAGAACACGCCAACTGCGCGCGGCGAGACGTTGGTCACCTCACCCCCGCCCCACACTTGACTGATACGGTTTCCACAAAGCGATTGATTCTTTCCATCATTCGGAAACTGTGGAGGTCTGTATGCCTGCTCTCACCACGCCTGACGGAGTCGAGATCACCGGCCCGGTCGAGGAACGCTACGACGAGATCCTGTCGCCAACGGCATTGGAACTCATCGCCAAGCTTCATCGCGAACTCAACCCGCGGCGGCTCGAACTGCTCGCCAAGCGCGCTGAGCGCGTGCAGCAGGTTGCCGATGGCGTCGACCTGGGTTTCCTGGAGGAGACCCAGCAGATCCGTGCGGACGACTCCTGGCAGGTCGCGCCGCTCGCCCCGGGCCTGGAGGATCGCCGCGTTGAGATGACCGGCCCCACGGACCGCAAGATGGTGATCAATGCGCTGAACTCCGGCGCCAAGGCCTGGCTCGCCGACCAAGAGGACGCCAACACCCCGCTGTGGGGCAACGTGGTTACCGGACCCCTGAATCTCATGGACTCCCTCGACGGAACCTTGGAGTTCACCAGCCCCGAGGGCAAGGAATACACGCCGGTCCCGTTCGAGCAGCGGCCCACAATCATCGTACGTCCGCGCGGCTGGCACCTTCCCGAAAAGCACATCACTGTCGATGGCGAGCAGACCTCGGGCTCGCTGGTGGACTTTGCGCTCTACCTCGTGGCGTGCGGCCAGAAGCAGATCGACGCGGGCAAGGGCCCCTACTTCTATCTCCCCAAGATGGAGAGCCACCTCGAGGCGCGCCTGTGGAACGATGCGTTCGTGACCGGCCAGGAACACGTCGGCATTGCGCGCGGCACGATCCGGGCGACCTGCCTGATCGAGACGCTCCCGGCGGCCTTCGAGATGGAAGAGATCCTGTACGAACTGCGCGAGCACTCCTCGGGCCTCAACGCCGGCCGTTGGGACTACATCTTCAGCGCCATCAAGACCTACCGCACGCGAGGTGAGGACTATGTCCTGCCCGACCGTGCTGCCGTGACGATGACGGTGCCCTTCATGCGCGCCTACACCGAACTCCTGGTGCGCACCTGCCATAAGCGGGGCGCCTCTGCGATCGGTGGCATGGCGGCGTTCATCCCGAGCAAGGACGAGGCGGTCAACAAGAACGCCTACGAGAAGCTCGACGCCGACAAGACACGTGAGGCCGGCAACGGCTTCGACGGATCGTGGGTCGCTCACCCCGGCATGGTCCAGGCCTGCAGCGACGCTTTCACCCAGGTGCTGGGCGAGCGCCCCAACCAGATCGACAACAAGCGCGAAGACGTCAGCGTCAGCGCTGACCAGTTGCTCGATATCAAGTCCACGCCCGGGAAGGTCACCTCAGCCGGGCTCCGCGCCAACATCGATGTGGGCCTGCAGTACCTGCGTTGGTGGCTGCAGGGCCGCGGTGCCGTCGGCATCCACAACCTGATGGAGGACGCCGCGACCGCCGAGATCTCCCGCTCCCAGATCTGGCAGTGGATCACGCTCGGCGTCAAGACCGAGGACGGCGAAGTGATCACCAAGCAGCGTGTTCTGGATCTGGTCGAGGACGTCATCGCCGGGCTTCCCGGCGAGCCATCCGACTACGACGACGCCAAGGCGACCTTCCTCGAGGTTGCCGTCGCTGAGAACTACGCGGACTTCCTGACCGTTCCGGCGTACGCCCGGATGCCCTGAGCACGCGTGGTTGGCCCCGTTCTGCGGCGGGGCCAACCACCCACCCGTGGAGCCACCAATGTCGAACTCGTCCACCCCCGCCTCTGCCCGCTTGGTCCCTGAGGTCGGCCTCGGTTCTGTCGATGTCGTGCGCGCGCGGCTCGCCCGGGAACTGCCGCCCGGAGCCCTGATCACCGACCGAACCCGGCTGCGCACCTACGAATGCGATGGCCTCCTGCTCTATCGGGTGACCCCAGCGCTGGTCGTCCTCGCTCAGGATGCCGACATGATTCAACGGGCGGTCCGCGCCTGCTCTGACGCCCGGGTCCCGTTCGTCGCCCGCGGGTCGGGAACCGGGCTTTCCGGTGGCGCACTCCCCCATGCCGACGGCGTCCTCATCGTCACCTCCCAACTTCGCACCATCCGGGAGATCTCACCCGACGACCAGCGCGCCGTCGTCGATCCAGGGGTGATCAATCTTCAAGTCAGTGAGGCAACCCGACCCGGGGGCTATTACTTCGCTCCGGACCCGTCCAGCCAGCAGATCTGCTCGGTCGGTGGCAACGTTGCGGAGAATTCTGGGGGCGCGCACTGCCTGAAGTACGGCTTCACCACAACCCATGTGACCTCCGTGAATATGGTGACGCCGCAAGGGGATTCGATCACTCTTGGCACGCGAGCTCCCGACGCGCCCGGCTACGACCTGTTGGGAACCTTTGTGGGCTCAGAAGGAACGCTGGGGGTCGCCACCGAAATCACCGTCCGCCTCACCCGGTCGCCCGAAAGCGTGCAGACCCTCCTGGCCGGTTTCCGCAGCACGGACGACGCGGGCGCTGCGACTTCCGCGATTATCGGAGCCGGGATCGTTCCGGCCGCGATCGAGATGATGGACGCGTTAGCAATCGAAGCGGCTGAAGCGGCCGTGGCATGTGGCTATCCCGATGGCGCCGGCGCAGTCCTCGTGGTCGAGCTCGATGGCCCGCGCGAGGAGGTGGAGCACGAGTTCGCGCAGGTCCAGCAGATGTGCCAGGAGCACGGCTCCTTCGAGATCCGGGTTGCCGCCGATGACGAGGATCGCGCAGCCATCTGGCGCGGACGCAAGTCAGCTTTCGCTGCGGTGGGCCGCATTAGCCCGGATTACATCGTCCAAGACGGCGTCATACCGCGAACGGCGCTGGCCGCAGTGCTGCGAGAAATGAACGAGCTCGCCGAGCGGCGCGGGGTGCGGGTCGCCAACGTGTTCCACGCCGGTGACGGCAATCTGCATCCCCTCGTGCTTTTCGATGAGTCCATTCCGGGCCAGGGCGACACCGCCGAAGAGGTAAGCGGTGCGATCATCGACCTCTGCCTCGAGCACGGTGGCTCCATCACCGGCGAACATGGTGTGGGGTCGGACAAGGCCCATCACATGCCCAAGATGTTCACCGCGGACGACCTGGACACGATGCAACTGGTCCGGTGCGCCTTCGACCCTGCCGGAATTGCCAACCCCGGCAAGATCTATCCCACCCCCCGGCTATGCGGCGAGCGGCCCGGCAAACGTACCGAGCCGCACCCGGCACAACTCGCTGGTCAGGCGGAGGTCTTCTAATGCTCGCGCTCACGACCCTGTCCGACGTCGACGTTCGCGATGCCGCGGAGTCGGATGTCGTCGCCGGGCTCCCAGCCCGATTGGTGGCCCGACCGACGTCACCTGAGCAGGTCTCCGCACTCATGCGCGCCGCGTATGAAGACGACCTCGTGGTGGTGCCGCGCGCCGCCGCGACCATGCTCCATTGGGCCCCGCGCCCGACGGCGTGTGACGTCATCCTCGACCTGTCCGCGATGGACCGCGTGCTTGAGCACCAGGCGGGCGACCTCATTGTCTCGGCGGAGGCCGGTACTCCTCTCTCCAGAGTCCAGGAGGCCGTCCGGGCGTCCGGCCAACGGCTCGCCATCGATGAGGTCGTCCCCGGCTCGACCATTGGCGGTCTCATCGCGACCAACCTCAGCGGTCCCCGTCGCGTGGCGTACGGCACCGCGCGCGACCTGGTCATCGGCGTCTCCACCGTTCGGGCTGATGGAGTCATGGCCAAGTCAGGGGGCAAGGTCGTCAAGAATGTCGCCGGTTATGACCTCGGCAAGCTGATGGTGGGGTCTCACGGGACGCTCGCGATTGTCACGTCCGCCTACTTTCGATTGCATCCGATCCCCGAAGCCGCCGTGTGGCTGAGGGCCACCGCCCCCAGCCCACGGTCCGCTCAATCCCTGGTCCACCAGGCCGTGCACTCCCAAGTCGTGCCCGCCGCTGTGGAGATTGATGCTCACCCCACGGGAGAGACCACCATCAGCGTCCTCCTTGAGGGAACCTCCGTCGGCGTCGCCGCTCGCGTTGACCGCATGGCCACCGCGCTTGGTGCCACCACCGCGGAGTCCCCAATTGGAGACCTCGGCCTACCAGGAACCGATGCGCAGCCACTTCTGAAGATCACCAGCCAGCTGTCGGCCGTGACTGAAATCGCCCAAACAGCAGTCGATCTCGGTCTGCACGTGCGCGGGAGCGCAGGTGCAGGAGTGCTTTTTGCCGCCGTGCCTGACTCGGTCGATATCGTCCGTGCCGTCGACATACTCCGTGCCGAATCCACCGCCGCCGGCGGCGCGACCGTCGTGCTACGGGGTGCTCCCGATCACCTTGACGCCTGGGGACCAGTGCCCGCACTCGACCTCATGCGTTCGGTAAAGAACCGCTTCGACCCCCAACACTTGCTGTCGCCCGGACGCTTCGTGGGAGGACTCTAATGACGAGCCAGAACATTTCGACACCTTCGGCCTTCGACGGTCATCGACCACCCAGCAGTGATCTCCTGAGCGACTGCGTTCATTGCGGCTTCTGCCTCACCACCTGCCCGACGTATGCCCTCTGGGGCGAGGAAATGGACTCGCCGCGTGGCCGAATTCACTTGATGAAGAACGGACTTGAAGGCGCACCGCTCAGCGAAGAAATGGTCGGCCACTTCGACGCCTGCCTGGGATGCATGGCGTGTGTGACTTCCTGCCCCTCGGGTGTGCAATACGACCGCCTGATCGAACAGACGCGCGCCCAGGTCGAGCGCCGTCACACCCGCCCCCGCTCGGAGCGTGCCCTGCGGAGCGCGATCTTTAGCCTCTTTCCCTATCCCTCGCGGCTACGCGCTCTCCGCGGGCCGCTGCGTCTTGCGCAGCGACTCGGCATCGAGAAGGCGCTACGCAACTCCACTCTCCTGCAACGCATTTCACCCCAGTTAGCGGCAATGCAACGCCTGACGCCACAGCTCGGGCCACGTGAACCACTGCCCGAGCGCATCCCCGCGACCGGCACGAAGCGGGCCACCGTCGCCATCCTCACTGGGTGCGTCCAACGCGAGTTCTTTTCCGGCGTGAATGCGGCCACCGCACGTGTGCTCGCGGCAGAAGGATGCGAGGTCTTAGTGCCTTCGGCCCAAGGATGTTGTGGCGCGCTGTCCGGGCACAGCGGACGCGAGCCTGAAGCGCAGGATTTTGCGCGCTCCACGATCGAGACATTCGAGCAGTTCCAGGTCGATTACATCGTGGTGAATGCGGCTGGCTGCGGATCAGCGATGAAGGAATACGACTTCTTACTCGCTGAGGATGCCGACCTGCCGGGAGGCATCGACCCCAGCCGGGTGAGCGCTTTCACCGCCAAGGTGCGGGACCTGTCGGAGATCCTCGTCGACTTGGGACCACGCGCCACCTACCACCCGCTTCAGGCGACGGCGGCATACCACGATGCCTGCCATTTGGGCCACGCCCAGGGCATCCGCACTCAGCCCCGTGACCTTCTCCGAGGCATACCGGGGCTGACCGTGAAAGAGATTCCCGAAGGCTCGCTGTGCTGTGGATCGGCCGGGGTCTACAACATCCTCAACCCCAAGCCCGCCGCCGAACTCGGCGATCGCAAGCTGCGCAACATTCGATCCACGGGCGCCGAATTGCTGATCACCGCGAACCCCGGATGCCTGATGCAAATTGCCCAGGCGATGGAGCGGGATGCCACGCCTATCGCGATGGCGCATACCGCCGTCGTGCTTGATGCTTCGCAACGCGGGCTCCCAGTCGAAGAACTACTCAGCGCGGCGCCGTGAATGACTCCGGGACTCCTCGGCGCGGGGGCGTGCAATCGGTCGACCGTGCGCTCGACCTCCTCGAGGCGCTCAGCGAAGGTGGCCCGATGGGCGTCAGTGAACTCGTTCGAGCCACCGGCCTCCCCCTCGGAACGGTGCACCGCATCCTCGCCACACTGACCGAGCGCGACTACGTACGTCAGGACCCTGAACGCAAGTATGCGGTCGGCGCCGCAGCCCTCGGCCTCTCCGATGCAGGCGAGCAGTCTCTCGCGGCCCTTGGGCGGCCGTACCTCGCGCGCCTGACCGCCCTCACCGGTGAGTCGTCCAATCTCGCGATCCTTCAAGGCCACGAGATGGTCTACATCGCCCAAAGCCCATCGCCGCATTCGCTCCGAATCTTTGCGGAGGTTGGGCGCCGAGTTCCCTTGCACAACACAGCAGTTGGCAAGGCTGTTCTGGCACAACTCGGACGCGATCATGCGTTGAGGCTCCTGCCCCAAGGTTCGCTCAACCCCGCGACGCCCTACACCATCACCACCCCAGAGCACCTCGTACGCGAGCTTGACCACATTCACTCCGTTGGCTATTCCGTGGACGAGCAAGAACGCGAACTCGGCGTGCGGTGCATCGCGGCGGCGGTGCCTTCGCCAGGACCATTACGGGTGGCGATCTCCGTCTCCGGCCCCTCTGAGCGGTTCTCGAAGACTGATCTGGTCGAGGTTGCTCCCGCCGTACGCACTGCAGCAAGAGACTTTGCCCACGCCCTCACTCGCTAAACGTCTTCGCCGGTTAAGTATCCGATACCGAAAGTTACTGATACCTTGGGTATCGAGAAGCTGACCGCTCACGACGTATAGGCATGGAGAGGCGACGATGACCAACGCCGGACGTAAGCCCAATGTGGCTGACCGCGGCCAAGCGCTCGGGCTGCGACTTGTCACCCGGGCCGGCGGACTCGGTGCACTGCAAAATCCTGCCGTGCGCCGCCGCATCGAACGCGTGCTCTACCGGGGCGCTCGGAACGGATTCCGAGTCCAGACTGCCGCGACCACAGCATTCGCCCGCCGCTCTGGCAGTGGGGCGCCGATCCGGACCGGACCATCCCGCCCTCGCCGAGCCTTCGACCTGACGCCCACCGAAGATCAGGACATGATGCGCGGTGTCGCGCGCGAATTCGCCGATGAGGTGCTGCGTCCCGCAGGCGCCAAAGCCGATAGCGATCGCTCGGTGCCCGACGCCATCCGCGAGCAAGCCCAAGAACTAGGCCTCGGATCGCTCGGCGTGCCAGCCGATCTCGGCGGCGTCGCCGAGGAACGCTCCACCACCGCGGCCGTCCTGGTGCTTGAGGAGTTGGCCCGCGGAGATCTGGGTCTGGCAACCTCGATCCTGACCAGCGGAAGCGTCGCGACCGCGCTCGCGGATTACGGCACTGCCGAGCAGCAGCAGACCTACCTGCCCCCGCTCGTCGCCGAAACCGACTCGGCCATCGGCGCGCTGGCACTCATGGAGCCGCAGCCCCTCTTCGACCCGCTTGAGGCACAGACCACCGCCACCCGCGAGGGTGACGAATTGATCGTAAACGGAGTGAAATCCCTGGTCCCGGTCGCCGCGACAGCCCAGGTGTTCATCGTCTCGGCAATGCTCGACGGCGAGCCCCGACTCGTCATCGTCGAGTCAGGCACGCCTGGCCTTGAAGTAGCCGACGACCCAGCGATGGGCCTTCGGGCGGCAGCAACTGGTCGACTTCACTTGCAGAACGTACGAATCAGCCAGGCACAGATCCTTGGCACCACCGACGACCACCGCCAGGTCGTACGCCGCGCCCGCCTCGCCTGGGCCGCTGCGGCCGTGGGCGTCGGGCAAGCCGTCCTCGATCAGGTCAAGACCTACGTCGTGGAACGCCAGGCCTTTGGGGAGCCCATCGCGCACCGCCAGGCCGTGGCCTTCACGGTGGCCAATATCGCGACCGAACTGGACGCGCTCCGGTTGGTCGTGTGGCGGGCAGCAGCCTTGCTTGATGCCGGCGGTGACGCCGGCGCACAGATTGCGCACGCACGCCACCTGGCGGCGACGCAGGGCGCACAGATCGGTTCAGATGGCGTCCAACTCCTGGGCGGCCATGGCTTCGTCAAAGAATTCGACAACGAGCGGTGGTTCCGCGATCTGCGCGCCACCGGCATTCTTGAAGGTGGGCTGTTGGTGTGATTGACCTTGAGATTCCCAAGCGCTTGGCACCCTTGGTGACGCAGGCCGCGTCCCTGGCCGACGAGGTCTTCCGGCCAGTGAGTCGCAAGTATGACCTCGCAGAGCACTCCTATCCGGCTGAGTTGGACCTTGTCTCGGCGCTCATCGATGGCTTCTCGGACTCCGGCTCCAGCCAGGGTGCGGGGGCGGCTGGCTCCACCCGCGCCCAGTCCGCGGAGCCCCGCGCCGAGGACAGCAATGACCGCCCCGGTAATCGCAACGGCACCAATATGGCCTCGGTCCTTTCGGTCATGCAGACATGCCGCGGCGATGTCGGACTGACGTTGAGCCTTCCGCGTCAGGGCCTCGGCAATGCCGCGATTGCCGCTGTCGCCAACACCGCCCAGAAGGAGCGCTATGCGGGGCGGTGGGCCGCGATGGCCATCACCGAGCCCGACACGGGCTCCGACTCAGGCGCAATCCGCACCACGGCTGTGCTCGACGGCGATGAGTATGTCCTCAACGGCGAGAAGATCTTCGTCACCTCGGGTGAGCGTGCCGACCTCGTCGTGGTGTGGGCGACGCTCGACCCGGCGCAAGGCAAGCGCGCGATCAAGAGCTTCGTGGTCGAACGCAGCAATCCGGGCCTCAAGCTGGTTCGCCTGGAGCACAAGCTCGGCATCCGTGCCAGCGACACCGCGGCCTTTCACCTGGAGGACTGCCGCGTCCCTGCCGATGACCTACTCGGCGACCCAGAGATCCGCACTGAGGGCGGCTTCGGCGGGGCGATGCAGACCTTCGACAACACGCGTCCGCTCGTCGCGGCCATGGCCTGCGGGCTTGCGCGCGCCTGCCTCGACACCACCACCGAACTCCTCGCCGATGCGGGTGTCACCGTCGACGTCGACGCGGCGCCAGCTCGCCAGTCGCACGCTGCCGTACGCCTCCTGCAGTTGGAAGCGGAGTTTGAGGCGGCATACCTACTGACCTTGCGCGCCGCGTGGATGGCCGACAACGGGCGGCCGAACTCCATGGAAGCCTCCATGGCCAAGGCGCGTGCCGGGCGGACCTGCGTGCAGGTCGCCCTGGCGTGTGTCGAACTCACCGGGGCCACCGGCTACGCCGAGACCGAGTTGCTGGAGAAGTGGGCTCGCGATTCTAAGATTCTCGACATCTTCGAGGGCACCCAGCAGATCCAGTTGCTCGTCATCGCGCGCCGCCTCCTGGGACTCACCTCGGCACAGTTGCGCTAGACCAACCCGCGCTCGCCCGTCCTAGAGATCATTTTCTGGCACCAGTTCGGGCGAGTCCGTTGCGCTCCCTCCCTGTGGAAACTATTTTCATGACTGTCCTCATCTATGTGAGGATCGATCATTCGCGGCGTCGCCCGCGACCATGGAAGAGGGAGACCGGGATGCGCTCGACACGGATGTCAGGGATTGCCGCCGTTGCGGCCGCGGGAATTCTGCTTGCAGGGTGCGGAGACGATGGCACCACGGGCGGTTCCGAAGGCGGTGGCGACAAGGACATCACCTGGTGGGTGATGAAGGGAACCAACGCCAACGCCAAAACCTTCTACGACGATGTCAAAGCGGCCTACAAGAAGAAGACTGGCGGCACGCTGACGGTGAGCGAGGTCGAGTGGGCTGATGCCCACGACCGCCTGGTGCGCGCCTTCGCCGGCGGGGATGGTCCCGATGTCTCCGAGATCGGCACCACGTGGACGCCAGAGTTTGCCGCTGCTGGTGGATTGACCGACCTCACCGACAAGATCAACAAGAGCAAGTTGGGCGACGACCTGCTGCCCGCGCTGAAGGATTCAGCGACCCACGAGAACAAGCAGTACGGCGTCGGCTGGTACGCCGGAACCCGCGGCATCGTCTACCGCAAGGATGTCTTCGCCAAGCACAAGATCACCGCGCCCAAGAACTGGGCCGAGTTGCAGCAGGCCGTCAAGACGCTGAAGGCCAAAGAGCCCAAGATGCTCCCGATGCCCATTGCCGGTGCCAGTTCGTACGCCGCGGCGCCGTTCATCTGGGGTGCGGGCGGAGGCTTTGCCGAAGAAAGCGGCGGCGCTTGGAAGGGCACCCTCGATTCGCCGAAGTCCCAGGAGGGCCTGAAGTTCTACACCGAATTGGCGACCAAGCACGGCTCGTCCAGCACGGGCGCCTCCACCTGGAAGGAGACCCAACTGCTGGACTCCTTCGCTCAAGGCAAAGCCGCCATGGTGATCCAAGGCAACTGGACGCCGAAGACCGCGCTCGAGCAGAACCCCAGCCTTAAGGGCAAGATCGGGGCCATGCCGGTGCCCGGCAAGGACAGCGGAATGGCTCCGACCTTCCTTGGCGGCTCCAACCTCGCCGTGCTGAAGACCTCCAAGAAGCCGGACGCCGCGTGGCAGTTGGTTCAACTGCTCACGACGGGCGAACTTGCCAAGAAGTGGGCCTCCCAGACCGGATACTTCCCAAGCACCAAGTCCGGAATGAAGCCGTTCGTGAACAGCAAGGACCCGCTGGTCAGCCCGTTCGCCAAGGCCATGATGGAGGCAGGCAAGAACGTTCCGAATGCTCCCGCGTGGGGCAAGGTGGAAAGCGACAAGACGATCACCAAGATGCTGCAGTCGACCCTCACCGGCACCCCGGTCGACAAGGCCACCGGCACAGCGTCCAAGGAAATCACCACCACGTTGAACGCCAAGTAGACGTAGTCCCGGCCCGCCCGAACCCAGGAGTTCATTCCCCCATGCCGGTCTCACGTCGACGGCCGTGGCTGCTGCTTGCCGCACCGCTCACGGTCATCGCGGCCCTGCTGCTGTGGCCCATCATCCGGGTCACCTACTTGGCCTTCCAGGCGTATGGCCTCGAGGAGGTCATCGCTGGCAAACCGCGGTTCATCGGCCTGGACAATTTCCGCGAGATCCTGGGCGGGGACTACCTGTGGAAGGTCGTCTTTCCCAACACGCTGGTCTTCGCGTTTGTTGCAGTCGTCGGAACGATCGTGCTCGGTACGCTCGTCGCCCTTTTGCTCCAGCGGCTCGGCACGGTCGGACGCGCGATCGTCATCGGGAGCGCCCTGCTGGCCTGGGCCCTTCCGGCAGTCACGGGAACCTACATCTGGGTCTGGATCTTTGATCCAGATGCGGGGGTCATGCGGACTGCGCTGGAGGGCATCGGGCTCATCGGCCCAGAGGGTTACAACTGGTTCACCGAACGCTTGTCGTTCTATGCGATCGCGGTCACCAACGTCATCCACCACTCCTATCCCTTTGTGGCAATCACGATTTTCGCCGGGCTGGCGACCGTGCCTGACGAGCTTCATGAAGCTGCCATGCTCGACGGTGCAAGTGGCTGGCGCCGGTTCTGGTCAATCACCGTGCCGATCATGCGCCCGGTCTTTGCGGTCGTCACGATTCTGTCGACGATCTGGGATTTCAAGGTGTTCGCCCAGATCTACTTGATGCCCGGCGGCGACGGCGGTAATCCGGACATCTTCAACCTCGGGGTCTGGTCGTACATCACGGCGATGGCCAAGACCAACTACGGCCTTGGCTCCGCTATCGCGGTGCTCCTCACCGTCCTGCTGTTGCTCATCACCCTGATCTACGTCAGAGCCCTGTTCCGAGAGGATGAGCTGCGATGATCCATCGGACATCTCCCCTTGGTCGCGTAGGGATCTGGTGTGCCACCGTCGTTCTCGTCGCGTTCACTCTGTTCCCGATCTATTTCATGCTCACGACCGCCTTCAATGGTCAGGCAACCTCGGGAACCGACGCGTTGTTGCCAAAGAACCTGACCTTCGACAACTTCTCGCGAGCGCTCGGTGACGGCAATTTCGGTCGCTTCATGATGAATTCGGCGATCGTCACGGTGGTCACCGTCCTGTTTTCGTGCGGCATTGCGCTGCTTGGAGCGGTGGCGATGGCACGGTTCCAATTTCGTTTCCGGACAACGGTCTTGATCATGATCTTGGTCGTGCAGATGCTCCCGGCAGAGGCTCTGCTGATTCCGCTGTTCCTTCAGATGAAGGACCTGCAGATGCTCAACTCCCTCTTCGGTTTGATCCTGGTCTACGTCGCGTTCTCCTTGCCGTTTGCGATCTGGAACCTTCGTGGGTTCGTCGCGGCCGTACCCCAGGAACTCGAGGAGGCTGCCTATCTCGACGGGTGCGGTTGGTGGCAGATGTTCCGTCACGTCCTGTTCCCGCTGGTGGTGCCCGGCCTCATCGCCACGAGCGCCTTCTCGTTCGTCATGGCGTGGGAGGAGTTCACCTTCGCTCGAACGTTCATCACGAACGAACCGACCATGACCGTCGGCATCGGTCTCTTCCGGTTCTTCGGTCAGAACACCAACGACTGGGGCGGACTCATGGCCGCCTCCTCGCTGGTAACCCTCCCGGTCATGGTGGTCTTCGTCCTCGCGCAGCGCCGCCTGGGAGCGGGCCTGGTCCAGGGAGCGGTGAAGTAGGTGACCGACCAGTCCGTACGCCGACTGGTCCACCGGGTGCTCATGCCCGGTTTCGCTGGCGAAACTGCGCCCGAATGGCTTCGGGAGGCTGCAGCACACGGGCTCGGTGGGGTCTGTCTCTTTGGGCACAACGTCGACTCGGTTCACCAACTGCGCGAACTGACAGACACGGTGCACGATCTCGGTGACCTCGTCGTGTCCATGGACGAGGAAGGCGGGATCGTGTCCCGGCTCAGCACGATGTCGACGACGCCGGGTTCTCGACACGTCGGTGCAGCCGCGCTGGGTCGGGCGGACGATGTTCGCCTCACCCGCGCGGTTGCCTCAGCGATCGGGAACGACCTGCGCGAAGTCGGGGTCGACCTCAACCTCGCGCCGGTCGCCGACGTCACGAGCAATCCGCACAACCCGGTCATCGGGGTTCGAGCATTCGGCACCGACACAGAACGAGTTGGCGCGCATGTGGGTGCCTACATCGAAGGACTCCACTCAGTCGGAATCTTGAGCTGTGCCAAGCATTTTCCCGGACACGGCGACACCAGCGTTGACTCGCACGTGGGCCTCCCACACATCGACGCCGACCTGGCTACCTTGCGCTCACGCGACCTGCTGCCATTCACGGCAGCAATCGCCGCGGAGGTCGACGTCATCATGACGGCGCACATCGTGTTTGCCGCGCTTGACGACCGACCCGCCACCACCAGCCGAACCGTACTGACCTTTCTCCGGGAAGAGCTGGGCTTCGACGGCCTCATCACCTCCGACGCGATGGACATGCGCGCCATGGTCGACACTGTCGGGCTCGCTGAAGGCTCGGTCCAGGCGCTTGTTGCCGGTGTCGACCTCGTCGCACTAGGCAATCCGGTTCTCAACAAGTCTGTGGGCGGAGACGCACAGATATTCCGCGAAGTTCGCGACGCGGTCCTGGCAGCTGTCGCGGACGGACGGCTGCCGCTCGACCGCCTGCGGGATGCCGCAGCACGGGTGGATCGCCTTGTCGCGCAAGCACGTTCCCGGTACGCGGCCGCCAACCCGGAGGCCAGTTCCGCAGCAGCCGATTCAGCGGTCGCCGAGAGTGCCCTGCGGGTGAGCGGTGACGTACGCCAACGCGATGCCGCGCCGGTCACCGTGGTGGATATCCGCCGTCACCGCAACGTGGCGGCGGGCGCGAACCGCGGACTCATTGTCGATGCCATCCTGGCGGCCCTGCCCGGGTCCGACGCCGTCACTGCCTTCGAAATTCGATCCACCGCTGAAGGTCACGCCGGGACATCCGGATCGGGGAAGGCTGCTCTTCCCGCCCATGCAGACATCGTCCTGACGGGCTCACCATGGCTGGACGAGCATGAATCTGACGCTCTCCGAAGGATTCTCGCGACCAATCCGGACGTGACGGTGATCTGCACGGGATGGGCGACCGACACCTCAGCCCTCACGCCAGCCAAGAACACCATCCTGACCGTTGGCGAGGACCTTCCGACCGCGCAGGCGGTCGCTCGCCTGCTGACTGACTCACCCGGAGCGATCCTCCGCTAACCGGTGGTGCGGGCAGGGTAGGTAGCGACCACCATGTCGGTGCCTGCAAAGTTCTGGAGTTGACTCGGAATCAGGTCCACTTTGGGTCCAGCATCGCCGAACCACCCGGCGGTCGCTCGGCCCGCATTCACGAATTCCCCGATATCGTCGCTCGGTGAGGTCACCACACCGAGGTGGCGCAACTGACCTTTGACCCATACGGGTTGGGCAATGACGGTTGCACCGAAGTTGTCGCCGGCCTCCAGAGTTCCGGGCACCCCAGGGCTGCCCTGGTGCCAGACGCGCGCGACCGTGGCGGTGGGTTTGACGCTGCCATTGGAGACGGAAACCGAGTTGACCGAAACCACTCCGACCCCGTTCACGGCACCGATTGCCTCACTACTAGCGCCAACAGCCAAGTGCTCGCCCCTGGATCCCGGATTCATTCTGCCCAGCGCTAGAGCGGCACCGAAACTGTCCGGGGTCTCGGGCGTACCAGCGATTCGAGGGGTGCTCTGGGTCAGATAGTCCTCGGTCATGACTGGCGGCGTCCCAGGGCCGCTGCTTGCGCCACCTCGGGCAACACCGACCATGCCCGCGCTCTGCGTGGATCCGATGTCCTCCCCTGGCGCGCCAATGAGCCAGACCTCTCGGCCGTCGCCGTCCTTGGTTGTCGCGATCGAGGCCCCAAAATTGTCGCGAGTTTCGGCGGTCCCAGCCGCGCCGGGAGAATCCTGGCTAAGCCAGGTCGTGGTGGGCGTGCCGTCGGTGAACGTGGTGAACGCGACCGCTCCGGCGTCCAGGGCCCCCTCTGGATTAGCGAGTGGGGCTCCGGCCGCCAACGTGGCCCCCTTATCAGCCTCGGCCCACACCAACGGCCCGCCGCCGAGATCGTCTCCGCCGTATTGTCCTGGAAGCCAGTGCGACACATGGCCGGTTCCCTCTTTGTCATTAATGGCGATCGTTGCGATGCCACCCTCATCCCCCATTCTGGAGTCCCAACCGGGAGCGCCCACGGCAACCTGGTGAATGCTCGCGGCGCCGAGGCGCGTGCCGAACCGTACGCTCGGCTGAGGTGGGCCGGCGCTCTCAGGAAGGTCGCTCTGGTCAAGGCTCCACGCGTGGCTGAGAGACCCATCAGCCCAACCATCGAGCAGGTGAACTTCCCCCGCCTCCGAGACCCCGTTGACGTCCTGACCGGGCGCGCCCACTAAGAGGTGGCCGCAGCCTTCGAAATCTGGCTCGCTCGGCGAGAACCCGACCACCGAAGAACCGAATTTGGCCCGGGTCTGAACCGGAATACCGAAATCTGCGGCGGTGTAGTAGGTCGTGGCGGTAGGCGGTTGGATCGCGCCATTGACGACCACGTTCGACAGGACCGCAATCATGCCCGCCTCCTGCATCGTCTCGCCCTCGGAAGTGATGTCCCACGACGGAAAGCCAAGCACGATGTCCGTACCCCCGCCATCGATGTCGAGCCCCCTGGCTCTGTCGCCGCACGGCGGGCCTTGTCCAGCCAGTGCCGCACCCGCTGGTGCGAGACCTGCCACCAAGACGCCTACCAGCGCCATCGCCTGCCACCGTGACGCCGTGCTCGTCCAGCCAATCATCGGATTCTCCCGTTCGTCATCTCCACAACATAGGGACGAACGAGCCGCCGCAGGGTTGTCGTGCACATCACATCGATGCGATTTGCACTGACGTGTAGTCAAGTGCAAAACTGCACTCCATGAAGATCAGTGCAACATCGGCAGCGGAGCGACGAGCTCTGGACCGCCAACTCGACGTCCAGCACGCCGCGTGCGAGTTGGTCATCGAGCACGGCTACGACGGCTTCACCATGGACCAGTTGGCCGAAAAAGTAGGCGTCAGTAGGCGCACGCTGTTCAATGCTGTCCGCGACAAAGAGTCCGCGGTGCTTGGCCCCAAGGACGACATCGACTGCCATCCTGCGCTGGCGACCTTCCAAGATGCCGAGCCCTCCCCCGAGCCGTTCCGGGACGTCATCGAGTTCGTCCGCGACATCATGGTCGACGTCGTCAGCGACCATCCCCGAGCGTTGGAGTGCCACCGGCTCGTCGAGCAGGCGATCGCTGCCGACCCCAAGATGCAGCAGCTCATCAACGACCGGTTCTCCATCATCACCGAACTCGCGGCGAAGTTGATCAGCGGTCGGCAGAACTGGTCGGAGGACGATCTTCGCGCTCGCGTGATGGCACGCACGCTGCTCGCGCTCATCCAGGTGTGTTTGGACGAGTTCGCCCAAGACGACCGCGCGATCAGCGAGGTCTTCGACGACGTCGTCGACGCGTACTGGGCAAGCGTTCGCCCCGCCTGACCCTCCCCCATCCCCGTCATTCACCAACTCTTACGCGCGTCTCGTATCCGACGCCACCACTGAAGGAGACATCGTGGCAACACTGCTTTACCGACTAGGCCGGACGGCATACCGCCGTTGGCCGATCGTGATGGTCGGCTGGCTCTTGGCCCTCCTCGCGGTGGGCGGATTTGCCGCTACCCAGGCGAAGCCGTTCACCACTTCGTTCGCCATCCCTGGCATCCCCTCAGTGGAGGCCGCCGAGACTCAGAAGGAACTGTTCCCACAAGCCAAGTCGGCCGACCAGGAAGTCTCAGGACGGATCGTCGTACAGGCGCCCGAGGGACACACGTTGGCGGAGCAGCCCTACCGCGGTCAGATCGACGCCCTGACGCAAAAACTGTCAACCACTCCGCAGGTCGCCGCGGAAACCCCGTTCCTCAACCCGGTCACTGCAGCACCGGCTCAGGAAAAGCAGGTTGTGACGGAATCGACGAAGAGCGGCACGCCTGAGGCCGTCGCCAAAGCCAACGCGCAAGCGCTGTCGCCACTCTCGGAGGATGGCCGCACCGGCACCATCAGTTGGACTTTCAATGTCACGAATGCGCTGGACGTCAAACCCGAGACCCAGGACTACGTCCGCGACGCGGTCAAAGACGCCTCCACGGGTGGCCTCACGGTTGCCGCGGGCGGCACCGGTATGGAGAAGTTTGAACTTCCCTCGGGCACTTCGGAACTGATCGGTATTGGTATCGCCCTGATCGTTCTCGTCATCACCTTTGGATCGTTTGTAGCGGCCGGTCTTCCGATTCTGAGCGCGGTGATCGGCGTCGGGGTCGGCCTGGCGGGCATCACCGGCGCGACAGCGTTCTTTGACCTTTCCGACACCACGACCGCCCTCGCGTCGATGATCGGCCTGGCGGTCGGTATCGACTACGCGCTCTTCATCCTGTCGCGATACCGAACTGAGTTGCGGCATACCGACGACCGAGAGCATGCCATGGGTCGCGCCCTCGGCACGGCCGGCTCGGCGGTGGTCTTCGCCGGCCTCACCGTCGTCATCGCTCTGAGTGCCTTTGCCCTGCTTGGCATTTCGCTGCTCACCGCCATGGGACTCGCCGCCGCGGCAACCGTGGTCATGGCCGTTCTGATCGCACTCACCTTCCTCCCAGCGCTGATGGGCATGCTCAAGGGCAAGGCTTTCGCCGGACGTTTCCGCAAAGAGGTCGTCACTGACGACCGCGATCACGCGGCAGTGAATGGATCGGTACGCCTCGCGTCCGGTATACGTAAGGCCCCGTGGCTCGCAGCCATCGCGGTCGTCGCGGCCCTCGCGGCGTTGGCCGTACCGGTGAAAGACATCCACCTTGGCCTCCCGTCAGACTCCACGGCTTCCGTGGGGACTGAGGCCCGGACATCGGCCGACCTCATGTCCGAGGGATTCGGCCCCGGCCGCGGTGCGCCGATGGTGGCCGTTGTTGACTCTCGCGACCTCAACAACAGCACCCGTCAGCAAGCCGCGACTGGTGAGGTGGTCAAGTGGGCCAGTAGCGACCCAGGTGTCGCGAACGCCCAAGTCGTGCAATCAAATTCGTCGGGCGACGGCGCGGTGGTTCTGATCACGCCCAAGACCGGACCGGCGGACGTCGAGACCGACGATCTGCTGGAGCGTCTGCGGGCCGAACAACCTGACGTCGAAGAGCGGACCGGTGCGTCCATTGGCATCACCGGACAGACAGCGATCCAGGCCGACGTCTCCAAGATGCTCAATGACGCCCTGCCGGTTTATCTGGCCATTGTGGTCGGGTTGGCATTCCTTCTGCTCGTGCTGGTGTTCCGGTCAATCGTGGTGCCACTGTTGGCTACCGGAGGGTTCCTCCTGTCGGTGCTGGCAACGCTGGGAGTCACCGTCAAGGTGGTACAGGACGGCCTGTTTGGGATCTTTGACCCGCAGCCGATCATGAGCTTTATGCCGACGTTGCTGATTGGCATCGTCTTCGGGCTGGCCATGGACTACCAGGTATTCCTCACCACCCGGATGCGCGAGGCGTACAGCCACGGCATGGAAGCGCGTGACGCGGTCATCGACGGATTCCGACACTCGGGCCGCGTCGTCGTGGCCGCAGCGCTCATCATGATCTCGGTGTTCGCCGCCTTCGCCTTCCAGGACAACGCGCTGATCAAGTCGATCGGCGTCGCGCTGGCGACCGCTGTCTTCTTGGATGCCTTCCTGGTGCGCATGGTGCTAGTGCCGGCCGTCATGTTGATGCTCGGCGACCGCGCCTGGTGGATTCCAAGCTGGCTCAACCGAATTCTGCCCAACATTGACGTCGAGGGCGAAAGCCTCGCGGCCCAGGGTTCGGCTGAATCTCATGATGACCATGACCTGGTCACAGCGGGCTCAGCAAGGGACTGATTTCCCCATCCGGAGGGCTGGCGGCGCATCTGCGCTGCCAGCCCTTTCGGGTCTCAAATAGCAACCTCCTGCGCGAGGTCCAGTGTCTTAGATAGCGTCCTTCCATGACGGACGAGAGAGTCATCCAGGAACAGGGCGAATACGACGAGCGCGCTGGCGAGCAGGGCAGCGTTCCCCCGGCCGGGCGGACGTGGATGTTCCGCGCGCTTGGCCTGGCGCTGGCCGCGCTGGTCTACCTAGCCCTCGGTTCTGCCGACATCTCCGCAGATGGTCGATGGGTCGCGGCTATCGGCACCCTGATGGCGGTCTGGTGGATGACCGAAGCGATCCCGCTGTCAGCCACGGCCTTGTTGCCGCTTGTCGTGATCCCACCGTTGACCAAACTCAACGTGGAAGAAGCGGCAGCGCCGTACGCCAACCCGATTGTCTTCCTGTTTCTTGGCGGCTTCCTCATTGCCATCGCGATGCAGAAGTGGAATCTCCACCGGCGCATCGCGCTGTTGACACTCCGCCGGGTGGGCACGAGCCCGCGTCAGATCATCCTCGGCATGATGATCTCGACTGCGTTCTTGTCGATGTGGGTGTCGAATACCGCAACCACCTTGATGATGCTGCCCATCGGTATCTCCATCCTGGCCCTCGTCATCGAAAACGTCTCGCGCGGTGAGACGTCCGAGACCTCCGACGAAGTCCACGCAGGTGGCCGAATCAGCGATGTCGTCGCTGACCCTGACGTGCGCACCTTCGGCGTGGCGCTCATGCTGTCCATCGCCTGGGCAGCCTCGATCGGCGGCCTGGGCACCCTGCTCGGCAGCCCTCCTAACGCCATCGTCGCCGGCTACGTCAGCGACGAGCTCGACAAGGAGATTGGCTTTGTCGACTGGATGATCCTCGGCGTTCCGCTCGTGGTGATCTTCATCGCGCTGGCCTGGTTCCTGATCACCCGGGTGATGTTCCGCTTCTCGCTCAGCGAGATCCCGGGCGGCCGTGAGCTCATCGATGCCGAAATCCGCGAGCTTGGCCCGATGAGTCAAGGCGAGAAGGTCGTGCTCGCGGTGTTCTCCGGCGCAGCGTTCATGTGGGTCGTTCCCAGCATCCTGTCCAACATTGACACGATTGCCGAATCTGCTTCATGGCTGGGCGAATTCGACGACACCGCGATCGCGATCGCTGCTGGCTTGATCCTGTTCCTCATTCCCGCCGACAAAGACCACCGGATGGCGCTGGAATGGAAGGACGCTGAGGAAGGCCTTCCGTGGGGGGTGCTCCTGCTCTTCGGAGGTGGTCTCAGCCTCGCTGCCGCGGTCGCGGCCAGCGGACTGGACAAGTGGTTCGGGCAGCAGGTTCGCGGGCTGGAAGCATTGCCCGTCGTCGCGTTGATCTTGGCTGTGGTCGCACTGGTACTCCTCCTCACCGAGGTCACCAGCAATACCGCCACAGCGGCGACCTTCATTCCCGTCCTGGGCGGCGTCGCGGTCGGCATCGGCATCGATCCCATGGTCCTGCTCATCCCCGCAGCATTGGCCGCGACCTGTGCGTTCATGTTGCCGGTCGGTACGCCACCTAATGCGATCGTCTTTGGTACCGGCGCGGTGAAGATCAGCGAGATGGCCCGAGGCGGCGCGGTTCTCAACGTGGTCGGCGTCATTCTCATCACCTTGCTGACCGTCATCATCGGACCGTTCGCACTCGACCTCGCGATCTAGCGTTTTCGGCGCCTCGGGGCTGACGGCTAGCGCAGCCCGCGCAACGGGCGGGTTGGCGTGACCTCACGACGCAGGAGGTGGACCACGTATTCGAAGAACGCTTCGGAGTCGACCGACTCGATCACGGTCGCGTTTGGCGCCAGCCCATGCACACCCCAGGACATGGCCGCATACCCGCGGGTGAGATCTGAGTTCGTCTCCACGGCAACGTGGTAGCGCCCTGCCGCCGTGACGAGTTCTGGGTGGAGCAGCACCGCGGCAGAGAGCGAATCCGGATGCGTGGTGCCCGGGATCCCCACGGCTTCGTCAAACGCCAACGTCGCAGCACAGACCTGGAGGAAGAACCGGGACAGCGGCGACCCGATCGCCTCGATCTCGGCGAGCCGGGCCCTACTGAACACGGCGTCCCGAAGCGTCAACGGAGCCCACGGAACAATCGTGATGTCGAACCCCGCCTCGAGCACCACCTGCGCTGCCTCTGGATCAACAAAGAAGTTGAACTCCGCTGCGGCAGTGATGTTCCCGCGACCGTTGTTCGACCCGCCCATGACCGTGAGTGACCGCACCTTCGAGGCGAAGGACGGGTCTTTCGCCTGTGCGACAGCGAGGTTGGTCAGCGGACCGATCGCCACAATGTCGATTTCGCCAGGGCTGTCGCGCACCACCCGAATCAGTGCATCGACACCGTGTTCCCGATCCGGCTCACAGTCACTGAAGTCCATGTCCAGGCCACCCACGCCATCGCCGTGAACGTCCTCGGCTGAAACCCACTCGCGCACCATCGGTCGGGAACAACCCAGGTGCACCGGCACTTCTCCCAACCGGCCAGCTGCGTTCAAGGTGAGGAAAGCGTTGCGCACCTGGCGATCGAAGGCGACGTTGCCCGCGACCGCGGTGACTGCTTCGAGGTGCACTGCCGGATCGAGCAACCCGACGAGCAGGGCCACGCAATCATCCTGTGCGGTGTCAGTGTCGATGATGATCCGTCTGGTCATGGTCCGATCCTTCCGTAGTCGAATGGGTGGCACGGCACACAGGCGCCGCCACATCCTCACCTTGCGGCCATCTCCCGTTTACCCTGGGCGCAATGTCACCGTCACAACCCGCCAGCACCTCGCCAGCCAAGGCGCCCGCACGTGTCGCGCTGTGGGACCACGCTCGCTACCTGCTGCTCTTCTTCATCGTCACCGCGCACACTCTGGAAACGCTCCGCCAAAGCTCGGACGCGGCATACCTGATCTACCTGTACTTCTACCTGTTCCACGTCGCCGCGCTGCTGACGATCAGCGGCTACTTCTCCAAGCCCGAGATCAACGTCAAAGCCGTCCGGTCGGTCATCCAACTGATCGTGATCTGGCTGATTTGGGAGGTGATTTTTGCGCTGGTGCACTTCTACATCGACGACGAGAAAATCACCGAGAACAACATCATCGTGCCGTCCTGGGGACTGTGGTTCCTGCTGACGCTGGCCAGCCTGCGCATCCTGCTGCCCATCATCATGAGGCTGCGCCGACCGATGCTGGTCTCTATCCTGCTGGCCCTTGGCGCGGGTCTTGTCCCCGCAATCGGGACCGACTACTCCGCGGCACGTACCCTTTTCTTCCTCCCCTTCTTCGTCGCCGGATACCTTGCCAAGGACCGCGGATGGTCCACGCAGGAATGGTTCGCCCGCCCCTCGGTGGCCGTACGCGCCGCTGCCGGTGGAGTATTCGTGATCATCGCGGCGGTGCTGCTGGCTTTCCCCAACCTGGAGGAACGTTGGCGCATCGACCGGTGGGCGCTCGGTCGCAACTCCTACCAAGATCTCCTGAAGCCCGGATCCGAGGCAGCGCTCGAAGGATTGCGCTCGTTCGGTGTCGGCGAAAAGGAACTCATCACCGAAGTTGCCGGTGTCCTGCTCCGGGCCAGCGTGATGGGAGTCGGTGCGGCCATGACGCTGGCGCTCCTCCTGCTGGTGCCACGACGTTCGCTTGGATTCCAACGGCAGCTTTCCCGCACGCTCTACATCTACCTGATCCACCTGCTGATCCTGGTGCTGATGCGCAACTACGGGATCATCTCCGACATCGGTGACTGGGGCCTACTGGGCATCCTGACCCTCGTGGTGTTCGCGGGATTCCTGACCGTGATCTTGTCGACGGACCTGGTCGCCAAGGTCGCTCGGCCCATCATCGAGCCCAACGTCGACTGGCTCATTCGCCGTGACGAACTGCCAACCCAGAAGAAGCCGAGCCCTGCGCCAGACGCGAAGACCTGAGTCGAGCAGTCCACCGGTCAAGTGGATTCGACACGATTTCGTATCGTCATAGGCACACACACGACGAGTCAGCTCGGCGTGGCCCGCGCGAGTGGAAGAATGCCGTCATGACACGTCGGCGTGCTCTCATCGCGGCGCTGCTGTGTATTGCGCTCTTCGCCGCTGGAATCGCCGCGGTGATCATTGGCATGCAGGACCGCCCGCCGGAGCCCACTCCCACGCCGAGCGCCGACTCATCCTTGTCGCCGGAGGACGCGCGGAAGATTCCGAGGCCTGCTGCCGACAAGCCGGTGACCATTCCTGACGGAGACCATGGGCCGTACGTCCGCACTAAGGCAGTCGACAAGCAGTGG
Source organism: Demetria terragena DSM 11295 (assembly GCF_000376825.1). Lineage (NCBI taxonomy): Bacteria > Bacillati > Actinomycetota > Actinomycetes > Micrococcales > Dermacoccaceae > Demetria > Demetria terragena. The sequence continues at coordinate 7,596 of NZ_AQXW01000002.1, read as the reverse complement.
ACGGACCTCGTGGATTCACCCGACAGCACGGGCAACGGCGCCACCTCGGCGAGCAAGCCTCCCTCGAATTACCTCGCCATCCCGTCGCTGTATGTCCAAGCTCGGGTTGTCTCAGAAGGCGTCAGTGAAGGGTCGATGCTGCTTCCAAATGACCTGCGGACGGTGGGCCATCTGCGCTCCACCGCGTCTCTCGGTGCGAAGGAAGGCACCTCCCTCGTCGCGGGTCACGTGACTCACGGCGGCACACCCGGAGCCCTCTTCCTCCTCGGCATGGTCAAGCCCGGAGCGTCCGTCGTGACCACTGATGCCAAAGGCAAACCGACGACATGGGTCGTCAACGCGGTGAAGTCCTATCGCAAGACCGCGCTTCCGGACAACATCTTCCGGGCCGATGGCCCGCGACAGTTAGCGATCGTGACGTGTGGGGGACGCGTGATTCGTACGAACGACGGTCGATATACCCACGAAGACAACATCGTGGTCACCGCCGTGCCGCGATGACCGAGCGCTCGCGATAGGGACTGATGATTCTCCCCAAAATCCGTGATCCACGGCTCGTGACTATCCGCCGCGGCGGGACGCTCACTGATGAAGACCATCGGCACTTAGGGCGGTGGGCAGCACAGTGCGCTGAGCGTGTCCTTCCGCTGTTCGAGGATGCACACCCCGAGGATGCTCGACCGCGGGAGGCGATTGCTGCGGTCCGGTCCTGGACCCATGGCGACATGGCGATGATGGAGTCCCGCGCCAGGGGCGGCCATGCGATGGGTGCGGCCAGGCCGCTGCGCGGGGCCGCGCGATTCGCCGCCTTCTCCGCCGGTCAAGCCGCCTGCGTTGCCCATGTGGCCGAGCATGACCTAGGCGCCGCGGCGTACGCCATCAAGGCTGTTCAAGCCGCTGCACCGCCGGGCCACGAGGAAGCCGCTCGGGTTGCCGAACGTGACTGGCAGCGCGACCACCTTCCAGTCGAGGTGCGCGACCTGGTGCTTGAAAACCAGGAACGGCGCAACGCCATCTGCTGGTCGGTGTTCGACGACATTAGGTCGTGACTTCGCAGAACCGCAGCACTTTTTCGCTTCCTCTGCGCTCTACGGCAGGCAAGAACCAATGGCGAAGTCAATGTCCATGTACACGACTTCCTGACCCAAATCCTTCAAGGTATGGTCAAGGTCCAACTCAAAGACATCCATAATGGGGCTGGATTCGACCTGTACCTGGAGACGGTCGATCATTGTCGTAATGTCGAGGTCACCGTACGTGGCATCCGAAACCGCGATTTTACGCACGTCATCGAAATACTCTATGGAGGCGGAACTGCTCTTGGTGATCGTGCGGTTAATCGTTGGCGGGTCCGCAGTTTCAATGGCGAGGTCCGTTGCCGGATTTTTCGAAGGAAGTATGTAGTAGAGCCCAGCTAGATCTGCCGACAGTGCACCGCTGTCCCCCGCAAACCGCGCAGCCATGAACAGCGGCTTGTCGGCAGCATCCGGGTCAAGAGTCTGGTAGCTCCCGCCTGACATCAACACCCAGAGGGAATCACCCGGCCCGGCAATAACCCAGATATCCTCGATTTTGTGGAGGTCCGGATCCAGGATCGGATAAATCAGAGGGGTGGTGGCGCCCCAGAACTGGCCTTCCATGAGTCCGCACCCGGTGTTTGGCGAGATGCCTACGCGATGTCCGTCACCGTCGGGACCGTCGTAGTCGATCGAAAGCGCTGGGCCGTCGTCGCTCTCTACGACGATCTGATTCTCGACGACATCGATCGCGACGTCCCAACTCGAGGACGGCAGCGTCATCACACGCACGTTCGCTGGATCGGAATCCACTAATTCTTCGCTGGACGCACTGAACGTCCTAAGTTCGCTGAAGCCGTCGAGGGCACTGAACTCGTCGAGGCCCTGTGACTCTGTGGCCATGGATGGTGATATCGGTCCCGCTGCCATAAAAATAGCGATGCTGGCTATTACGCCTATTGTTGAGATTTTTCTCATACGAGCATCCTCATTCTGTACATTGCGCCGTCCCCGAAGATGCGGGCGTAGACGCTCAGGCTCGGCAGCGGGTTCGGTTCCAACGCGGAATGCAACACGTGGGCGGCTGAACAGGAGCGGCGCAACGCCATCTGCTGGTCCTCTTCGATCCGCTCAGGTCGTGACTTCACAGAACCGCAGGACGTTTCCAGACGGATCGGTGAGTTCGACTGTTGGACCCCCGGGCGCCTCGCGGTCGATCCCGGGGCGCAGCCGCGGGTGCGGGCGATGCGAGAGGTCCGCAAGGAAAGCGTCCACACCACGAATGGGGATCCAGAGCACCGAACCAGGCGTGCCATCACCGTAGTGCTCGGACAGATCAAGAACGGTCTCGTCGCGGCGAATCCGCAGATACAGCGGAAATCCCGGCTCGAATCGGTGTTCCCACTCGACTTCAAAGCCTAGGTAGGTCACATAGAACTCTCGCGCCTGTGTCTCGTCGAACATGCGGAGAACCGGAACTGCTGGGCCTGACTCGCCGCGGGAGGTTGGCAACATGGCTGTTAACTTACGCCAGGCGGCATGCCGAAGGATGCCCGTCTACCTCTACTGTCGACCCATCACCCTCGACCCCACCAAGGACTACCAACCCCAAAACCAACAAGGCCCGAACCCTCAATGAGGGTTCGGGCCTTGCAGATGTCGTGAGACATCACAGCGTGGAGCTGAGGGGATTCGAACCCCTGACCCCTTCCATGCCATGGAAGTGCGCTACCAACTGCGCCACAGCCCCGCGAGTCGAAACTCGGGTTGTTCACCGCGTCAGGCGCGGCGACCTCCGTACTCTAACGGTCCGCTTTGGTGGCGGCCAAATCGGGCTTGGACTTCTTCCGGCGGATGTAGACCTGTCGCTTTGCGCGGGCCACGACCGTGCCATCTCGCAGGGTCAGGTCGGTCTCGAACCACCGCAAGACCTTCTCCCCCGAGGCTGCCTCGCGGCGCACCTCGTCGGCCTCCTCCGCCGTCACGCGAAATGTCCCGTAGACCGTTCCGGCGCCGGGACTGACGTACTCAACCCGCGACTCCGTGTCCCACACGTGGTAATCCTGGCCGAGCTGTCCGATGAGCAGCAGCGCGTTGAAGGCATCGGTCATCGCGCCGATCGAGCCACCGAACGCGGTGCCGTGGGTGTTTCGGTTGATTGGCGTGAGTAGCAGTTTGACCTTGACCTCGGTCCAGTCCTCGGTCCAGTCATAAACCCGCAGTCCGATCCCGAGAAAGGGCGGATAGAAGTTCATGATTCGCCACTGCCTCGACGGCGGCAGGTTGAGGGTACGCGGGCGGTTGACATGCCGTCGCGATTTCACCATCCGAGTGATGAACGGGAACCTCGCTGTTGGCTCACTCACGATGGCGCTCCTGCGTTCCACCTGCTGATGCGCCAGCCAAAGCGATGCTCCACCAACTCGGCCCAGTGCGCGTTGTGCAGGCCGGCCAATGACATCCACGCAACACGCTGGTCAATCTGCGCCAAGTCAGCGACGATCGCCCGCCCGGTCACCCCGTGCGTGGCGATGACTCCGGTCCCACCTGGCGCAAGGTGCTCGACGAACTCGGCGACCGCCTCGCGGGTACGCAACACAACCTGCGCCACGGTCTCACCGGTCACCCCGCGCGCCGGGTCCTCACCACGCGCGATCTTCTCCTGAATGTCCGGGGACCGCTCGGCGACATCGCCTGCGGTGAGCCCCTGCCACTCCCCCACATGAATTTCCCGAAGGCGTTCGTCGGTGCGCACTGACAACTCGGTCACGTCGGCGAGTGCCTCAGCCGTGGCGCGAGCACGCCGCAGATCAGAACTCCACAGCAGGACGGGCGTCTGCGAACGCAGCGCGTGCGCGGCGACCCGCACCTGGTCGCGCCCTCGATCGGACAACTCGGTGTCCAGCTGGCCCTGCCAGATTCCGGCCGCGTTGTGCGTGGTCTCCCCATGCCGCCACACGATCAATCGTCGCGGAGTCTGCGAGCCGCGCATCAACCGCTCGCTCGGCCCAGGAACCGGAGCGCCTGCCGTCATTCTGCGGAGCTCACATCGATGGTGGGGCAGTCACTCCACAACCGCTCGAGGGCGTAATACTCCCGCTCCTCCTCGTGCTGAACGTGGACGACAATGTCGCCGAAGTCGAGCAGGACCCAGCGACCGTCGCGCTTGCCCTCGCGTCGTACCGGCTTGCTGTCCAAGTCCCGCAGACCATCCTCGATGGCCTCCACGATCGCCGACACCTGCGGCTCATTGTCGCCGGCCACCACCAGGAACACATCAGTCAGCGCAAGGTGGTCGCTCACGTCAATGGCCATGATCGAGGTCGCGAGTTTGTCCTCGGCGGCCGCAGCAGCAGCGCGGGCCAGTTCGGTCGCTCGGTCGGTGGCTGTCATGAGTCCTCCTGGAGGCCACCGGCACCCGGCCGGTAGAGCCCATATTTGGCGATGTACTGAACGACACCGTCGGGCACGAGATACCACACGGGCTCTCCCCCGCCGACTCGTCCGCGGCAGTCCGTCGAGGAGATCGCCATCGCGGGAACCTCTTCGAGAGTCACCCGGTCAGCGGGCAGGCCCTCGTCGGTAAGTACGTGGCCGGGACGGGTGACACCAATGAACTGGGCGAGGTCCCAGAGTTGGTCGACACCCTTCCAACTCAGGATCTGTGCCAAAGCGTCCGCGCCGGTGATGAAGAACAGCTCGGAGTCCGGCCGCTGGGTGCCCAGATCTCGCAACGTGTCCAAGGTGTACGTGGGCCCAGGCCGATCAATGTCGACCCGGCTCACGGTGAACCGCGGGTTTGAAGCGGTCGCGATGACCGTCATCAGATAGCGGTGTTCGGCTGAGGTGACGGCCTTGCCCGCCTTCTGCCACGGCTGGCCCGTCGGGACGAACACGACCTCGTCGAGGTCGTGTCGTGCCTGCACCTCACTGGCGGCGACAAGGTGGCCGTGATGGATCGGGTCGAAGGTCCCGCCCATCACCCCGATGCGCGCGCTCAGTGCTCCGACTTCTGGTCGGTGCTGTGCTCGCTGCTCTTGGCAGCGGTGTTGCGGAAGGACCACAGCACGAGGAGGCACAGGGCGAAGAACGCGAGGGCCACCAGGCCGTATCCCAGCGCGGGCATCGGCAATTCTTGACCGTGCTCGCCGGCGGCTTCTTCCCCAGATGCAGCCCAGGTGATGAGCGATGACTTCATAGGCCCAGCGTACTGGCTAGGTCTGACGGTCGCTCACCTGCCCGGATACCATCTCCGCATCATGGTTACGGAGATGTCGGTCGTCGTCCCGATCTTTAACGAGGAGGACGTGCTCCCCCTGTTCGTCGGGCGTCTTCGACCCGTGTTGGACCGTCTTGGTGTCCCGTACGAGGTCGTCGCAGTCGACGACGGCTCCACGGACACCAGCCCCATACTGCTGCAGCGCTTTCACCGAGATTGGCCGGAACTTCGGATTGTGCGCTTGCGCGCGAACGCTGGTCACCAGGCCGCCATGTCGGCCGGCCTTCAACTCGCCCGTGGCGCGTGGATCGCCAGCATCGACGCCGATCTGCAGGACCCGCCCGAGGTACTCGCGGACATGCTGTCGATGGCAACGTCCGAACAGGCAGACGTCGTCTACGGCGTGCGTAACGACCGCAGCAGCGACACGAGGTTCAAGCGGCTCACCGCCCGGGCCTTCTATCGCACGATGCGGGCAGTCGGCACCGTGGATGCACCCCTGGATGCGGGTGACTTCCGACTGATTTCGAGGGCAACTGCCGACGCTGTCAACGCGCTGCCCGAACATGGCCGGGTGCTGCGCCTGGTCATCCCGTCATTGGGGTTCCCCTCGGCGGAGGTGCACTACCGACGCGATGAGCGCGCCGCCGGGGTGTCGAAATATCCGTTGTCGAAGATGATTCGCCTGACGCTCGACAGCCTGACCGGTTTTTCTCAAGCACCGCTGCGGCTGGCTACGTGGTTCGGCTTGTTCGGGTTCGTCGTGGCCTCTGGTCTGTTGCTGTATGCCCTGGCCGTCAACATCACCGGCCACGCCCTGCCCGGTTGGACCTCCACTGTCGTGGTGGTCGCCGCTTTCGCGGGTCTGCAACTGTTGTGCCTTGGCATCCTGGGCGAGTATGTCGGGCGCATCTATTCGGCTCAGCAAGGGCGACCGACGCACTACATCGCGTACGACTCCCTCGCTAGCGACGAAAACCCACCATCAGCGCCCTGAGGGTGTGATCCCCGCTCAGGCCCGCGAACGCGAAAGCCGGGCAGGAAACTCGAGGTTTCCTGCCCGGCTTCGCTGACTCAGCGAGAACCTATGCGGTTCTAGCGACGTGAGCGGCGGATGAAGAACGCTCCGCCAAGCAGCGCCAGCAACGCGGCCAGGAGGCCGCCTGCCACCAGAGTCGTGTTCGGGCCCTGCGACACCGGATCGCCCGTCGGAACCTGCGGGTTATCCGGCTTGCCGGGTCCGCCTGGGTCACCGGGTCCGCCTGGGTCACCAGGTCCGCCCGGGTTACCGGGATTGCCCGGGTCACCAGGACCACCTGGGTCGGTCACCGTCACCGTGATCGTGGAGTCAGCTGAGTCGCCGTCCTCATCGAAGATCCGGTAGTCCACCGGCGGTGTCGTACCCGTGTAACCATCCACCGGCGTGAACGTGATCTCACCGTTGTCTTCAACAGTGAACGTCCCCACATCCGGGATCGTGATCTTGTCCACCGGGTTTCCGTCCTTGTCCAACAACGTGGTCTTGGACGGATCAATCGGTGTGTCACCAGGGGTGTCGTTATCGGTCGGGTCAAACGTCACCGGAGTCCCCGGCTTGGTTGTCTCCTTGTCGGGGTTGGCCACCGGCGGCACCGGATCACCTGGGTCCGACCCAGGTGTCACCGTCACCGTGATCGTCGAGTCAGCTGAATCGCCATCCTCATCGAAAACCCGGTAGTCCACCGGCGGTGTCGTACCCGTGTAACCATCCTCCGGCGTGAAGGTGATCTCACCGTTGTCTTCAACAGTGAACGTCCCCACATCCGGAATTGTCACCTCATTGGTGGGGTTACCGTCCTCATCCAACAGCGTGGTCTTGGACGGATCAATCGGCGTGTCACCAGGGGTGTCGTTCTCGGTCGGGTCAAACGTCACCGGAGTATCCAGCGGCGTCGTTTCCTTATCCGGGTTCGCCACCGGCGGCACCGGGTCACCGGGATCGCCCGGCTCGACCGTCACCGTCACCGTCGAATCAGCCGAATCCCCATCCTCATCAAAAATCCGATAAGGAACAGCAGGAGTCTCACCCGTAAACCCATCCACCGGCGTAAACGTCACCACACCCTCATCGTTGACCGTGAACGTCCCCACATCCGGGACCGTCACCTCATCGGTGGGATTACCGTCCCCATCCAACAACGTGGTCTCACCAGGAACAATCGGCGTATCACCAGCAGTGTCATTATCCAACAACGGCACATCCACCGGCGTATTCAACGGCGTCGTACCCTCATCCGGATTCGCCACCGGCGGAACCTGACCCGCAGGAGTCACCGTCACCGTGCCAGTCGACTCAGCAGTATCGCCGTCCTCAGTGGTGAT